>NZ_OY781460.1:2045000-2345000 GCF_963676855.1 uncultured Anaeromusa sp.
CACCGGCGGCGGCGTCCGGCAGGCTGGCAAACCTTTGAAGCGCCGCGGGAAGCGGCGGCGGTACTGGAGAAGGCGGCAGGCGCGACTAAGGCGATTCTATTTGATTGCCTGACGATGTTTGTTACCAACTGCATGTGCCAGGAAGATTTCCCGGCAGACCCGGAGGCTGGGCAGCGGTATATTGCCAAGGAGACGGAAGCGTTACTGTGCGCGGCGAGGCAAGCAACTTGTCCGGTAGTATTTGTTACCAATGAAGTGGGGTTGGGTATTGTGCCGGACAATGCAATGTCCCGAGCTTTTAGGGACTATGCGGGCTGGGTGAATCAGCAGGTGGCTGCCCAGGCGCAGCAGGTCTTTCTAGTTGTCAGCGGCCTGGCGGTGGATGTACGCCGTTTGGCGGAAACGGAATAAAAGAGAAGCGATAGCGAACAGAGGAGGCGTTGGGCATGGCTAAGACCATCATGCTCCAAGGAACCAGTTCTCATGTAGGTAAGAGCATTTTAACAACCGCTCTTTGCCGGATCTTTTTGCAGGACGGCCTGCGTGTCGTTCCTTTTAAAGCGCAGAATATGGCGCTGAATTCCTATGTAACCAAATACGGCGAGGAAATGGGGCGGGCCCAGGTAGCCCAGGCAGAGGCCGCCGGACTAGAGCCTATGGTGGAGATGAATCCTGTGCTCTTAAAGCCTACAGGCGATTCCCGCTCCCAGGTAGTGCTGATGGGTCGCCCCATCGGCAACATGACGGCTCAGGAATATCATCAAGGCTATAGCCTGCAGGCGCTCGATACCGTGAAGGCTTGCTTAGAAAAGCTGCATGATAAATTTGACCGCATTGTTATCGAAGGCGCCGGCAGTCCGGCGGAGGTCAATCTCAAAGCCAATGACATTGTTAACATGCGCATAGCTAAATTGGCGCCGGCACCAGTGCTGCTGGTAGCGGACATTGATCGCGGCGGTGCGCTGGCATCAGTGGTAGGAACGCTGGAACTGTTGGAACCGGACGAACGGGAATTGGTGAAAGGCATTATTATCAATAAGTTTCGCGGCGATATTCGTCTTTTGCAGCCAGCTCTTGAGTTTTTGGAAACGAAGACAGGCAAGCCGGTACTGGGGGTTATTCCGCATTTGGCTGACTTAGGCATTGACGACGAGGACTCTGTTTCCTTGGAAGATAAGCAGACCGTTCAAACCAAAGAAATTGACGTGGCGGTGCTGCGTACGCCGAAGATCAGCAATTTTACGGATTTCGACGCTCTTGGAGCCGAACCGGATGTGGCTGTGCGCTATGTGCGTCAAGGAGAAGCGTTGGGCAAGCCGGATCTTATTATTCTGCCGGGTAGTAAAAATACAGTGGAGGACTTGCTGTATTTGCGTGAACATGGGTATGAAAAAGCCATTAAAGAGCTCCACACCCAAGACGTACCTGTCATCGGTATTTGCGGCGGGTATCAGATGTTGGGTCAGACGGTTTTTGATCCGGAGCATACCGAGTCCGACTATGATGAAACGCCGGGTTTGGGGCTTTTGGATACGACAACGACCTTTGTGGCGGAAAAAATGACGCAGCAAGTGAGCGCCCGTGGTCTGTCTGACCGCTTTTTGGGTATCAAAGCCAGTGGCTTGGAGCTGAAGGGTTATGAAATTCATATGGGTCGTACGGAATTTGCTGCGGGGACAGAGGCTGCATTTCAGATTGAAGAACGTTCCTGTCAAAAGGTATCCAGTCCGGATGGGGCGGTGGCTTCCTCTGGTTTGGTCCTTGGCACCTATTTGCACGGTATCTTTGATAATGACTCCTACCGGGGACTCCTTGCTAATGTCTTGCGGCAGCGTAAAGGGTTAGCGCCGCTGGATCGGTCCGGAGATACTCAGGCGCGCAAGGAAGCTGCGTATAACCGTCTGGCGGCAGTTGTACGGGAAAACTTGGATATGCCCAGGCTGTATGCCATTGTGGAGGGCAAGTAGATGCTGCCAAGCGCATGGACCGGTGAATTATGGATGCTGCTGGGAGCGGTGCTTTTGGACCAACTGCTGGGCGATCCCAACAGCCGCTGGCATCCGGTAGTGCTTATTGGCCGAGTCATTTCCTGGGGAGAGGCCTGCTTGCTGCGCCTGACGCAGAGCTCATGGCGGCAGCAGGCATCAGGCGCAGTGCTCGTGGCGGTTGTACTGGCCGTTGCGTATGGCAGTGCTTGGTGCTGGATGCAGCTGTTGGCCTTGGGGGGCAACGAAGCGCAATGGCTTGGAGGCGCTTTGCTCTTGAGCTTTACTATTTCGCCGCGCAGCTTGGCTGCTGCCGGCAGTGAAATTCGAGATTTTTTGACGGCAGGAAATATGGTGGAAGCACGGCGCAAAGTAGGCTGGATTGTTGGGCGGGACACAGCGGACCTGGATGAAGGAGAAGTCACAAGAGCTACAGTGGAAACCGTGGCGGAAAACATTGTCGATGGCATTATTTCGCCTCTTTGTTATTTTCTGCTTGGCGGTGTGCCTCTAGCTTTTTTATACCGCGCCGTCAATACGCTGGATTCCATGGTGGGTTATCATAATGAACGCTATGAGCATTTCGGCAAAGTGGCTGCCAGGGTTGATGACGTTTTCAATTGGCTTCCAGCTAGATTGACAGCGTTGCTGCTTTTGGGGGCTGCTTGGTTTTTGCGTTTAGATTGGCGCAACGCTTGGCAAATGATGCTCCGTGATGCGGCAGCGCATCCTAGTCCGAACAGTGGTTATGCGGAGGCGACAGTGGCTGGCGCTTTGGGCGTGCAATTGGGCGGGTTAAACTATTATGGCGGGGTGGCTTCGCTGCGAGCGAAAATGGGCGAGCCCAAAGAAGCGCTGCAAGGGCGTCACATTACCCAAACGATCCGTCTGATGCAAGGTGCGGTAGCTCTGTTTCTTTTGCTTGCCAGCCTGCTGTTGGGATGGTAGTCTAAAGAAGAATGGAGATGCCGGAGGGAAAACATGTTCAATGATTTTTTATTGGGATTGCAGTTTTTGACGCGTCTGCGTTTGTCGGGAGAGTTATTTTGGGATGAAAAAGGCTGCGGCCGCAGCGTACGCTATTTTCCGCTGGTCGGAGCCGTGCTGGGCTTGTGCTTTGTAGCTGCTTGGCAGGTGCTGTATGTTTGGCTTCCTACTTGGGTTAGTACGTACCCGCCGACGGTAGTTGTTACCCTCTTGACGGCGTTGCCGATTCTCTTGACAGGTGGGTTGCACTGCGACGGCTTTATGGATACCATGGACGGTCTTTTTTCTGGCCGTCATCGGCCACGGATGTTGGAAATCATGAAGGACAGCCGTGTGGGCGCCCATGGGGTGACCACTTTTTTCATGCTCTTTGCTTTGAAATGGTCTCTGATTGCCGATTTGGCGTCGCTGACTTTACCGGCGGCGCTTTTTGCCATGCCTGTATTAGGACGCTTGGCGATGGTAGTGGGCATTACCTGCTTTCCATACGCTCGGGAAAACGGCATGGGACGCGCTTTTGCCGCGTATGCAGGTGAGGGTGCTTTGTGGATCGCGTTGGTGCTTTCTTTTTTGCTGGTGCTGCCTTTGGGCGGCCAGGGCTTGATTGCCTTGGTAGCGGCGCTGGTGTGTGCTTTTGTCTGTGGCTTTTTGATCAGTCGCAAGCTGGGCGGACTGACAGGCGACGTATATGGAGCGATGACGGAAATTACGGAAGTTATCGTCTTGCTGGCTTTTTTGTATTAGAACAGGATGGAGGAATCAAGACGCATGGGCGAAAAAACGTCCCCGCAGTATAAAAATATACCTGGAGAATTGGCAAACGGACAAATTCTGGAGGTTCGCGTTCCAGGATCTTGCGGTGAATTGACGCAGGGCCTGGTAGACGAAGATTACTTTCTGGTTACCTGTCCTATTGGCAGTTATTCCCGGGCCATGCTGCGTCCTGCCAAGGCGCCGGCTGTTTTGGGAGGAGTTAAAACCCAACAAGCAGTGGCGAAGACGCTTCTTTTCTTGGGTGAAAAGAAGCTCTCAGGAGAACTGGAAATTTGTTCGCAATTGCCAGTAGGCAAGGGCATGTCTTCCAGCAGCGCCGATATCGGTGCTGCCTGCCAAGCGGTGGCTCTTTCTTTTGGGCGGGTTCTTGCACCGCAAGAGCTCTTGACGCTGGCGGCGGAGGTGGAACCTACTGATGGAGTGTTCTGTCCTGGTATTGCACAAATCGCGCATGTGACAGGCGCTGCATTTTGCAGTTTGGGGGAACCACCGGCGATTATGGTTTCCGTCTGGGACCAAGGCGGCCAGGTGGATACGCAGCGTTTTAATGAGCGTCAGGAACTGCACTGTTTTAATCGGGCCAAGGAACGCGTGGTTCGTCAAGCGGTGAAATGCATAAAACGGGGCATGGCGGAACAAGAAGCGTTTTGGTTAGGCCATGGCGCTATGCTTAGCGCGCGGGCTAATCAGATTTTGCTGCCCAAGCTAGAGCTGGAGCTACTCTGGTCACTGGCCTTGCAGCAAGGAGCGATCGGCGTCAATGTGGCTCATAGCGGTACGGTGTTAGGGGTTCTATGGAAAGGCGATGTAGCTCCAGAAACGATAGAAACCTTGCAGGCGCGGGTACAGCAAGAATTGCCGCAGCTTTCTTTTTTGGGAAGCTGGCCGCTGGTGTCCGGCGGCAGTTGGTATCGTTGTGGAAATGAGGGGGAAGAGCATGACTGGGTTCGCTGCTTTTGAGCATGGCGGCAATATTTATACTGCTGCCAGTGAATTAGGGGTGTCTCCTGAGGCGGTGTTGGATTTCAGCGCTAATATTAACCCCTTGGGCTTGCCGCCAGGCTTGAAGGAACATTTGGCTTCCCTTTTGGACGGGGTTGTGCATTATCCAGAACCAGAGGCGGTGGAGTTGCGACAGGCTTTGGCGGAAAGTCATGCTTGTCCTTCGGAAAGTGTGATTGTAGGGAATGGCGCGGCGGAGCTGTTATACTTGCTTTGCTATACACGAAAACCGAGGCGCGTGCTGGTGACGGCGCCGACTTTTAGCGAATATGAAAAGGCGGCTCGTGCCGCTGGGGCGGAAGTTGCTTATCTGCCATTGACTACTGCAGACGGATTTGCGTTGCCTTGGGAGCAAATGTCGGTCGCTTTGGCTGACGCGGATATTTTCTTTCTTTGTAATCCCAATAATCCCACCGGGACGCTCCTTGAACGCGAAGCAGTGCTGCGTTTGGCGGAAGAAGCGGCTAAAGAGCAGTGCTTTTTGCTAGTGGATGAATCTTTTCAGGATTTTTTGCCGGAACAGAAAAAATACAGTATTTTGCAGGATTTGCCGAAGCTAAGAGATCAGGCGGCGGTTCTGCGTTCTTTGACTAAATTTTACGCCATTCCGGGGCTGCGTTTGGGCTTTATGGCGGGCGATTCGGCGCTGATCCAAGACTTGACGGCGAAAAAGGATACGTGGAATGTGAATTTTTTGGCGCAACAGGCAGGATTGTGGGCTCTTCGCTGCAGCGACTATCAGCAAGAAAGCCGCACCTATGTAGCGCAGGCAAAGCAGGCGTTATACGCAGCGTTAGCGCCGTTGCCGGGAGTGTATGCCTATGAACCGGCGGTAAATTATATTCTTTTGGATATGAAACAAACTGGTCTGACTTCCAGCCAGTGGCGGGAGCGCTTGAAACAGCGAGGGATTTTGGTGCGAGACTGCGCCAATTACGTAGGCCTTGGTGATAGTCATATCCGGGTGGCTGTGCGCCGGAAAGAAGAAAATGAGCGCCTAATGATGGCGTTGGCGGCCGAATTGGCCATAATTTGAGATAGGAATTGAAGCTTTTTTCGAGAAAGGAAATAGAGTATGAGTAAATTAATTTTGGTGCGCCATGGCGAAACAACTTGGAATATCGAGATGCGTTATCAGGGCCAAACGGACATTTCTTTGACTGCGAACGGCATCGAGCAGGCAGGGAAAGTGGCGCAGCGGCTGGCGGAGGAAAAGGTGGCTGCTGTATACAGCAGCGATTTGAGCCGGGCTTTTGTGACGGCAGCCCAGATTGCCGCCGTACATGGACTGGATGTATTGACTCGCCAGGATTTGAGGGAAATTTCCTTTGGCGACTGGGAAGGCATGATCTATGATTCTCTTGATTTAGATGGCGGTGGCACGGGAAATCGGTTGTTCTCCCATCCGGCGGAAATTGAAATTCCCGGCGGCGAGACCTTTTTAGAGGTACAGCAGCGGATGATGGAGGCCTTGCGCGAGTTAGCCCAGCGGCATAAAGGACAGACCGTGGTTATTGTGTCTCATGGCGCGGCGATTCGCACGGTCCTTTGCGATGTGTTAGGCATGGATTTGAATCGTCTTTGGGCCATACGGCAGAGCAATACGGCTGTAAATATTTTGGAAGTGCTGCCGCAAAATGTCATGGTCTCTCTTGTGAATGATGTGCACCATCTTCGCTGACATTACGGGAAATCTCTGTTATGATGGAAGAAACAGAGACAGGAAGTGAGTGAACCATATGTCTTGGAGCTTGAAAGAAGCCTTGCGGCAGCGCCGCGAGCAGGAGGACAATACCTGTGCGCCGCCACAGGCAGGCGGCAGGGGCTTTGCTTTGGTCTATCCTAACAATTATCAAGTGGGCATGTCTAATTTAGGCTTGCATATTTTATATCGCCTGCTCAACGAACGGGGAGACCTGTGCTGCGAGCGGGCTTTTTTGCCGGAAAAAAAAGCCTGGGACGAGCATATCCGTACGCAGACGCCGTTGATGACCGTGGAGAGTCAGCGGCCGTTAAGCGCGTTTGCACTGGTAGGCTTTGCGCTTTCTTTTGAAATGGATTATTTTCATTTTTTGGATATGCTGCAACTGGGACGAATTCCCCAATTGGCTGAAGCACGGGGCGAGCAGGATCCCTTTGTGTTGATTGGCGGGCCCTGCGCTACGTTCAATCCGGAACCCTTGGCGCCGTTTGTTGATGCAGCCATTATCGGCGAAGGCGAAGAAGTATTGCAAGAAATGGTGGACGTTTATCAGGAATGCCGCGCCCAAGGTAAAACGCGTCAAGAGGTGCTGCTGGCTTGGGCGCATATTCCCGGTGTTTATGTGCCTGCTTTTTATGAAGCGGCTTACGAGGCAGACGGACGCTTGGCTGCGTGGCGGAAACTGGAGGAGGTTCCAGAGACGATTTCGCGGCGCAGAGTAGAACGCTTAGACGACTATCCGGGAGAAACGGCTGTTTTTGCGGAAGACGCGGAATTCGGCAAGCTGTTTTTACTGGAAGTGGCTCGCGGTTGCGGACGGCACTGTCGTTTTTGCATGGCAGGGTATTGCTTTCGCCAGCCGCGGCCGCGTTCACTGCCGGTATTGCGACAAGCGCTTTTGCGTGCGCAGCAGCAAGGCATGAAAGTGGGCCTCATGGGGGCGGCTGTTTCCGATTATCCGGAGATTCAAGCTCTATGCCATGAGTTTGAGGCTAAAGGGATGCGCTTTTCCGTAGCTTCTTTGCGAGCGGATTCATTGGATGCAGTATTGGTGGCCGGTTTGGCCGCCAGCGGCCATCGGACGCTGACTTTGGCGCCGGAAGCCGGCAGTCAGCGCTTGCGGGACGTCATCAACAAGGGGATTCGAGAAGAGCATTTGTTAGAAGGTGTGCGTTTGGCGGCGCAGGCTGGCATTCCAAATCTGCGCCTATATATTATGATTGGCTTGCCGACGGAAGTTGATGAAGACATTGACGCTATTGCTGAGATGGCCTTGCGGGTGCTGGCATGCATGGAAGAAGCGGGTTCTAAGGGCAAACTAACTCTTAGCGTCAATCCTTTTGTGCCGAAGCCCTTCACGCCGTTTCAGTGGCTGCCTATGGCGGATAAAAAGGTGATTCAGCAGCGGTTGCGCCGGTTGGAAAGCTTACTGAAAACGAATCGCCGCGTGGAAATTCTCAGCGAGCCGCCGCGGGAAGCTTATGTGCAGGCCATACTGGCGCGGGGAGATCGCCGGTTGGCGCCGGTTTTGGCGGCTGCTGCTGCGCAGGGGGGCTGGCGGCGTTTTGCCGCTTGCCTTAAAGACGCCGGCTTGGATGAGGAAAGTTATTTATATCGACAGCGCTCCCTAGACGAGCGTCTGCCCTGGGCGCATCTGGATATGGGATTTAACAAGGATTATTTATGGCAGGAATGGCAGCGCGCCGCAAAGGAAGCCCCTACAAAAGGCTGTTTTGCAGGCTGCCGGCGTTGCGGTATCTGCCGGGAAGGCAGGGAAGCATGGTGAAAGAAAAAGAGCCTTTTTATTTGGAAAAGGCAGGGCCTTTGATAGTAGGACGTTTTTCTTTGCTGCAAGAAGCTGGCTTGCAGCATGCCATGTCCACTCGCCTGGGTGGCATTAGCAAAGCTCCTTGGCGGTCTTTGAATTTGGGGTATCATGTCGGCGATTGTGCGGAAGATGTTACTGCCAACCGTAAGCACTTTTGTGAAGCCGTTGGCGCGGAAGCGTCCAACGTAGTGGCGTTGCAACAAGTTCATGGAAATAGAGTCGTTGTGGTGGACGAAGGACAATGCGGCCAAGGTGCTTTTGCTTGGGACGGGGCTCTAGCCGGAACCGATGCAGTGGTGACGGCGGCAAAAGGGGTACCGTTGCTTCTTTTGGTGGCGGATTGTGTGCCTGTGCTGCTTTTTGATCCGGTGCATCGCGTGTTGGCTTTAGCTCATGCCGGTTGGAAAGGGACGGTGACAGGTATTGCTGTGGGCGTCCTAGAGGTGATGAAGTCGCACTTTGGCAGCAAAGCGGAAGAATGTTTGGCGGCTTTGGGACCGTCTATTGGGCAGTGCTGCTATCCTGTGGGCGAGGCTGTGCTGCAGAAACTGCCGACGAACCTTCCAGAAGGACTGCTGCGCAGCGAAAAGGGCGAAAAGAGGCTTGATTTGAGAGGCCTTAACGCCTGGCTTCTTTCTGAAGCCGGCATACCGCCGCAACAGATTGCTGACGCTGGCGGGTGTACTTGCTGCCGGAAGGATCTTCTTTTTTCTCATCGCGGCGATAGCGGCCACAGCGGACGGTTGGGTCTGTTGGCTTGGTTGTAGGCATGCCGGGCTTTTAAGAGGAGGCGAAAAACCATGCAAGAGCAAGGAACAAATAAAGTTAACTGCAGCAAATGCAAGTATTTCTATATCACTTGGGAAAAAGAGTTTCCTTATGGATGCAAGGCCATGGGCTTTAAAAGCAAAAATATGCCTAACCGGGTGACCAAGGAAGTTTCTCAACGGCAATGCTTGTCCTTTGTGCCGAAAGGTGAGCAGCGCTGAGCAACCAGAGCTTGAACAAAAGAAGCGGAGAATACAAAAAGCTGGTAATGTCATGTAGACACTACCAGCTTGTTTTTTATAAATCACGCACAACGGAGCACGCCCCCGGCTCTGCCGTTTCCCCACCAGAACGGCAGAGCACTCATGCTCCGTTGCTCCTGTTTATACTAACATAAATCAGTAGACAATTCCAGAGCAAGGTAATGATTTATTCTTGTCCTGGTTACGTCGGTGCATTTGCGGTATAATATACCTGTTTTCATAAAAGCAACGAGAACGAAGAGATGCGTTTTCTTAGAGGAGGAAAGCAGATGTCCTTACAAGAAGAAAAAGAGCGGTTTATTTCGTTGGCCAAGACGATTGATCGTCCAGGTCTGATTCAACTGTTGGATTATTTAGAAACGGAAACTGATTTTTATACAGCCCCTGCAAGCGCTTCGTTTCACGGAGCGGAGGAAGGCGGGCTATTGGTGCACTCTCTGGCTGTATACGACAGTCTAGTGACCTTGCTGCAAGCTTTTTCTCAGGAGTTGGAACAAGAATCAGCTTGTGTATGCGCCTTGTTTCATGATTTATGCAAGGCGAATTTTTATCGTAAAGGTTTTCGAAATCGGAAAAATGAAACAACCGGTCAGTGGGAAAAAGTCGAGGTTTATGAAATTGAAGACCAATTACCTTTGGGTCATGGAGAAAAGTCGGTTATGCTGTTGCAACGTTTTATTCCTCTGACCGAGGAGGAAATGCTTGCTATCCGTTGGCACATGGGCGGTTTTGATGATACGGCTCGTTCTTATGCTGGTGGGCAGAGCCTGTCTGGCGCCATGAAGCGCTATACATTGGTGCCGGCCTTGCATATGGCTGATATGGCTACTTGCTATTTTGCTGGAAAGTGATAAAGCCTTATAACGTAATCGGAATGCCTTACAGGAGGTTGTCATGGATACTGCGACGATAGCGTTACTGGCGGCGGCCATTGCGCAACTGTTATTGATACTATGGCTGCTCCAAAAAATCAGCCATTTAAGTAATGCCAAAGAGGAGTCGGAAACGGACAAAGAAAAGCTGCGCCAGGAACTGCAAGAAAGCCGTAGGGAACTGCGGGAGACACTGCAAGATTTTAATGATTCCGTACTGCGTCGTCTGGCGGAACACATGGGCATGCAGCTGCAGCAGACAGAAAGCATGTCCAGCCATCTGCAGAACCTGACGCAGGCGCAGGAACGACGCCAAGAGCATCTGCGACAGAGTTTGGAGGCGCAAATGGAGTCTTTGCGTCTGGAAAGCGGGCGTCGCTTGGAAGAAATCCGCGTTATGGTGGATGAGCGGCTGCAGAAGACCCTGGAACGAAAGTTGGGGGAAAGCTTTCAATGGGTGAGTGAACGTCTGGAAATGGTGCACAAGGGCTTGGGCGAGATGCAAAATCTTGCCGCTAGTGTGGGCGATTTGAAAAAAGTACTGACAAATGTTAAGACTCGGGGAACCTGGGGAGAGATCCAACTAGCCGCTCTTTTGGCAGATGTATTGGCTCCTGAGCAGTATGCAGCTAATGTGGCGGTAGTTCCAGGGCGAAACGAGCGGGTGGAGTTTGCCTTGCGCCTGCCTGGGCAGGGAGAAAAAGGCTGTATTTGGCTGCCGGTGGATGCTAAATTTCCTCAAGAAGACTTTTTGCGCCTCCAAGAAGCGCGGGAAGCCGGTGATGCCGAGGGACAGGAGAGCGCAGCGAAAAAGCTGGAGCAGCGACTGCGTTTAGAAGCTAAGAGCATCGCGGAAAAATATGTTTCTCCGCCGCATACGACCGATTTCGCCTTGTTGTTCTTGCCTACGGAAGGGTTATATGCCGAGGTGCTGCAACGCCCTGGTTTGGCGGAAGAACTGCTGCGACGCCATCGGGTAGTAGTGACTGGACCGATGACCCTGGCAGCGCTCTTGAATAGTTTGCAGCTAGGATTCCGGACATTGGCTATTGAGCAGCGCAGTGCTGAAGTATGGGAGCTGTTGGGGGCGGTACGGGGTGAATTCGCCCGCTTCGGTTTGTTGTTGGAAAAAACGCAGAAAAAGCTGCAAGAGGCATCTTTTTCCATCGAAAGCGCAGCCAAGACATCCCGTAGCATGGAACAGCGCTTGTCTTCTCTGCAGCAATGGCGCAGTGAAGGAGTTCTTGACGAGCCGGACAATTTGTGATACTTTCATACATGTTGCGGCGAGCTTGAAAGATGGCCGCGGCCGTTTTCGGACGGTCGAGGAAAGTCCGGGCTCCATAGGGCAGGGTGCTGGATAACGTCCAGCGGAGGAAACTCTAGGGACAGTGCCACAGAAATGTGTACCGCCGGCTTTATGCCGGTAAGGGTGGAACGGTGCGGTAAGAGCGCACCAGCGGTCGGGTGATCGGCCGGCTAGGTAAACCCCACTCGGAGCAAGACCAAATAGGGAAGGGATGAAGCGGCCCGCTGAGCCTTCCGGGTTGGTTGCTAGAGCCATTCGGTAACGAATGGCCCAGATAGATGGTCATCACCGCGTAAGCGGAACAGAACCCGGCTTATTGATGGCTTGCCGCACACCTTCTTGACAAAAGAAGCATTTTTCGTTATTCTATACCAAGAATCCAAAGGGGAGTAGCTTCACGGTGCAAAGTCAACAGTCTGATAGTGTATGCTATCTGGCTTTGCCGTTAACGGACGAAATACGTTGACAAGCGAGACCTTTGGGCAGGAAATCCTGCCCAAAGGTCTCGCTTTTTAATATGTAAAAATAAGTGAAGAAGTCATTCGCACAGAGTAACAGAGAGATATTTTAAGAAAATACTGAGGAGCTACTTCTTTGGCGTGGGATGTGCATGAAGCTGTAGCTCCTCAATAGGGAGGCTAAATTAATGACAGCTTTTTTTGCGGCTACGATTTTTGTGGTATTAGCGGAAATGGGAGACAAGACGCAGCTTTTGGCATTGGCTTTGGCGGGGCGGTATTCATGGAAGACCGTGATGAGCGGTATTTTGGTGGCAACGTTGCTTAATCATTTGCTAGCGGTGTTGACCGGACATTATTTGCAGTATGTGATGCCCATGATGTACGTACAAATTGCCGCTGCAGTATCTTTTATCTTCTTTGGCATTTGGACTATTCGCGGAGATGAACTTGGGGATGCGGACAAGGCCACCTGTTATACGCCGTTTTGCACCGTAGTGGTGGCGTTCTTTTTGGCGGAGATGGGAGATAAGACGCAGCTGGCTACGGTAGCCTTAGCAGCACAGTACCAGGAAATTATACCGGTCTGGATGGGGACGACTACGGGGATGATGATTGCCGACGGTATGGCGATTGCTGTTGGGGGGATATTACTTAAGCATTTACCGGAACAAGCGGTAAAATGGACGGCGGCTGTTATCTTTGTGCTCTTTGGTCTCTACGGGTTGCATGAATCGTTACCGGCACCATGGAATACTTCGCTACTATTGGGTGGTGTGGCTGCATTAAGCGCTCTTTTGATGGGGCTTATGCATCGGTGGCAATGTAGAGCGTCACAAGAAAGCAATAGCAATAGTTGACTTCAAGAAATAAAAACTTTACAATAAAAGCAGAATATTCTCGGTGAAAGCGTTGATTTCATAGAGGAAAAACAGGGAGGCATGGATATGGCTTTGCATACCATTGCAACAGAAGAAGAATTTCAGACCCTGGTGATCGAGGCGGGCAAGCCGGTTTTGGTTGATTTTTGGGCTCCCTGGTGTGGGCCTTGTAAAATGATTGCTCCGGAGCTGGAGTCGCTGGCGCCTGAATATGCGGATAAAGCGGCTATCATTAAAGTGAATGTCGACGACTTTCCTGCGGTGGCGCAGCGGTACAAGGTCATGGGCATTCCTACGTTACTCATTTTTAAGGAGGGCAAAGAAGTCTCCCGTCTGGTGGGCTTTCGGCCTAAAAAAGAGTTAGCGGCGGCTGTGGATGCGGTGCTTTAAAACAAATTGAGTTGAAGAAAGTTGGTGAAGGCATTCTACTAAAAAAGTAGGGTGCCTTTTGGTTTTAACGGCTGTAATTCTCTGGCGTGCGCTCCGGTCACTCCGGCTCTCTTTTGCATTTCTTATTGTCCCAAAGCCAAATAGTATCACCAGGAGGTTCGAAGATGGAAAAAACAAAGATTTTAATTGCAGACGACGACAAACAAATACGTCAATTGTTGGCGCTTTATTTTGAAAAAGAAGGCTTTGCTGTAGTGGAAGCTGCTGACGGAACAGAGGCTCTGCGCTTTTACGAAGAACAAAAGCCGCAATTGTTGCTGTTGGATGTTATGATGCCAGGACAAGACGGGCTGGAAGTATGTCGACGTGTGCGGAGAGTGTCTGAGGTGCCTGTTATTTTGCTGACGGCTAAAGGGGAAGATGAAGATCGCATTAACGGTTTGGAACAGGGGGCTGACGATTATGTGGCGAAACCTTTCAATCCGCGGGAAG
The DNA here is from genome assembly GCF_963676855.1 of uncultured Anaeromusa sp. Classification (NCBI taxonomy): domain Bacteria; kingdom Bacillati; phylum Bacillota; class Negativicutes; order Selenomonadales; family Sporomusaceae; genus Anaeromusa; species uncultured Anaeromusa sp. The sequence goes on from NZ_OY781460.1 coordinate 2,058,712, forward strand.
TCGTGGCCCGGGTCAAAGCGGTCTTGCGGCGTTCTCAACATACCTGGCGTGAGGAAGAGTCTGTACAATATGACGAGTTGGACGTTAACTTGGCGGAACGCAGTGTGCGCGTGGCGGGAGTTGAAGTAGAGCTTACTGCCAAAGAGATAGAACTGCTGTGGTATCTGGCTAAGCATCCTGGCAGAGTATTCTCCCGCGAACAATTACTGGAAGCCATTTGGGGCTATGAGTATTTCGGAGATACCCGGACGGTTGATACGCATATCAAACGCTTGCGGCAAAAAATAGCTGCAGGCCGGACGGGAGCCTGGGACATTCGGACTGTTTGGGGCGTGGGTTATAAATTTGAAGTAGGGGTGTAATTGTGTCCAGACCGTTGCGTTATCAAATTTGGTCCCGACATATCGGTATTATCATTTTAGCCTTGCTTTTGGCGTTTGCCGGTTCGTACATGCTGATTCGCCAGTATGTATTGGAGCAGCGTACGGCTGATTTGGTTCGGAAGGGAACGGAGCTAACCCAGTTGGTGGCGGCTTCGCGCCAACAAGAAGATGGTTATCAGGAATTGCGGCAACTGGTAGAGGTGTTGGATCCGTTTTTGGATGCCCGAATTTGGGTGGTGGATCGCCAGGGAAGGATTCTGGCTTTGTCGGGCGGTATGATGGCTCCAGCGGCAGGAGGAACGCATTTTAATCATGGCGACGCTATGCCCCATGGTCGGGGGATGATGCAGGGCCAAGGCCAGGGACCTGGACTCGGCATGATGATGCAAGGAGGGGCGCGACTGGTGGGACCGTTGCAGGATGTACTGCAAGGACAAATTGTCAGACGTACTTTTTTTCATGATTTCTACCAAGAGCAAATGCTTGTGGTTGCGGTTCCGGTCCCTGGACCGGAAACAGGAAGTACCGACGGGGCTGTTGTTTTGCATGTGCCTCTTCAAGGCGTGGAAGCATGGCTGCAACGGGTGCGGTGGCATTTAGGCGTTGTAGCGGTCATCTGCCTATTGGCTTCCTTAGTAGTCGGCCAGCGCTTAAGCCGGCAGATTGCCCGCCCTTTGGAAAGCTTACGCCAGGCGACGCAACATATTGCTGGCGGAGAATATCATCGTCGGGTACCGGTAGAAGGACCGGCGGAGTTGGTGGATGTGGCGCAAAGCTTCAACGCCATGGCGGCCAGCTTAGAGCAATCGGCGCTGGAGATGGAGAAGCAGGAAGGACTGCGCCGGGATTTTGTGGCGAATGTATCTCATGAGCTGCGTACGCCATTGACTATTATTCGCGGCTACAATGAGGCACTGGCGGACGGTACGGCGGCCGAGCAGCAACGGCAGCAATACCATGCTTTGATTCGCGATGAAGCGATGCGTCTAGAGCGTCTGATCGCCGATTTGCTCGATATAAGCCGCTTGCGGGCCGGAGTTGTAGAAATGGAACGAGAAAGCATTTTGTTACAGAGTCTGGTAGATGGCGTGGTTCAGTTAGTGGAGAAATTGGCGCAAGAAAAAGACTTGCGGTTGGAAACAAAACTTTCCGAAGGACTGCTGGTGTACGGCGATGGCGATCGTCTGACGCAGTTGTTGTTGATTCTTCTAGATAATGCTCTGCGTCATACAGAGCAGGGGACCGTTTATATTGAGTCTGGTCGCGATGGCGATAGCCGCGTTTTTTTACGTATCAGCGACACGGGACATGGCATTCCGGCGGAGGCGCTTCCGTATATTTGGGAGCGCTTTTATAAGGTCGATAAGGCGCACAGCCGCGATGGAGGCGGCACGGGTCTAGGCCTAGCAGTGGCGAAAGAGATCATGAATTTGCACGGCATTGATGTGGAAGCAACCAGTATTGTAGGGGCGGGAACCACTTTTACGCTGCGATTTTCGCAAGGTTAGGCTTGAATGTTGTATACTCAACTAAAAAATTTGTTGTTTCTATACAGCGAATTTGCGATAATAGAAGCTGGAAGAGGAGGTATGGCCAATGTTTAACATAGGGTTGCCGGAGCTTTTTGTAGTGCTGGTAATTGTGCTAATTACTTTTGGACCAGCCAAGCTGCCGGAAATTTCCCGGGCCTTGGGGAAAAGTGTTCGGGACTTTAAAGCCGCCTCGGATCAGGTGAAAGAGGAAGTGAGTCACACTGCTTCCCTAACAACACCAATAGAAAAAGAAAAACTGTAAAATGGCAGGTAGAGGCCTCCTCTCCAAAGTTTCTTTGAGAGTTGGCCTTTTTTGCGTATAGCAGTTCAAGGAGGTTTCATTTTAGAATGATTGGATGTACAAAATTATTATGTGGTACGGCGACGGTGTCGGATATTGTTAAATACGGTCGCAAAACGGAACATCTGCCGCCGCAGATGTTGCAATTTTCTTCGGATGCCACTCCGATTGTTGTTTGGAACAGCACAAACCGTTGTAATTTATCTTGTCAGCATTGCTATATTAATGCAGAGGACAAAGAATATGCTGGCGAATTTTCAACAGAGGAAGCCAAGGCTTTTATTGACGATTTGGCTTCCATGAAGGTGCCTGTGCTACTTTTCTCTGGTGGTGAACCGCTGGTGCGCCAAGATTTGTTTGAATTGGGACCCTATGCTGCATCCAAAGGCATTCGTCCGGTTATTTCGACGAATGGCACGCTGATCACGCCGGACATGGCTCGACGCATTCATGAATCTGGCTTTCAATATGTCGGCATCAGCGTGGACGGCAATGAAGAGGTTCACGATAATTTCCGCGGCAAAAAAGGCGCTTTTCAGGGTACTATCCAGGGCATTCGTAATTCGCTGGCTGCGGGCAATAAGACCGGCATTCGTTTTACCGTGAATCGCTTGAATTTCCACACTCTGCCGGACGTTCTGGATATTGTGGAACGTGAAGGCGTGCCGCGTTTTTGCATGTACCATTTGGTGTATGCAGGCCGGGGCAAGGAAATGGCGGAACTGGATACTACGCCCGAACAGAAACGGCAAACCATTGAACTCTTGATGGAACGGACGTTGGATTTCCATAAGCGCGGTATTGAAGTGGAAATTTTGACGACCGATAATCATGCCGACGGTATTTATTTACTGCAGTACTTAGAAAAGCACCAGCCGGAGCGAGTAGAAGAAGTCTTGCAACTGCTGGAAATGCATGGCGGCTGTTCAGCCGGACAGAAAACTTCCAATGTGGACCCTCAGGGCAATGTGCATGCTTGTCAATTCTGGGGCCATAAGACACTGGGCAATGTACGGGAAAAGAAATTTAGTGAAATCTGGAAGGACAGCCAAGACAAGTTCTTGTGCTCTATGCGTGAGAAGCACCTACACTTAGAAGGCCGCTGTGGCGAATGCCGCTATAAAATGTTTTGCGGCGGCTGCCGCATTCGGGCGGAAGCTGTGACTGGCGGCAATATTTGGGCGGAGGATCCGGCCTGTTATCTGACGGACTGGAAGGAGTGATCCCATGATCATTTCTTGGAATACGACCCAGGAATGCAATATTCGTTGTGTCCATTGTTACCGAGACGCCGGCTCCAAACATGCAGAAGAGCTGGATACAGCGGAAGGGAAAAAACTTATTGAGCAAATTGCCAAGGCTGGGTTTAAGATTTTGATTCTCAGCGGCGGCGAACCTTTGATGCGAGCTGATATTTACGAACTTATTCGTCATGCAAAAGAACAGGGGCTGCGCCCTGTTCTTGGCACCAATGGTATTTTGATTACCCCAGAAGTGGCGGTAAAACTCAAAGAGGCTGGTTTGGCCCGGGCGGGAATCAGTTTGGATAGTGTTGATGCTGCGCGGCATGATGAATTTCGCCAATGGCCCGGCGCTTGGCAGGGCGCGGTTGATGGCATGGCGGCCTGCCGGGCGGCAGGGTTGCCGTTCCAAATTCATACTACAGCTATGAATTGGAATGAGCCGGAAATTACGGAGCTTACGGATTTTGCAGTAAGCGCCGGCGCCGCGGGACATCATATTTTCTTCCTGGTGCCTGTGGGCCGGGGCAAGGACATTGAAGATACGTCTTTGCATACGGAACAGTATGAGTCGCTGCTGGGACGCATTTTGGATAAACAGCAGCAGGTGGAAATTGAGTTAAAGCCGACTTGCGCTCCTCAGTTCATGCGCATTGCGAAGGAACGGGGCATGAAGATGCGCTTTACTAAGGGATGCCTGGCCGGTACGGCCTATTGCGTCATTATTCCTAACGGCGATGTCCATCCGTGTCCGTACTTACCGATGAAAGTGGGCAATGTGCGTCAGACGCCGTTTGATGAAATGTGGGCTAAAAGTGAAATCTTCCAGGATTTACGACATCAGCCGCTAAAAGGGGCTTGCGGGCGCTGCGGTTATGACGATATTTGCGGCGGCTGCCGCGCTAGAGCCTATTACTATTCCGACGGTGACTATCTTGCGGAAGAACCTTGGTGCGCCTGCGGGAGATAAAACAGCAAGTGGATGATGAGAGGGGGATGTGCCATGACACCCATGACGCATGGAACGATGAAGCCTTATTATCTGTTCAGTCCTTTTTTGCGGTTTTTTCACTGGATTATGGTGTTGGCAATTTTAGTGCTGTTTGTGACAGGACTTTACATTGGCGACCCGGGCTACGTGGGAACGCAAGGGCTTGAGCCGACCTTTGCCGTAGCGACTTGGTTTTCTATGGAAACCATTCGCTTCATCCATTTTGCCTCGGCTTTTTTATTCATGGGCAGCTTTGTTTTTCGTATTTACGGATTCGCCATCAACAAAGGAGATCGGTTGTTTCCGCGTCCATGGAAACTGGAGTATTGGTTGGGAATGCTGGATGTAGGGCTGCATTATCTGCTTCTCTCGCCACATCACCGGCCTTACTTGCGCAACCATATGGCGCGGGCTGGTTATGCGACTGCCTATTTGATGATTTTTATCGAAATTGTCACTGGTTTGGCCATGTATTTTATGGTTCATCCCAACGGTTGGGGCGCTGCCTTGTTTGGTCCTTTTGTATATTGGTTGGGAGGGGAGTACTGGCTGCACTTGCTGCATCATTATGCCGCTTGGGCGATTATGCTGTTCTCCATTGTCCATGTGTATATGGCGGTTCGGGCTGATATTATTGAAGGTGGCGGCGAAATTTCAAGCATGATTTCCGGTGTTAAGTATTTCCATGAGGATCCTGATGATTTGGGGGATATCCGCTAAAATGAACGTTGCGGAGATAACTGTTTTAGGGGTTGGCAACATCTTGCTCGGAGACGAGGGCGTTGGCGTACGCGCGGTGGAACAGCTTCAAAAAGAGGGCGATTATTCTGCAGCAGTGCAGCTTCTTGACGGTGGTACGCTGGGGATGGAGTTGTTGCGCTTTTTAAAAGGAACGAAGCGACTGCTGCTGCTGGATGCGGTCCAAGGAGACCAGAAGCCGGGAACGTTGTATTGTTTGAGGGATTCTGAGGTAGAGGCTCATCTTAGCGGCGCTTTATCGGTACACGACCTGGGACTTAAGGACGTGCTGGCGGTGCTGAAACTGCTGGAGGCACCGGTGGAGGAAGTTGTTCTGCTGGGGGTGCAGCCGCAGACGCTGGCAGTGGGGATGGAATTATCAGAACCTGTGTCAGAGGCTCTGACGGCTCTGATACAGGCGGCCTGCACCCAAGTGCGGCAGTGGCAGGCGGAGGTGGCTTTGCATGGCTGAGACGGATCAAATGGCTTGGACTCCGTTGGCGAAAGCAGTGCTGGAGGAAGTCCGCCAGGCCTATGCCGCGTTGCAAGAGCACGGTCAGGGACATACGTTGTTTTTGGATAAAATTCCTTTAACCGCAGAAGAACGTCAAGCCATATCTGATTTTCTGGGACAGGGCAAGTTGACCATTAAATTGGAGGATGCTCTGGAACCTGTACAGTGGCGAGAAACGGCTTTCAGCGGTATTTGGCAGGGCGTGTATTGCAATCTGCAAGATACGCCTGTGCTAGAGACGTTAGAAATTGCCTGGTACCCGGAGCTTGCTTCCGCGCAGCGGGAGGATGTGGATAAGGACAGCCGACGATTTAATACGTGGTTCAATGAGCAAGGATCACCGGCGTAATGCGGTGATCCTTGCCTTGCAAAGGAGGCAAGCAGATGTTGCGAGGAGTGCGTGGCGCCACTACGGTGGAAGCTAACGATAAAGAAGGGATTTTTGAAGCGGTGCTGCAATTGCTGGACGCTTTGACAAAGGCTAATGGCTGGCACGAAGAAGAGTTGGGCGCTGTTATTTTCAGTTCTACCCCAGAGTTGCATGCTGCTTTTCCGGCGGCGGCGGCGCGGCGTTTTGGCTGGAATGATGTTGCGCTTTTCGGTGCTCAAGAAATAGAGGCTGAAGACGGAGTGCCCCAATGCATCCGCGTGCTGGTGTTGTGGAATACCGACAAAGCGATGAAAGAACTGCGGCATGTATATTTGCGCAGAGCGGTTGCCTTACGGCAAGATCGCAAGGCGGAGGCGAAAGAGCAATGATTTCCATCGTAGTTCCTGTTTTCAATGAAGAAGAAAATATGGATGCGTTTTATCAGGCGATATGCTCAGTTATGGAAAAATTACCGTATTCTTTTGAACTTATTTTTGTTGATGATGGTTCGAAAGACGCTACGCCTTTGGTAATTGACCGTTTGTCTCAGAAGGATTCTCGTGTGCGGGGGTTGATTCTGGCACGTAATTTTGGGCATCAGATTGCCTTGAGTTGCGGCTTGGATCATGCAGATGGGGAGGCTGTCGTTACGATGGACGGGGATTTGCAGCATCCTCCGGAATTGTTGCCTCAACTGATTGAACAATGGCAAAATGGTTACGAGGTAGTGCAGACTATTCGTTTGACGACGGAAGGTGTTTCTTGGGTCAAGAAAATGACATCTGCGTTGTTTTATCGGTTGATGAACGCGGTTTCCAAGGTGCGCGTGCGCGAGGGCGGTTCCGATTTTCGTCTATTGGATCGCAAAGTAGTGCAAACTTTTCGGCGTTTTCCGGAACGGGCCCGGTTTATTCGCGGTGTGATGGGGGCCATTGGTTATCGGCAGACGACTTTGGATTTTGTGGCGCCGCCGCGCTATGCAGGTGTTTCTAAGTTTTCACCAGGCAAAATGCTGCATTTTGCCTTGGATGGCATTACCGCTTATTCTAAGCTGCCTTTGCGTATTGCTTTTTACGCCGGCCTGGTTTTTGGCGTAGTTAGCTTTGCGTTGGCGCTGCATGTTGTTTATATTAAATTCGTGACAGACGAGGCTGTGCCTGGGTGGGCCACTATTGCTGCTAGCATCTCGCTTTTGAGCGGCGTGCAGCTTATGGGGCTAGGCATTATCGGCGAATATGTCGGACGTATTTTCGAAGAAGTGAAGCAACGACCGCTATATTGGCTGCGTCAAGAAATAGGACAAAAGGGAAACGAGCAGAAGTAAAGAAAGTTAAAAAATAAAAGAAGGCAGGATTTTTTCATCGAATAGCGAATTGCCTTTAAAGTGAGCTAAATAAAGCCGAATCCGGCTCTGGAGCGGGGGAACCATAGTATAGGGGTGAAGCGCGAAGTCGCTCGCGTAGGGTTGCTCAACCCGAACCCGTCAGCTAACCTCGTAGGCTGTAGAGAGGTGACAGAATGGGGCAATTGAAAAGATTTTTTGTTTTAGGTATGGTTTGCTTTTTGCTCAGTGCACCCGGGGTGGCGGATGCTTCTTCCATTCGAGAAGGAGACATTGGCGATGATGTGACAGCCATTCAGCAACGTTTGCAGGAACTTGGTTTTAGCAATAGTTCAGCTGATGGTGATTTTGGCTCAGCAACAAGAGCTGCTGTCATGGCCTTTCAAAAGGCTAATGGCCTGGAGACCGATGGCATTGTCGGTTCCGGTACTTATCGGGCGTTAATGGGCAGAGACATTCCCGTAAGTCGTAGTGACATGGGAACGAGCATGACAAGGCGGATTATTCAAAGTGCTATGTCATTCCGTGGAGTTCCTTACGTTTTCGGCGGAACCACTCCCTATGGATTTGACTGCTCGGGCTTTACGCGTTACGTTTTTGCAAATGCTGGCATTTTCTTGCCGCGCATGGCAGATGAACAATATGATGCAGGATATTCAGTTTCGAATCCGCAACCCGGTGACCTTGTCTTTTTCACAACCTATACTTCCGGTGTATCTCATGTGGGCATCTACATAGGCGATGATCGCTTTATTAGTGCGACATCCAGCCGAGGCGTTCGCGTAGACAGCTTATATGACGGGTATTGGGGAGCGCGTTATTTAGGCGCTAAACGAGTAATGTGATTAAAAAATAGGTAGTTATCCTTAGGGGTAACTACCTATTTTTTTGCATCTAAATGAGAAATATTCTTGCAAGAACAAGTGTAATGTGCTATTGTTTTAATAGGAATATTACTATTAAGAGGTGGATGCATTGTCTCGTCGAACTATATTTATAATCATGCTGGTATTTTTGGTAAGCACCATTGCTGGTTGCGGTATGAATACAAAACTGCAAGAGAAAAAACTACAAGTAGTGGCATCGGTATATCCAGTGCAAGAATTCGTCAAAGCAGTAGGAAAAGACCGAGTGGAGGTTTCACTTTTAGTTCCGCCTGGAACAGAACCCCATGATTGGGAACCGACGGCAAAAGATCTGGCTAAAATTAAAGGCAGCGCACTATTGGTTTACCATGGTGCCGGCTTGGAGCACTGGGCTCAATCTGTTGTAAAACCGGAACTGTTAGGCTCAGCTAAGGCGGTGGAAGCAAGTAAAGGGATTGTCCTATTGGATGCGGCGGAAAGCGATTCTGTAGAAGCGGTCGGACATAATCATGGCAGCGAAGTACATGGAGCAAAAGATCCTCATGTCTGGTTGGACCCAGTGCTGGCGCAGCAAGAAGTGAAAACTATTTTGGCAGCGTTGGTAGAAGTAGATCCAGCCCATGCCGGTGAGTATGAAGCCAATGCGGCGGCGTATCTGAAAGAGTTGCAGCAACTGCATGAAGACTATATTGCCGCTTTGCAGCAGACTCCTAAAAAAGAGCTGATTACAAGCCATGCCGCCTTTTCTTATTTGGCTAAGCGCTATCAACTACAGCAAGTTCCGGTCATGGGGCTGGCTCCTGACGCCGAGCCGACAGCTGACAAAATGGCTGAAATCATCCGTTTTTGCAAAGCGCATCAGGTGAAGTATATTTTCTTTGAAACCTTGGTAAGTCCTAAATTGGCGGAGGTTTTAAGCCGCGAAGCCGGCGCATCAACGCTGGTGCTTAATCCTCTGGAAGGGTTGACTGTCGAAGAATACAAGGCAGGAAAAGCTTCCTATTTGACGCTGATGAGGGAAAATTTACAACAGCTTCAAAAGGCGCTGGCCCAATAGCGGTTTTGGCTTTTCAAAAGGAGTTGCTTGGTAATGGATAAATTGGAAGAAGCGTTGGCGACGCTGCGGCGGCAACGCTGTCGGATTACGGAGCAGCGTAAAGCGGTGTTGCAAGTGGTCGCTGCAGCAGGGCAACCGATGCGCGCAGTGGATATTTGGCAGCAAGTACGCATCAAAGAAGATGATATAAGCTTGGATACGGTATACCGTAATCTGACGCTGCTGGTGGAGCAGGGGATTTTGTTGCCTATTGGCGCGCTGGGGAAGGCTGCGACATCGTACGAATGGAGCCATGACGGTCACCATCATCATATTCGCTGTGTAGACTGCGGCCTGGCGGTATGTCTGGATATTTGCCCTGTAGATGCGCGCTTGGTAGAAGAGGCACAACGCAAGGGCTATCAGCTGCTGCGGCACTCGTTGGATCTATATGGTCGTTGTACAGCGTGTACTCGTAAAAAAGCAGGGCAGGAGGACCCTTTATGATTCAAATAGAACATGTTTCTTTTTCCTATGAAGCGGATACGGTATTGAACGATGTATCCCTTGAGGTGACAAGCGGTGAATTTGTAGCGCTAGTAGGCCCCAACGGAGGCGGCAAAACAACCTTAATTAGGCTCTTGGCTGGACTGGGTCAGCCTAGCTCAGGTAGAATTTACATTGACGCCAAAGAACCGCGTGATTTTTTGCAAGCCGGTACCTTAGCTTATGTGCCGCAGCAGTATAGCCATAATGTTTCCGGCTTTCCGATGACGGTGAAGGAGTTATTGCACTTATTGCCTCAGCGGCGTCGGACAACAAAAGAAGTCCTGCAAATTGTAGGCTTGGAGGGGCTTGAAGGGAGACGCCTGGAAGCTTTGTCTGGAGGACAATTGCAGCGAGTTCTGATTGCTAGGGCTCTTTTGACAGCCCCCAAGGTGTTATTATTGGATGAGCCTACAAGCGGTGTTGACTATGAGGCCAGTACGCAAATTTATCAATTGTTGCAAAAACTTTGCCGCCAAGAAGGCATGACCGTTGTGATGGTTTCTCATGATGTTGACAATGCGGCCCGCTGGACCAGCAGGGTTGCTTGTATCAATAAAGGATTGTGCTTTTATGGCACGAACGAAGAATTTGCTTCCACGCACATTCAAGAGCGCCATCTTTGGTATTATACAGGTTGATGGGAGGAAATTTTGTGGAAGCATTTAGCTATGATTTTATGCAGCGTGCTTTGGCGGCAGGCCTTGTGATTGCCTTGCTGTGTCCGTTGATTGGTTTTTTTGTGGTGGTTCGCAGGCAATCGCTGATTGGGGACGGCTTAGGTCATTTGGCGTTTGCCGGCGTTACTGGCGCCTCGTTGCTGGGAGTATATCCGGTAGTCGGCGCCTTGGCGGTGACGGTTCTTGGTTCGCTAGGTATTGAATGGGTGCGGCAGCGGCATCGGGCGCATAGCGATATGGGCTTAGCCATTGTATTTTATGCAGGTATGGCGTTGGCTGTCCTTTTTAGCACCATGAATCGTATGGGGGGGAATTCACTTTTAAGCGTTCTTTTTGGCAGTATTTTGACAGTGACGCCGGAAGATGTTTGGAGCATGGTTGGCTGCGGCATAGTGGTAGGTGTTTTGTTGTTGCGCATGGCGCCCAAACTTTTGTGTATGGCCTTTGATGAGGAAATGGCCTATGTGTCAGGTATGCCGGTGAAGAGGTTGAACTGTCTGTTTAGTATTTTAATGGCCGTGGTTGTTGTGCTGGGCATGCGTATTGTTGGCATCCTGCTGGTCAGCGCACTGATGATTGTACCGGTGGCGGCAGCCTTGCAGTTCCGCAAAGGCTTTCGCATGACGCTGGCGTTAGCTGAGTTATTTGCTCTTTTGGCAGTTGTTTGGGGATTGAGCGTATCGTTTTATCTGGATATGGCTCCAGGAGGAACTATTGTTCTTTGCTGCATTTTATTGTATTTAGCTGCCGGCTTGGCAGCTAAAGCATTTTGCAAGGAATAGAACGTCATCGTAGGTATGATATCAATAAATTAAGTAATTTCGGTTGACTATGTTTATTTTTAGGGTCTATGATTTAAGGAGACGATATTATTTTGTGGAGGGATTGCTATGCATCAGGCTGCAGAAATATTGAACTCCTTTTGCGCGGTTGCTGAGTACATACCACAGCTTGTCAATCATAAAATGGGCATGGTTGTTTGTAATCGGGAGCGGTGGATTGCCGTTAATTCCATAGAAGAACTGCGTAAGCAGGTGTGCTTGGGAGAAGTGGTAAAGTCAGGCTCGGCGGTGCATCAGGCGATGCAACTCAAACGTCGGGTTTGCGTACATGTGGATAAAGTGGTTTACGGCATACCCTATGTTGCCGTTAGTATGCCGATTTACGAGGGAGACGCGATTGTAGGAGCCGTGGCTATTCATGAATCCTTGGAGACAGCGTCTATTTTGTTGGAGTCAGCAGCGGAGCTGCAAGAAGCGGCTGCTATGATGAAAGAGGTCATCGACAAGGTGCATGAAGATGCCCAATCGTTGGCTGGCGTTGGCGGCCTTTTAAAACAGTTGTCTGGAGATGCGCAAAAACATGTCAAAGGGACGGATCAGGTATTGAATTTTATCAAGAATGTCGCTAGCCAGACTAATTTGTTGGGGTTAAACGCCGCCATTGAAGCGGCGCGAGTTGGCGAATTGGGACGAGGTTTTGGCGTAGTGGCGGAAGAAGTGCGCAAGCTAGCTGTGGATAGCGCTGGCTCGGCGGGACAAATTGAAACCATTTTAAAAGACATAGGGGGCAGTATTAGTAAAATCAGCAATGAAATTGTGCGGATTGAGTCGCTGGCGGAGCAGCAGGCACAGGAGCTTTCCGGCGTTACCGATCATGGTCGGCGTTTGATTGAACTGTCGGTGCGTCTGAATGAACTGGCCAGCAGTTTGAATTGCTCGGAAAAATAGCAGTGTGTGCCGTAAAATAAGAAAGAACCCGCTTTTAGCGGGTTCTTTCTTATTTTACAAGCTCTAATTTTGGATTTGGCCGCAATTGCCGGCCAAACTTGGCACATTCTTCGTTGTTGACCATGACAATATCGGCAGTAAAATTAATGTTTTCTTTTTCGAAAAGGCTGCTGCCGACAGCATAGACATCGACAGGAGTACTTTCTCGTTCAAATTGTTGAATTCGTTCGGAATTAAAACCGCCTGACACTACTATCTTTACGTGTGAGAAGCCTTCATCATCTAAAGCGCGACGTACGTTGCGCACTAATTGAGGGCAAACTCCGGTGGGCTTGAAGGTGCTCATATAGGGAATAACTGAGGCGTCAACAAGGGCATCTGATGTATCCAAGCGTACCCCCCAAAGCGAATCACCTAAAGCGCGGGCTATGGTTAAGCTGGTTTCCACACAGTTGTTGTCGAAATCAACAAGAGCCACGCGATTGACTTGCGGATCAATATATTTATGGAAGGCATTTGTTGCGCGTAAGGTATCGCCGCCATACGTGGCAATTAAGGCGTGGGGAATGGTGCCAATGGCATCGTCATAACCATATTGCGCGTTGGCAATGGTGGAAACGCCTTGGGCGCCGCCGATATAAGCGGCATAGCCGTCTATTTCTTGCACGCTGTAATGATCGAAACGGGACGGGAAAAAGAGAACGGGTTTGTTATTGGCGACTCGGACTACTTCATGAACATGGGTGGCAATTTTGCTCTGACGTGCCAACACACCAAGGTAAACGGTTTCTAGATGTGAAAAATCTGCCAAATCACCTTCGATAGTCAGTGCGGTTTCCCAAGGAGACAACTCGTCACCGTCGTGTAGTGCATGTAGCACCAGGGATTCTGGATGGTAAGCACAGCGCTGAATGATGGCTAACGCTTCGTCAATGCCACATAAAATTGCATTTTTGCGTTGGAAAATTTGCATCATAACGCGGGGATGATATCCGTCTTTTCGCAGGATGTCACTGGTTTTAATAAAATATGTATCACTGAAGTAACCGTTGCGGATCTTTTCTACCGGAATGTCAAAGCATTCGGGAGATCGGCGTTGTGTCATTCCTAAGCCTCCTAGCTTACCCTTTACAAATTTTACAGGGGAACAGCGGTCGCGATTGCGTACGCCAAGATCAACCTGGCTGACTGCTCCTTAACATACAATAAATATGATACAATAAACATAAATGTTTTGGCAATCCTCTATTCTTAGAGTAAACTGCTACAATCTATGATTTAGTTGCAGTGGTGTTAATCGAAGTTCTTTAAAGGAGGAACTGTTTTATTATGGCGTATAATTTGCGTTCTTTGTCTATTGTATCGCTGACGGATGCGAAACGGCAATTAGAACAGATTGGCTGCGACCCGATCGGTGTCGCCTTGATGACGGATAAGATGCTTTTGCCAGTGTTGAAGCTGGAGGGGTTGTCTACGAAAGCGGCTAATTTGTTGAAACAGACTTTTTTGGCGAAAGGCGGCGACGTGGCTGTTTCCAGAGGAACTGCCGACTTGTCGGAGGAGTGCACCGATGTGTTAGTGTTTGCTACGGTTAAACAGTACCGCCTGGCGCTAGCGCAGTTGAAACAACAGCCGTGGGGGTTGCCGCGTGTAGCTGCGGCTATGGAACAGGCTTTGAAAGCGTATCTACAACCGACCTGCCGGCGCGAATATGCATGGCAAGATGGAAAACGCTTAGTATTGGAAAATAGGACCCTTGTAATGGGGATTTTGAATGTAACGCCGGATTCTTTTTCCGACGGAGGGCGATATTTTTCAGCGGCAGCGGCAGTAGAGCAGGCGCAACGGCTAGTGGAGGAAGGGGCCGATATCATTGATCTGGGGGCGGAATCAACCAGGCCTTATGGAGGAAATCAGGAGGTATCCGCCGAAATAGAGTTAAGTCGCATGATGCCGGTACTAGAACGTTTGATTAAGCAGATTTCTGTGCCAATATCCATTGATACGTACAAATCGGAAGTAGCGGAGGCTTCTTTGCAGGCTGGGGCCCATATTATTAATGATGTCTGGGGCTTGCAAAGAGATAGTGCCATGGCCTCCGTAGCAGCTCGTTATGATGTGCCTGTGGTAGTTATGCACAATCAAAAAGAAGCGGTTTATGATGGAGACATAATGGGGAACATTTGCGGCTTTTTACGTAACAGTCTTGAGCTGGCAGTAGCGGCCGGAGTTAAAGAGGAAAATGTTTGGGTTGATCCAGGAATAGGCTTTGCCAAGACTTGTGAGCAAAATTTGGAGGTGATGTCTCGTCTTGGTGAATTGCAATCCTTGGGTTGTCCTGTTCTTCTTGGCACGTCACGTAAACGTTTTATCGGCGAAGTGCTGGGAGGATTGGCAGTGGATGACCGGGTTGAAGGGACGGCGGCTACGGTGGCTTGGGGCATTGCGCAAGGCATTCAAATTGTTCGCGTTCATGATGTGAAGGTCATGGCGAGAATATCAAAAATGATCCATGCGATGCAGAGGAAAGGGTGATAACTATGACAAAAATTACTTTAAAAAACATGATGGTGTATGGATTCCATGGAGTATTTGAATATGAGCGGGAGCAAGGACAGCGGTTTTATCTGGATGTTACTATGAATGTGGATGCTCCGGCGGCGGAAAAATCTGATGAAGTGGGGGCTACCGTGGATTATACTTCGGTATATGCGTTAGTACGCCGCGAAGTGGAACAGAAGCGATTTTTACTGTTAGAGGCGTTAGGATCCCATCTTGCAGAATTGCTATTGAATGAGTGGATCACTATTAATGAAGTGATTGTGGCGATTCGCAAGCCGTCAGTACCTTTGCCAGGGCAAATCGACTATGTGGAAGTAGAAGTATCAAGAAGGCGGTGAGTTCTTGATTCTGTTGTCCATCGGCTCCAATCAGGGAGACCGGTTGGCCTTGCTTGCGCAAGCGGCAGGGCTTTTGGCCGAAAAAGGAATAAAAATTCTTGGAGCGTCTGCGGTATATGAGACAGACCCGTTTGGTTTTCTTGAGCAACCGCCATTTCTAAATGCTGTGTTAGAGGTGGAAACAACAGAAGCACCAGAACAATTACTGGCTTCTTGCTTGGCCGTGGAAACGGCACTTGGTCGTAAGCGACTGGTGCGGTGGGGACCGCGGACGTTGGATTTAGATATTTTGTATATTTCCGGCGTGCATTGCAGTGATGAGTATTTGAAATTGCCGCATCCAGGCCTGTTTCAAAGAGCTTTTGTATTGGTGCCGTTATGGGAACTTTTGAAAGAAAGGCTACCAGAAGATCTTGCGATGGTGCCGGAACGCTTGGCAGAATTACAGGCGGATGTACAAGGTGTGCGCTGGTATGCACCGTTTCCTTTGCCGCAGACAAGAACGGAATAAAGGCAGATACTATGTAGGTGTGGATGGCAAGTACTATTTATGTCTTTACGAAGAAACCATTCGTTTTGAGTGGTTTCTTTTTTCATTCCCTTGACCATGTGGGGAAATGCGGCTTATAATAAAGGTCAATTGAGCGACCCCTTTGGCCGCAGAGGAGGGGATTTATGTGGAAGATGCTTGGTATCTCGCTCTTTTACAAACGGCACCTTCGTGGCGGGAACGTGTAGTTGTTAAATTGATGGCCCAGAATGGTCGCGCTCGGCAAGCATGGCAAGCAAGCAAGCGCGATTTACTTTTGTCAGGCCTCTTGGCGGCGGAGGATGCGGAAGCGTTCTGCCGTTTTCGCGAGAAAATAGATGCAGAAACCGTCTTTCAGGGCTGGGAAAAGCAGGGGATTTCTTGCTTGACGTTGGCTTCACCAGCGTATCCTGTACTATTGCGGCAAATTCATCATCCGCCTCGAATTCTTTTTATAAAGGGGAGTCTGGCGCAGTTGCCGGAACGGCTTGTGGCGGTAGTTGGAAGTCGTAAAGCATCGCCTTATGGAAAAAATGTGGCGGAACGGCTGGGCGAGGACTTGGCGGCGGCAGGCATTGCGGTTGTCAGTGGTGCGGCGCGTGGTATTGACTCGGCGGTGCATCGGGGCTGTTTACAGCAAAACGGCGTGACAATTGCAGTTTTAGGCTGTGGTATCGATGTAGTGTATCCGCCGGAAAACCGTGAACTTCTGCAGCAAATTGCCGCGACAGGCGGTTGTGTTATGAGCGAGTACGCTCCAGGAACGCAGCCTAGGCCTCAGTTTTTTCCGGCGCGCAACCGTATTATTGCCGGATTGGCACAAGCGACCATTGTCGTGGAAGCCAATGAAAAGAGCGGGGCTCTGATTACTGCGGATATGGCGTTAGAAGAAGGGCGGGAGGTTCTGGCGGTGCCGGGGAGTATTTTTTCACCTGGCAGCAAGGGACCGCATCATTTATTGCAGCAGGGCGCAGCGTTAGTAGAAAACGGCGTCGATGTACTGCAGGCTTGCGGTTGGGATGACGCAGGCGCTAAGGCTGTCTTGCAGGGAACGCTTTTGGATAATGAAGAGGAAAAAAAGGTTTGGAATTTGCTTTCCTCCGGTAATTTGCGGCATATTGACGAATTAGCTGCAACAGGCGAGTTGGAGTGGACGCAGTTGCAATATACATTGCTTTGTCTGGAACTAAAAGGACTGGTTCGAAAAGAAGGCCATCGATATGGTCGAACTGCCAAGGAGGTAATTTGGTGAAAAAAACGTTGGTGGTAGTGGAATCGCCAGCCAAAGCGAAAACAATTGAAAAATTTTTGGGCAAAAAATATACAGTAAAGGCTTCTATGGGGCATTTGCGGGATTTGCCCAAAAGTCAATTTGGCATTGATGTGGAACAAGATTTTGAACCAAGATACATCAATATACGAGGTAAGGGCGATATTATCAAAGAATTGAAAAATGCCGCCAAGCAAGCGGACGCTATTTATCTCGCCTCTGATATGGATCGGGAAGGAGAGGCTATTGCCTGGCATCTGGCACAGTTGCTAAAGGTGCCTGTAGACTCTCCTTGCCGCATCGAATTCAACGAAATTACGAAACCTGCGATTCAGCAGGCCTTAAAAAACCCGCGTTCTATCTTTTTGCCTCGGGTGGACGCGCAGCAAACCCGACGGCTCTTAGACCGCATGGTGGGCTATAAGTTGAGTCCTCTACTATGGCGAAAGGTTCGTAAAGGCTTGAGTGCTGGACGGGTTCAGTCTGTGACGGTAAACTTGATTTGCGAACGGGAACGGGAGATTGAACAGTTTGTTTCTGAAGAGTACTGGACGTTGGCGGCCAAACTGCGTGACAAGCCCCGGGGTGCTTTGTTTGAGGCGCAGGTAGTCGCCAAAGAAGAAAAAAAACTTGCTATTGTTAATGAAGAGGAAGCCATGGCGGCGACCAAGGAGCTGGAAGAGGCGGTTTATACTGTGGCCGCCAAAAAAGAAAAGGAACGCCGGCGCAATCCTGCGGCTCCTTTTACAACCAGCAGTTTGCAGCAAGAGGCTGCTCGTAAGTTGGGCTTTACGACACGCAAAACCATGTCGGTGGCTCAGCAGTTGTATGAAGGCTTGCCTGTAGGCGGCAAAGGGCCTGTAGGTCTGATTACGTATATGCGTACGGATTCGACGCGTATTGCCGAATCGGCCCAAGAGGAGGCCAGAACGGTAATTGCCTCCCGCTATGGTGACGTGTATTTGCCGTCTAAAGCCCCTGTTTACAGTACGAAAAAAATGGCCCAAGATGCGCATGAAGCCATTCGCCCAACCCATGTGGAACTGACTCCGTTAGAGGTGGAGCCGTATCTTAGTAAGGAACAGTGGCGTTTGTATAAGTTGATTTGGGAACGCTTTGTCGCCAGCCAGATGAACGCCGCTCTCTATGAAACGGTTAGTGTGGATTTGACGGCTGGGGCGTATCGTTTGCGCGCCAACGGTTCTATTCTGAAATTTGCCGGGTTTATGATTCTCTATACAGAGGGCATGGACGAAGGCAAAGAAGAAAAAGATGTACGTCTTCCCGTGCTGGAGCCGGGACAAGAAGTGAAGCTTCATAAAATGCAGCCCAAACAGCATTTTACGGAACCGCCGCCGCGCTATACGGAAGCTACATTGGTTAAAACTTTGGAAGAAAAAGGTATTGGGCGACCGAGTACGTATGCGCCGATTATTGACACGATTCTGCAACGTGGCTATGTCTCCAAAACAGAAAAGAAGTTTTATCCTACAGAGCTGGGAAATTTAGTACTGGATTTACTGAAGGAATACTTTAAAGACATCGTTGACGTAACGTTCACGGCATCTTTGGAGGGGCAACTGGATTCTATTGCTGAGGGACGGGAGACTCGCTTGGCGGTACTGCGTGATTTTTACGATACCTTTGCGGTCCATTTGGCGAAGGCGGAAGAAGAAATCGGTCAAGTGGAACTTCCTGTAGAGGTATCGGACGAAATTTGCGAGCGTTGCGGACGTAACATGGTGGTAAAACAGGGACGGTATGGAAAATTTCTTGCTTGTCCCGGCTTTCCGGAATGTCGCAATGCCAAACCGATCATTAAGGATACAGGAATTGCCTGCCCTAAGTGTCAGGCGAAAATTATCGAGCGTCGCACGAAACGCGGTAAAGTATTTTATGGCTGCCAAGGGTATCCAGAGTGCGACTTTGTTAGCTGGGACGCTCCTTTGGCTGAAAATTGTCAAGTTTGCGGCCATTTTATGGTCCGGCATGCTTTTCGTAACGGGAAAAGCAGCGTTCGCTGTGGCGACGAAAATTGCAGTAGCCGTGCAGCAGAGAAGACGTCGGGAAAAGAGAATGCCTCGAAGGAGAAACAGGAATGAAAGAAGTTGTAGTAATTGGCGCCGGTCTGGCTGGAAGCGAGGCTGCTTGGCAAATTGCGCAGGCAGGTGTTCGTGTTCGGCTGTATGAAATGAGACCATCCGTGCCAAGTCCGGCTCACAGCACTCCTTGGTTTGCGGAGCTTGTGTGCAGCAACTCTTTGCGGGCGGCGGCTGTGGAAAACGCCGTGGGACTGCTAAAGGAGGAAATGCGCCAACTGAACTCCTTGATTTTACAGCAGGCCGATGCCTGGCGCTTGCCTGCAGGTGGAGCATTGGCTGTAGATCGAGAAGGTTTCAGCCGCAGCATTACCGAAATGATTCGACAGCATCCATTGATTACAGTTGTCGAAGAAGAAGTTAAGACCTTGCCTACTGCGGCAGAGGTGGCGATAATTGCTTCAGGCCCATTGACGGCGCCGGCGTTGTCCGAAGAGATTCAGCGTTTTGCTGGCAGTGAGTCGTTGTATTTTTACGATGCCGCAGCGCCGATTGTACAGGCGGATTCCTTGGACATGGAAAAAATTTATCGAGCATCACGCTATGATAAAGGCGATGCGGATTACTTAAACTGCCCTATGGAAAAGGATGAATATGAGGAGTTTTGGCAGGCGCTGACTCAAGCGGAAACAGCTCCTGTGCGTGAGTTTGAGAAAGCTATCTTTTTTGAAGGTTGTATGCCTGTAGAAGCCATGGCAGCCCGAGGGATAGATACACTGCGTTTCGGACCTCTCAAACCGGTTGGTCTGCCACGTCCTGATACAGGTCGCATTCCTTATGCGGTGGTGCAGTTGCGACAGGACAATGTTGCAGGAACTCTTTACAACCTGGTCGGTTTTCAAACGCACTTGCGCTGGCCGGAGCAAGAACGGGTCTTTCGGATGATTTCTGGCCTAGAGCAAGCTCAATTTGTGCGTTTTGGAGTTATGCACCGCAATACTTTCATTAACTCACCCAAGGTTCTTTTGCCAACGTTGCAGGCTAAAGAACGTCCTAACTGGTTGTTTGCCGGCCAACTGACCGGTGTGGAAGGGTATGTGGAATCAGCCGCCGCCGGACTTGTGGCGGGGCTTAATGCAGCACGCCTTGTTAAAGGACAAGAACCGCTGCAATTCCCCAGAGAATCAGCGCACGGCGCTTTATGCCATTATATTACTCATGCGGAAGGTAAGCATTTTCAGCCGATGAATATCAATTTTGGTTTATTACCGCCGTTGGAAGAAAGAATCAGAGATAAAAAAATCAAAAACCAGCAAATTGCGCAACGTGCTTTAATTTGCATTAAAAAATTAAAAGAAAAATATGACAATATTCTTGCGTGAAACGTCTAGCTGTGCTAGTATGAATTAACGTTAGATATCTGTAACATAGACCATACTGGCAGGCTGCTGCAAAGAACAGTTTGTTGCAGTGTCAGTTGTGTTGCGATAGAGCTTTTGTAATTTTACTGAATTTTTTCCAGAGGCCCTTTGGGCGAAGGAAAGAAGCACTTGCGTGAAGAATAAAAGTAAATGGAAAAGCGAAAACGGTAAAAATGTATTATGTATAAATGGAAGGGAAGGGATTGACTCATGGGATCCTTGCTGGAACGGACTCGTAAAATTAATAAACTACTGCAAAAATCGGAAAAAGTGGATTACTTTGATATGTCTCAGGTTCTAACATCGGTATTAAAAGCAAATGTCTATATTGTCAGCCGTGAAGGTGGCGTATTGGGCTATGCACTGATGGATGATTTTGAATGTGAAGTGATGAGGGACAAGGTTCTTTCGCAACGGCAGTTTCCAGAAGCGTATGTGGAGTGGTTGTTGCGGGTAAACGAAACTTCGCCGAATTTGAGCTTAGAAAAAGGCTTGTGCTCCTTTAATCAAGCAACCGAATGTATGTTTTCTGGGAAATATACCACAGTCATCCCTATTTATGGCGTGGGTGAACGGATCGGTACTTTAATTGTCGCTAAATTTGAAGCGACCTTTGAAGACGACGATTTGGTGCTTGGAGAATACGGTTCAACAGTTGTCGGCATGGAAATGCTGCGGGATCGTAGTGAAAAAATTGAAGATGAGGCTCGGAAGAAAGCGACAGTGCAGGTAGCGCTGGGAACTCTTTCCTATTCGGAACTGGAAGCGGTTATGCATATCCTTAACGAACTTGAAGGAAATGAAGGCTTGCTGGTTGCCAGTAAAATTGCTGATCGTGTCGGCATTACCCGCTCGGTTATTGTCAATGCTTTACGCAAATTTGAAAGTGCCGGCGTCATTGAGTCTAAGTCACTAGGCATGAAAGGCACTTATATCAAAGTGTTGAATGATCTTTTGATTGACGAATTGAAGAAACTGAAAAAGTAAAATGACTTTACGGCGGTGCAGGGACAGCCTGGCGGCGCTGCAGCCTCCCTCTCCTTCGAGGGAGGCTTTTATTTGTGAAAACGATACAGTGGACCTGGTTTATCCACCTTTGGGATAGGACTTATGATGCAAAAAAGGAAAAATTTGTCCATGTTTGTAGTAATAGCAAGGGTTTTTTGAAATTGTGTCGAACTGGAAAAAGGTATTATCTGCGATGGACCAAGTAATTAAGAATTCAAAATTTGAGAACCGCAGAGCGGTAGTTCGGCAAGGAGGATGTCTACGTGTTGGAGGCTATTATTTCGCCCCGACGGGTGGCGGTTATGGAAGGGGCCTTACAAGCGGCCAGCATGCGGCAACGCGTGATCAGCAATAATGTGGCTAATGTAAATACGCCTGGCTTTAAAAAAAGCGATGTGGTGTTTGAATCGTTGTTGAGAGATCAGCTTGGCGATGGCAAGCATTTGCAAATGGCGCGCACTAACGAAAAACATTATCCGCAAGCAGCCGGTGCAGTTCCTAAGGCACAGGTGCAAATTCAAAAGGATACGTCTATTCGTTTGGATGGCAATAATGTGGATATTGATGCAGAAATGGCCGGGATGGCTAAAAACAGTATTTACTATCAAGCAGTAGCCCAGGATATCGGACGCTATTTTACTTCACTTAAAAATGCGATTAAGGGAGGAGCAAGCTAAGTTATGAGTTTGTTTTCAGCGATTGATGCGGCTGGGTCCGGTCTTACGGCAGAACGACTACGGATGGATGTAATCTCTAACAACTTGGCTAATGTCAATTCCACCCGTACGGTTGCAGGCGGACCTTATCGCCGGCAAGTGGTTGTTTTTGCACCAAGGGAAGGCGAACAATCTTTTGGCAAGGTGTTGCAGAAGGAAATGGGGAGTAATGCGGAAGGCGTGCGTGCTGTTGGCATTACAGAAGACGCTACTCCGTTTCGGACTGTCTATGAACCACAGCATCCAGATGCGGATGCCAATGGCTACGTCCGTTTGCCTAATGTGAATGTTGTAGCGGAAATGGTGGATATGATTACGGCTAGCCGAGCGTATGAGGCAAATGTGACTTCGATTAATACCGCGAAAACTATGATGGCTAAGGCGTTGGAAATCGGTAAATAAACGGTTTTTATACATAGAAGTTAGGGTGTGCAGCTAACCATTCCTAATGAATGGTTAATGTATTGAGGTTTTGCTTATTAGGAAAAGAGGTGCGATGATGAGAATTGAACCAATTTCGATGATAAAGGCGCCACTGGCATTGACGGAAGCGGCGAAACCGCCGGCCGTTGCTAATGAAGGGGAGTCTTTTCAACAGTTTTTCACCAATGCATTGGGGGAAGTAAATAAACTGCAGCTCAATTCGCAAAATCTGTCGGTAAAGATGGCTGCTGGGGAGATTCAAGATCTTTCTGAAGTTACGATTGCCGCAGAAAAAGCCAATGTGGCTCTGCAATTGACTATGCAGATTCGGAACAAGGCTCTTGACGCGTATCAAGAAGTCATGCGCATGACGGTATAAAATAGTCGCAGCAGAATGAAAAACATTCCAACGTGGAGATTATGAGAGGATGGAATTCATGGCAGACTGGAAGGAACAGGTGCTGCGGTTTTGGCAAAATATGGAGCGGAGACAACGGCTGATTCTTATTGGTGTGGGTATTTTGACGGTTGTTGCCGTACTCGGAGTCAGCTATTGGGTTGGGAGCCGTCCAGATTTGGTGCCTCTTTATACTGGTTTGGAAGCTAAGGATGCCGGCGCCATTCGGGAAAAATTAAAAGAATTAAAAATTCCTCATGAAGTAGGCGGCGATGGTACGGTCATTTTGGTTTCCTCCAAAGACGTATACCGTGTTCGCTTGGATTTGGCAAGCCAAGGGCTTCCAAGGGGGAATAAAGGTTTTGAAATTTTCGACCAAAGTAAATTTGGGACTACGGAATTTCAAAACAAGGTAAATTTATTGCAGGCATTACAAGGCGAATTGACGCGGACCATTGAGCAAATGGCGGAAGTCGAAAAAGCCAGAGTTCACATTGTGATGCCGGAAGACAGTTTGTATAAGAAAAATGAGAAGCCCGCGACGGCCTCCATTATGTTGAAACTCAAGCCCCAAACTGAATTATCCAAAGAGCAAATTAAAGGCATTGTCAATTTGGTGGCGCACAGCATTCAAGGCTTAAAGCCGGAAAATGTGACCGTTGTGGATTCTATGGCTCGCGTGCTGAATGAACCTCCGGAACAGCCAGGAGGCATTGGCGCTGGTTCGCTGACTCAAGTGGAACTGACTAAGAAAATGCAGGAAGAAATGCAAAAGAACCTGCAAAGTCTTTTGGATCAAGTTCTTGGGCCAGGCAAGGCGGCTGCGCGTGTCAATATGGAATTGACTTTTGACCAAAGAACGGTGGACAAGCAAACCTTTGAACCGGTTGTAGATGACAAAGGTATTGTGCGAAGCTCTCAAGATGTAAGCGAAAATTATAAAGGCACCGCTACAACGCCTGGCGGTCCGGCGGGGACCCCCAGCAACATTCCGGGTTATGTAACAACAAATCCCAACTCACAGTCTAACTATGAAAAGAAAGAGGCTGTGCGGAACTATGAAATAAATGAAACTAAGGAAAAAGTGGTAGCGGCTCCAGGGTCAATCCGGCGATTGGCAGTAGCGGTACTTGTAGACGATTCAGTTACGCCGTTACAGCAGGACAGTTTATCAAGAACCGTTTCTTCGGCAGTAGGGATTAACCCGGCTCGTGGAGACGTCTTATCTGTGGAACGCTTGCCGTTTAGTACGGAATTGGCGGACAAACAGAAACAAGAAGAGGAAGATTTCAAACGGCAGCAGGCGCAGGCGATGTGGATGAAGATTGGACTAGTACTGCTGTTGGCAGGAACGTTGTTTGCAATTATTCGTCTGTATTTGAAACGGAAACAACGTGAACGCGAAATGGAAGAAATGCAGCAGATGCTGGCAATGGATGAGAGCGCTGATATGGCGGGAACCGAAAACGAGTTGTCGCCGGAAGAACGGCGGCGTCAAGAGCAGCGTCAGGCGATCGAACAGATGGCAAAATCGCGCCCGGAAGATATCGCACAAATGCTCAAAGCATGGTTGACAGACGAGTAAAAGGTCGCCGGGAGGGAATAATAAATGTATGGTCAAAACGAATTAACGCCGAAGCAAAAAGCGGCCATTCTGTTGATTTCTTTGGGTCCAGAGGTGTCTTCCCAGGTTTTTCGTCATTTGAGGGAAGACGAGATTGAAAAACTGACATTGGAAATTGCCAGCCAGCGCAAGGTGACGCAGGAACAAAAAGAAAAAGTGTTGGATGAATTTCATTCGCTGCTGGTGGCAAAGGAATATATTTCCGCCGGAGGTCTTGATTATGCAAGAGAAGTGCTGGAGAAAGCCCTTGGGCCGGAAAAAGCTGTCTCTATTATCAATCGACTGACGTCAAGTCTGCAAATTCGTCCTTTTGATTTTGCGCGGAAGACAGATCCGTCGCAGCTCTTAAACTTTATTCAAAATGAACATCCCCAGACGATTGCCTTGATAATGGCTTATTTGACGCCGGAACAGTCCGCTGCTATTATTTCAAATTTACCGGCGGATCGGCAAGTGGAGGTTTCTAAAAGAATTGCGCTGATGGACCGTACGTCGCCAGACGTGTTAAAAGATGTAGAGCGCGTTTTAGAACGCAAGCTTTCTTCCTTGGCGACCCAGGACTTTACTACTGCCGGTGGCGTTGATGCGATTGTGGAAATGCTGAACCGTGTAGATCGTACGACAGAACGCACGATTATTGAAAATTTAGAGGTGCAAAATCCGGAACTAGCAGAAGAAATTAAACGTAAGATGTTTGTCTTTGAAGATATCGTTATGTTGGATGATCGGTCACTGCAAATGGTCTTGCGCGAAATTGACCAGAAGGATTTGGCCTTGGCTCTTAAGGCTTCGTCAGGCGAAGTGGGTGAAAAAATCTACAAAAACATGTCGAAGCGGGCTTCTGAAATGTTGCGTGAGGAAATTGAATATATGGGGCCTGTACGTATTCGCGATGTAGAAGAATCACAGCAGAAAATTGTAAATGTTATCCGACGCCTTGAGGAATCAGGAGAAATCATAGTATCTCGCGGCAAAGGAGACGAGGTCATTGCATAGAATCATCAAATCGCCGCCCTTGCAAGGGGAGCTGGTAGTGATTCAGAACAAGCCTCCGGCAGTCCTGCAGCATGAAGATAAAAAAGAGGAAAAGTTTGATACTCGCAGTGTAGACGAAATTGCTCAAGAACGCGCCAATGTAATTTTAATGGAAGCGCAGCGGCAGGCGGAAGCGCTTGTGCGAACGGCGCAATTAGAAGCGGCTCGCATTAAAAGCGAAGCAGATTCCTTGCATGGGCAGGCGAAAGAGTTGGGACATCGCGAAGGATTTGAAGAAGGATTGACTCAAGGGAGACAGGCTGCTGAAAAGGAAATGAAGCTCGCCGTAGAGCAGGCGGTACAGAATGCCAATCGCTTAATTCGTGCTGCAGAACAGCAGCAAGTAGAGTTTCTTGTTGATGCAGAACGGCAAGTAGTTGAACTTGTGTTGGAATGCGTGCGCAAAGTATTGGCACGCGAGGTAGAAGAAAATCCGCTGGTTGTCCTGCCGATTGTGACGACGGCAATTCGTAAAGTGAAAGATCAAGATGCCATTCAGATTCGGGTACATCCTGATGATTACGAAACCGTTTTGATGGCTCGGCGAGATTTGCAACTATTGATTGGCCGTGAAGAAGGTTTGCGTATCAGTGCGGATCATACTGTTACTCCTGGTGGCTGCATTGTGGAGACAACGGCAGGGACGGTGGACGCGAGAATGGAGACACAAATGGAAATGCTTCAACGGGCGTTGAAAGAAGTGACGCCATGACAAAAGAAGCATTTTCAGGCGATATTTATTCTCAAGCTATCCGGCAGTGCGAAAGCATGCGGCGAAGCGGACGGGTCACACAGATTGTGGGGCTGGTTATTGAATCGCAAGGTCCTAATGTTAATTTAGGTGATTTGTGCTATGTAAGCAGCCGCGGAGGCAGTCAGGCGATTCCTGCGGAAGTGGTTGGCTTTCGCCAGAATCGGGTGTTGCTAATGCCGATTGCGGAAATGGAAGGGATTGGTCCGGGGTGCGAGGTGATCTCCGCTCAAGGGACTTTGAAAGTGACGGTAGGCCAAAGCTTATTAGGGCGCATTCTTGATGGCATGGGGCGTCCTATGGATGGCAAAGGTCCTCTTGTTTCTAGCCGTGAATATCCGTTAAATGCCTTGCCGCCACCGCCTCTTACACGAAGGCGTATTGAAGAACCTCTTTCGGTGGGAGTTAGAGCGATTGATGCGCTGCTTACCCTGGGTAAAGGACAACGCGTTGGCATCATGGCGGGCAGCGGCGTCGGCAAGAGCACATTGCTAGGCATGATGGCTAGAAATACCGAGGCAGATATCAGCGTCATTGCCTTGATTGGCGAACGCGGCCGTGAGGTGCGTGAGTTCATTGAACGCGATTTGGGAGAAGAAGGACTGAAGCGATCAGTAGTGGTAGTGGCTACTTCAGACCAGCCGGCGTTGGTGCGAATTAAGGGAGCGTTGACGGCGACGGCTATTGCGGAATACTTCCGCGATCAAGGACGCGATGTCATGTTCATGATGGACTCGGTGACTCGTTTTGCCATGGCACAGCGTGAGGTTGGCCTTACTGTTGGAGAACCGCCGGCGACCAGAGGCTATACCCCGTCTGTTTTTGCTATGTTGCCTAAATTGCTGGAGCGTTCCGGGACAGGGGCTGTTGGTTCTATTACAGGAATCTATACAGTGTTGGTTGACGGTGATGACATGAATGAGCCTATCGCCGATGCCGTGCGCAGTATTCTTGATGGACATATTGTGCTTTCACGCAACATTGCAGCACAGAACCACTATCCGGCCATTGACATTCTGAATAGTGTGAGCCGGGTTATGACCGACATTGTTACCAAAGAGCAGCGCATGGCGGCGCAGCGCCTTCGCTCCTTAATGGCAACCCATCGCGATGCGGCGGATCTAATTAATATCGGCGCTTATGTTATGGGAAGCAACCCGGAGATTGATCAAGCGATTGAGCGCATAGGCGCTATTCGCAAGTTTCTGCAGCAGGATGTATATGAACAAACCACGTTATCAGATGCGGTGGTGGAACTGGCGCAGCTTGTTGAAGGTTGCTGAAGCTAAGAAGGAGCCTGGATCATGAAACGCTTTCGTTTCCGTCTTGAAGTGCTGTTGGGGGTTCGCCGCCGAAAATGTGATGAAGCTAAATTAGCCTTAGCGGAAGCCTCACGGCGGGTGCAAGAGACGGTAGACTTCCTTCATAAGCTATGGGGAGAGCGAACCGAGGCGATAGCATGGTTTACGGCTCAGCAAAGCAAAGGACAGTTGACTGCGGCTATGTTGCCTTTATATGATGCATACCAGATTGCCTCGTATAACCGGGAAAAAGAACTTATTGCCGAAAAGGAAGCGCGGGAATTGGCGCGCCAAGAATGTCTGTTGAAGCTGGAAGAAGCGGTTAAGCAGTTGAAAGCGGTAGAAACACTGAAAGAAACGCAGTACCAGCAGTATGCGTATGAATCCTTATTGGAAGAACAAAAGATATTGGATGAAATTGGGATGCAGCTATATCTGCGGGAAGAAGGAGAGAGATAGGGAATGGTGATTCAAAGCATTCAAGAAGTTACAGGCCGGATCGCCGTCATTGAAGCCAAATTCGGTCGCATGGGGAACATGCTTGCCTCAAAAAATGCTTCTTTGTCAGGACAACCTGCTTCCTTTGCGGATGAATTGCAGCAGCAAGTTCGAGGTAAATCCTCTGCGACGGCTGCAGGTGCAACTGGAGCGGCTTTCCCCCAGCAGGGAGATTCTATACGCCAAATGGTTAGTTCCAGTGCTAAAAGGCAAGGCGTGGACCCAAAACTAGCTATGGCAGTGGCTAAAGCAGAGTCTAATTTTGACGCTCAAGTCGTATCTGAGGTTGGCGCGCAAGGCGTTATGCAGCTGATGCCGGACACGGCAAGGGCGTTAGGCGTTAATCCGCAAGATACGAAAGAGAATATTGAAGGCGGCGTAGCCTATTTGCGGCAAATGCTGCAGCATTTTCAAGGCGATCCTGCTAAAGCTGTTGCGGCATATAATGCCGGTCCTGGAGCGGTGGAAGCATATGGTGGAATTCCTCCATATGGCGAAACTCAGGAATATGTGAAAAGAGTATTAAAGTTCATGGAAAATGAGAACGAAATATAATTAGGTGGATAAGGATGGTTTCGCAGTATGGCAGCAGGTAAAACAGATGTAAGACAAAATAAGAATAAGCCTCAGGATGCAAAGAACGCAACTGTGGAAGCACCGGTGGAGAAAAAGTCGCGCATCATTTTCCTGCTGAAGCTTGGGGTCGCGCTGCTTTTAGTCATTTTGCTTGTCCTTTTAGGATTTGGAGTAGGGGTATACTTCAAGCTGATTGACTTGGAAGATTTGGGAAAACAATACGGCCTGGCCAATGTACCTGGAATCGGACGGTATTTTGAACAGCCGGCGACCAACTTTGAACCGGTGGAACTGCCTGAAAATCCAATTGCGCCTGCGTTGCCGGTTGTGCAACCGCCAACGGATCCCGCTGCTACCGCAGTGGCGCTTCCGCCCAAGACGGTGCCGTTGACAGAAGCAGAAAAGGAAAAAATGTTCAAAAAACAGCAGCAAGAAGAGAATAAACGTATTGGTCGTTTGGCTCGCTTGTATGGTGGGATGAAACCGGACGAAGCTGTAGGTATTTTGAACCGCCTGGATGATGCAGAAGTTTTGGCAATCATGGGCAAAATGGAAGAAGAACAAGTATCTAAAATCTTACCTCTCTTTGATTCCAGTCGAGCCGCACGTTTGACGCAAAGCATGATGCGACCGGCTAAACTGGAATAGTTGCAGCAAGGGGTGCAAAAAGTATGGAAAAACGAAAAAAGTTTTTAGTAAGTTCATTTTAGAAAGGAGGTGAAAATATGGGTATAAATACACTTATCAATTCTTTGCCCGGAGGCGTTTCGACGGGGGCTGCGGTTAATGCGGCACAGCAAGGACAAGTAACTTCCGGTGGTAATGCAAAAGGGGTATCAAACGCTAATCGTATTGATAAAACGAGTTCGGAAACTGGAGCTGATTCATTTTCTACTTGCTTGGGAAGCTCATTGGCAACAGAGGGTGCACCACAAGCTGGAACCGAAACGGTTGCCACTGAAGTAAAAAGTTTGGATGCGGCAGAAGCTGCTTTATTGGCATCGTTAGTGCCAGGAGCCGTATTGCCAACGCAAATTGTCAATGAAGATTTAACTGCGCTGCAAAATGGCGTGGACGCTGGGACGCAGAAGGCTTGGTTGAGTGAAATTTTTGCAGCAGTAAAAGAGCAAAATCAAACTTCGAAATTGACTGGCTGGCTTCAACAGTGGGTAGGCGATGACGCCAACAAGCAGAATTTCTTACAGCAACTGCAAGGAATGCTGCAGAAAACAGCAGTCGTGGAAACGCCCCCCTTGCATTTGAGGGAAGCGTTGGCTGAAGTTATGCAAAACAGTACTGTCAGTACGCCTGCTACGGCAGAAATCCAACCGACACCAGTGAAAACTGCAACGGTTCAGTCACAAACAGTAAAGGAAGAAACACCGATAGCTGTGGTGACGCAACAAGCGGTAGTAGTTAATGATGTGGTAAAACCTGCGGTGATTATTGATACTGCACAACCAAAACAAAATGCCAGCGCCGTAGAAGCACCGCAAACTACAGCACAGTCGGCGGCGGACTCTGACGCAGCTATTGCTGCAGCGCCTACGTTATACCAGCCGCAAGGCCGCAGTGTTAGCAGCGAAACCCAGACGGAAAAAGGGCAGACTAGCGACAACCAAGCGCCAAATGTGGAATCCGCCGCAGCAACTAATTATGGCGTACGACGTGCCACTTCGGAAAATACAGATTCGGCAGCTTCGTTTGCCGGACAGGCGTTTAGTGAAGCAACAGCTCAAAAACTTCCTGTAAAGGCAGAGGCTCAGACGGAGACCGATTTCCAACCGATACAGGCAGCTCTTTTGCAGCATACTGTGCCAAAGGTACAAACGGAAGCAACTGCTGCTGTAACATCGGCTGCGTCAACAGTATCGGATCCGCATGGGGTTTTTGACCAAATGGTGGCTCAAGCGCGTATGATCCGAATGCCTGATAGTACAGAGATGGTAATACGCCTGAGACCGGAACATTTGGGAGAATTGGTGCTGAAGGTGGCCGTGGATGCAGCAGGTACTGTAAATGCCACATTCCACAGTTCTAATGCAGAGGTGAGAGCCGTACTGGAAGCGAACCTGCAGCAATTCCGGCAGGAAATGCAACAGCAGGGAGTTCGGGTACAAGGCGCTGCCGTATATGCTGGACTGGGAGATACTTTGCCGCAACAGCAGCAAGGTCAACAGGGAGGAACCTCTCAGGGAAAAGGCACTGGCGTACTAGCGGAAGAAAAGCTCGAGCCGGTGGATTTGGCGCTGGATACAGGCGATGCAGCTGTTGATTACCGGGTTTAAAAAAAGCAAAAAGCTTTTGGCGTGAAGGAGGACGTTTGCATGCAGCCACCTAAAGGTGTTTTTTCGCAGCAACTTGTCACGCCGTCACCTTTTAGACCTTTAAATGAATCTGCAGGAACGGCAACAAAGCAAACAACAAAATCGAACGATTCCTTTGAAGCGGTACTGCAGGGGCAAATGCAAGAATTGCATTTTTCACAGCATGCGCAACAACGCTTGACGCAACGGGGCATTGAATTAAGTTCTTCGCAAACGCAGCGTCTGCAAAGCGCCGTGCAAGATGCGGCGCAGAAAGGCGGACGGGAAGCGTTAGTACTTGTGGACTCGCTTGCTTTTGTCGTCAGCGTGCGTAATCAAACTGTGATCACAGCCATGGAAGGCGACGGTGTTAAAAGCCATGTATTTACTAATATTGACAGTGCCGTAATTGCTTGACGTAAGGATCTGGAGCTGGACCGAATAGGGAGCTCTTAAACCGCGGAATGATGGAAGCGGTTGTATGGAAATTCGGATGTCTTTTGTAAAAACTGGCTAATTGGGAACGGTGATGGTAAAATTAGCTGCAGGGAGGAACGTCCTCCCTGCAGCCCAATATAAGGGGAGAAATGCAATGATTAAGGTGACTCGGTTGAAAGCAAAAGATGAATTTGTTTTAAATGCGGAACTCATTGAAATGATTGAAGAAACGCCAGATACGGTGGTAACCCTGACAAATGGGAAAAAACTGATTGTGGAAGAATCTATGGAAGAACTTGTGCGCAAAGTAATGCAATATCGTCGAGCTATATTCAATAATTTCCGTTAACTATTGAAAACAAGCGGAATATAACCGCTATACATATGTGAATGATATTAAATATTTTATAAGATATGACGAATTTTGAAGGAGGTGTAGCAATGGCTGATGAAGAAAAGAAGAAGAAGATACCGCTAATGCTGATTGTGGTGATGATTGTGGTGGGGTTGGCGTTGGCCGGAGGAATTTCATATTTTATTGCTTCTAAAATTGTTGCTGATAAAGCTGGAACCAAAGTGGAGCAGCGCGAGCCGGGA
Source organism: uncultured Anaeromusa sp. (assembly GCF_963676855.1). Classification (NCBI taxonomy): domain Bacteria; kingdom Bacillati; phylum Bacillota; class Negativicutes; order Selenomonadales; family Sporomusaceae; genus Anaeromusa; species uncultured Anaeromusa sp. The sequence goes on from NZ_OY781460.1 coordinate 2,090,811, forward strand.
ACCTTTGTAAAGTTGGGAGATCCTAAAGACGGTCAATTGGTTGTTAATATAGGGGGACCTAGCAGTGGGCGTTATTTGAAAATAGGTCTTGTTTTGGAAATGAAGCCGCAAAAAGAAGAGAAGAAAGATAAAAATGCTTTGTCTCCTCAGGAAGTGAAAGTGCAGGATACAGTGCTGTATGTGTTGCGGTCGCAAAAAGTAGAAGACTTTGATCCCTCGAAACAAGAAAACCTCAAAGAACTTATTAAACGTGAAGTGAATAAGTCGTTGGGAGAAGAGCGGGTTTATGAAGTATATATCACAAACTTTATTTTGCAATAATAACGTGGTAAGATGCAACAAAGGGAGGGAGCGCATTGGCAGGGCCTGATGTATTATCCCAGTCCGAAATTGATGAATTGCTAAATGCGCTTTCGGCAGGGGAAGTATCTGCGGAAGACATAAAAGGCGAACAGGAACAACGCAAGATCAAGGTCTATGACTTTAAGCGGCCAGATAAGTTTTCCAAAGACCAGATTCGTACGCTGTACATGTTGCATGAAAATTTCGCTAGGTTTTTCAATACCTACTTATCTGCCAATTTACGGGCTTTGGTCCACATTAACGTAGCATCAGTTGACCAAATGACCTATGAGGAATTTGTTCGTTCCTTGCCTAATCCCAGCGTTATTGGTATTTTCCAAATGCGTCCTTTGAAAGGGAATGTCATTCTGGAAATGAACCCCAATATAGTATTTGCCGTAATTGACCGGTTGTTCGGTGGTGTAGGTCTGCCTTTGTCTAAACCGCGCGCATTAACAGATATTGAAGAGTCTATTGTTCGCCGGGTTATGAGTAAAGCTCTTGATTCGCTGCAGGACGCTTGGAAACAAGTGCTGGTAGTGGATCCTAAGCTGGAGATGATTGAGACAAATCCTCAGTTTACTCAGATTGTACCACCTAATGATATGGTAGTGCTTATTACCATGCAATGTAAAATTGGACAGGCCGAAGGCTTAGTCAACATCTGTATTCCTTATTTAGTACTGGAGCCCATTATGTCGAAGCTAACTACTACTTTTTGGGTAGCTTCGTCCATGAGCAAGCAGGCGTTGCCAGAGCATGTGAGCGCCATACAGCAAAAGCTGGAACGGGCGCGCATTCCTCTTGTTGTCGAAATGGGGCGTACGCAGATTAATGTATATGATCTGCTCGGGTTGTCTCAAGGAGATGTGTTGCGCCTGGATAGTCAGGTTGACCGCGAGTTGAAAATTACAGTTGGGCACCGGGATAAATTTTTATGCAAACCAGGTCTAGTTAAACGGAAGATGGCTGTACAGATTACGAAAATACTAAACGAAGGAGATACGGAAAATGAGTGAGAGCTTTCTCAGCCAAGAGGAACTTGATGCCTTGCTCAAAGGCGAAGCAGCGCCGGCAGCAGCAAGTGGCGAGGTCCTTTCTGATGTAGAGCATGACGCTCTGGGTGAGATTGGCAATATTTCTATGGGTAGCGCGGCAACAACCTTGTCGATTTTATTAGGCAAGCGTGTGTCTATTACGACTCCTAAAGTGGGAGTTTCGTCTCTGATGGAAATTCAGAATGCTTGTCCATTGCCGTTCCTTGTAGTGGAGGTTGGCTATACCCATGGGGTTCATGGAACTAACCTGCTAGCGATTAAAGAGTCAGATGCGCTGATTATTGCTGATCTGATGATGGGCAATGACGGTACAAACCCTCCGGCAGAACTGAATGAATTGTATATGAGCGCTGTAGGGGAAGCCATGAACCAAATGATGGGCTCGGTGGCTACTTCTATGTCGACTATGTTTAAACAAAAAATCGACATTTCACCGCCGAAAGCTAATTTGATTCATTTTGCCACACATGAACCATTAACGTCGGCGCTTACTGCTACAGAAAATGTGGTACGAGTGGCTTTCCGTATGGAAGTGGAAGACTTGATTGACAGCGAGATTATGCAGATTTTGCCGGTAGAAGTAGCTAAGACGCTGGTAAAAAACCTTATGGGCGATATAGCAAGCCAACAGGCGGCAGCGCCAGCAGCTCCGGCTCAACCGGCCGCCGCGCCAATGGCGCAGCAGTCTCCTCCTCCTATGGCAGCAGCTCCGGGGTCTGCCGCGGCAATGCCACCACAGCAACAGGGTTATTACGCTCCCCCGCAACCTAGCTATCAACAACCTCAGGTTCCAGTACAGGCAGTACAGTTTTCACCGCTTGTGGCGGGGCCTTTGTCGGGGGTAGATGGAAATATTGGTTTGATTTTGGACGTACCGTTGCAGGTGACGGTGGAATTGGGCCGAACTAAAAAACTGATTCGCGAAATCTTGGAATTAAGTCCTGGCTCGGTTTTGGAATTGGATAAGCTGGCGGGTGAGCCGGTGGATGTTTTGGTGAACGGCAAATTGCTAGCCAAAGGGGAAGTCGTGGTTATTGATGAAAACTTTGGAGTTCGCATAACAGATATTGTCAGCCCGATAGAACGGGCCAGTAGCTTGCAATAATAAAATCTAGAATGATATAAGGAGAGATGGCAATGGCAATACGGGTATTGATTGTGGATGACGCTGCGTTCATGCGGATGATGATCAAGGATATTCTTTCTAAAAATGGGTACGAGGTAGTCGGTGAAGCGGAAAACGGACAAAAAGCAGTAGAAAAGTTTCAGGAACTGAAACCGGACTTGACTACAATGGATATTACTATGCCGGAGATGGATGGAATTACTGCGGTAAAGGAAATTAAAAAAATTGATGCAAATGCCAAAGTGATCATGTGTAGCGCCATGGGGCAGCAAGCTATGGTTATTGAAGCCATTCAATGCGGTGCCAGGGACTTCATTGTTAAGCCGTTCCAGCCGGATCGTGTATTAGAAGCGGTCCGCAAAGTCATTGGATAAGATCATGGGACGGTTTCTGACTGCATTAACGGTGGGAGTGGCGGCGGCTGTCTGGCAGACGGCCGCTTTAGCTGTAGAAGCGGGGAGCGAGTACTTGAAATATCAAGAACCGGCTTCTAACAGCGGTGGTATTTCTTGGCTTTCTTCTTTTGCCTATGTGTTCTCTTTGTTGCTTACTTTTGCGGTAGTGCTACTCTTGGCATATGTGGTATCTCGCTTTTTAGGACGGCGCTTAGGACATTTGGGAGCGAATGGAGGCAGAAAGCAGCAGATACTGCAAGTAGTCCCGTTGGGACAGCACGGTGCTATCCAGGTAGTGGAAGTTGGCGGGCGAATTTTGGTTTTGGGGAGCACATCCCAACAGATCCAATTGCTCTTGGAAATTACAGATCCCCAAGAAATAGACCGGATTCGATCTCAACAGGACGCATTGTTGCAAGATGAATTATTTAGTGAGATTCCTTTAAACAACATGCTGACGAATTCGTTGCAGCGCTTAGATGCACTGAAAAGAAAATTTCCGCGTGTGTTTGATCAATCCCGAAAATGAGTGAGAAAGAGGTAGCGGAGTGAACTATAAGAAACAAGGCTTGCTGCTTTTCGGGATGGTTCTGTTTTGCATAATAGGAGTTATTTGTGCCGATGTGGAAGCGGCGCCGCTAGTGCCGGCGCCGAATGTTTCGATCGGCGTTAATGAAGCGACCAATCCTCAAGAAGTAGCTCTAAGCTTACAAATTTTACTGACTCTGACCGTGTTGTCATTAGCTCCGTCTATTTTGATTATGATGACATCGTTTACACGGATCATCGTCGTGCTTTCTTTTTTGCGCAGCGCTCTAGCGACTCAACAAATGCCTCCCAATCAGGTGCTTGTCGCATTGGCGCTGTTTCTTACGTTTTTCACGATGTCTCCCTATTTGGATGCGGTGAATCAAAATGCGCTGCAGCCTTTTTTAGCAGGAGGAATGGGACAAGAGGACGCCGTCAAAGCAGCGATGGAGCCTATGCGGGAATTTATGTTTAAGCAGACCCGTGAGAATGACTTGGCTTTATTTGTAAATTTGTCTGAGGCGCCGCGGCCTAATGGACCGGAAGATGTGTCTACCTCGGTCTTGATCCCTGCTTTCATGATTAGCGAATTAAAAACAGCTTTTCAAATCGGTTTTCTCTTATACATTCCGTTTATCGTCATCGACATGGTAGTGGCAAGCACATTGATGTCGATGGGGATGATGATGGTGCCGCCAGTTATGATTTCGCTTCCATTTAAAATCTTGTTGTTTGTCTTAGTCGATGGCTGGCATTTGGTTGTACGGTCATTAATTATGAGTTTTAATTGAGAAACGGGGCGATGCGTTATGTCGGCAGATTATGCTGTCGAAGTGGGCCGAGACGCCCTGCTGATGGTAATGTTGGTATCTGCGCCCATGCTGGGCCTGGGGCTGTTGGTAGGTTTGCTGGTCAGTGTGTTTCAGGCCACTACGCAAATTCAGGAGCAGACGTTGGCGTTTATCCCTAAAATTATTGCTGTATTTGTGGCAATTCTGATCTTTGGACCTTGGATGTTGCGTCTTTTGATGGACTATACGCAGCAACTGCTATTGATCCTGCCAAGATTATCGCATTGAGGGCCGTGGTATGAATGAACTTTTTGCAGTTTTCCAAGGACATGTGGGGTTCTTTTTATTGATGATGGTGCGCATGTCGGGACTTTTTATAACAGCTCCTTTTTTTGGCAGTCGTAATGTTTCGGGACGTATCCGTATATCTTTGGCATTTATGTGCGCTTTACTGCTGTTTCCCATGATTTTTCGGCCTGAATTGGTAATTCCAGATACGCTTTTCCCCTTTGCCTTTATGGTGATCAAGGAACTGCTGGTGGGGCTGGTTATGGGATTTACTGCTTATTTGTTTTTTACTGCGGTACAGATGGCCGGACAACTCTTAGATATGCAAATTGGCTTTGGTATCGTCAGCGTATTTGATCCTCAATCCGGGCAGCAGGTGCCTCTTTTAGGTAACTTTAAATACATACTTGCCATGCTGGTGTTTTTAACGACCAATAGTCACCATTTTTTATTTTCCGGTTTAGTCAACAGTTATCAATTGATACCTGTCGGTGAAGTTGATTTTTCACCGCAGAGTGCAGAAGTGTTTGCAGATATGGTAGGCGGCTTATTTGTGATCGCGATGAAAATTGCGATTCCCGTGCTGAGCGCCCTGCTTCTTTCCGATATTGCTTTAGGTATTCTAGCGCGGACCATGCCGCAGATGAATATTTTTGTTGTGGGCATTCCTGTAAAGATTTTTGTAGGCTTGTTTGTCTTAACTCTTGTAATCCCTTTTTATATTTTATTTTTGGAAGTGGCGTTTAATGGCATGTATCAGGAAATGTACAAGATATTGCTCCTGCTGCGCTGAATTTGAGCATAAGGGGCGGACTTATTGGGCGTTCGATCTACAGCGCTTTAATGAGGAAAAAACAGAAGACGCTACGCCTAAGCGGCTGCAGGAAGCGCGTGAAAAAGGCCAAGTTGCCAAAAGCGTGGAAATTAATGCAACCGTAAGTATTATTTTAGCTTTTTTTGTACTGCAGGTGCTGGGCAGTTTTATTTTTGAAGAATTAGGACTGTTTATGCGCCATGTTTACAGCAGTTTTTCTACTAAGGATTTGACTTTTATTGACTTGCAGCTTTTGTTCATGGAAGCTGTTTTCGTTATGTTGAAAACAGCTTTTCCAATTATGGCAACGTTGGCTTTTTCGGCTGTGCTTATGAATTTATTGCAAGTTGGCTTTATTTTCAGCTTTGAGCCGTTAATGCCCAGCTTGGAAAAATTGGATCCCATTTCAGGACTAGGAAGGCTGATTTCTAAGCGTTCGCTGGTGGAACTGACGAAGTCTTTATTTAAGGTATGTGTAGTAGGATTTTTTATTTATCGAGTTATTAAGCAGAATTTATTGAACAATGCGATGCTGATTAACTCGGAGTTGTGGGCATCATTGAAAGCTACTTCTTCTATGATTTTGGGCATGGTTTTTGAAATTTGCGCAGTTATGCTGGTTTTAGCAGCGTTAGATTTTTTGTATCAGAACTGGGAATACCGTCAAAATCTCAAAATGAGTAAGCATGATGTAAAGCAGGAGTTTAAGCAAAGTGAAGGGGATCCGCAAATTAAGGGAAAGATCAAGGAACGGCAACGGGCTATGGCTATGCAGCGGATGATGCAAGAAGTGCCAAAAGCTGATGTTATTATTACCAATCCTACTCATTTTGCAGTGGCTTTGAAATATGACAATAAAGTAATGGCGGCGCCGCAAATCGTAGCAAAAGGTCAAGATTTTATCGCCTTACGAATCAAAGAGATTGCCAAAGAACATAAAGTAGTTATTGTCGAAAACAAACCGCTGGCAAGGGCGTTGTTCACTTCTGCTGAAGTGGGAGATGTGGTGCCTGCGGAGCTATATAAATCAGTAGCTGAAGTTTTGGCGTACGTATATCGCTTGAAACGGCGTTTGTCGTAAAGCACGCCTTCGTATTTTAGCAGATAAGAAGAGGGGATATTGTGCCGAATCAAGGAAGTATTTTACATCGGATTTTACGATATAGCGATATTATTATAGCGGTAGCTGTTGTGACGATTGTCGTCATGATGATTATACCTTTGCCTACTTTTTTGCTGGATATGCTCTTAGCCTTGAATATTTCTTTGGCCCTAGTCATTGTTATGGTGGCTATTTATAATGAAGAACCTCTGGATTTTTCTGTGTTTCCTTCGTTATTGCTATTGGCTACTTTGTTTCGTTTAGCATTGAACGTATCGGCAACAAGACTGATTTTGCTGGAAGGCTATGCCGGAGAAGTGATTATGGCCTTCGGCAACTTTGTTGTCGGAGGTAATGCCGTTGTCGGTTTCATTGTATTTGTTATCTTGATCATCATTCAGTTTATCGTTATTACCAAAGGCGCCGAGCGTGTAGCAGAAGTAGCGGCGCGATTTACTTTGGACGCTATGCCTGGTAAGCAAATGAGTATTGATGCTGATTTGAATTCAGGAACCATCAATGAGCAAGAAGCTAGGGATCGCCGTAAAAAAATACAGCGGGAAGCCGATTTTTATGGTGCTATGGACGGCGCTAGTAAGTTTGTAAAAGGCGATGCTATTGCGGCTATCATCATCATTCTTATTAATATTGTCGGCGGTTTTGTCATTGGCATGGTACAGCGTAATTTGGAAATTACGCAGGCGTTGCAGCAATACACTTTATTGACTGTAGGGGAAGGTCTTGTAAACCAGATTCCAGCACTGTTAATTTCTACAGCAACCGGCATTGTGGTAACTAGAGCTGCGTCTGACTCCAATTTGGGTCAAGACTTTGTCAACCAATTATTTACAAATCAGCGGGTGTTTTTTCTTGTATCCGGGGTGCTGTTGCTACTGGCTTTAGTACCAGGCTTGCCGACCTTACCTTTTATTTGCTTGGCTCTGGCTACGTTTGGCGTGGGGTATGTCTTGCGGCGCACCAGTCAGTCTGCAGCGGTATCGGAAATTAGCCAACAAGAAGAACAAGAAAAAGAAGAAGTCAAGAAACCTGAAAATATTGTCGCTCTCTTGCAAGTGGATCCTATGGAATTGGAGATTGGTTATAGCTTAATTCCCATGGTCGACACTAGCCAAGGCGGCGATTTGTTGGACCGTATTGTTATGATTCGTCGTCAATGCGCCTTGGAAATGGGCTTAATTGTGCCAACTATACGCATTCGTGATAATATTCAGCTAAAACCTAATATCTATGTGATCAAGCTAAAAGGAATTGAAGTCGCTCGGGGAGAATTATTACTTGATCAGTTTTTGGCTATGAATTCTGGAACGGCGATGGAAACCATTCCAGGTATGGAAACTGTGGAGCCGGCGTTTGGCTTGCCTGCGCTTTGGATACAAGAAAGTAACCGCGAGCAAGCGGAGTTGGCGGGCTATACGGTGGTAGATCCTATTTCGGTATTGACAACGCATTTGACGGAAGTTGTTAAAAGTCATGCGTCGGAAATTCTCGGACGTCAGGAAACACAGACTCTTGTGGATGCCGTGAAGCAAAGTCATGCAGCAGTGGTGGAGGACTTGGTTCCTGGTATGCTGTCTGTGGGAGAATTGCAAAAAGTTTTGTGCAATCTACTGCGGGAGCGTATTTCAATTCGGGATTTAGTTACTATTTTAGAAACAGTAGGCGATTATGTTGCCATGACTAAAGATACGGAAATTCTTACTGAGTATGTTCGACAAGCCCTTTCCAGACAAATTTCCAGGCAATATGCTGCAAATGGCACCTTAGTGTGCTTGGCTGTGGAGCAGGAATTGGAGCAATTGATTCTTGAAGGAGTACAGCGTAGTGAGCAAGGGAGCTTTGTGGCGATGGAACCTCAAAAACTTCAGGCGCTTGTCAATTGCTTGACCAAAGAATTGCCTAAATTGACGGAAATCGGTTATCAACCTATTGTGCTGGTCAGTCCCGGCTGTCGGTTGTATTTCCGCAAATTGACGGAGCGGGTGGCTGGAAATCTTATAATTTTGTCCTATGCAGAGTTAGAACCCAACGTGCAAATTCAAACACTTGGGATGGTGAAGGTGTAAATTGAGAGTACGAATTTTTACCGGTCAATCGGTACAAGAAGCAATGAATAAGGTTAAGTTGGAATTGGGCAGAGAAGCTGTGATTTTGCATACCCGTCGTTTCAAAACCGGCGGCATGTTGGGCCTTTTCGGAAATGAAAGGGTAGAAGTCATGGCGGCCGTGGATGATGCTCTTCTAGAGACTCCTGCTGCCAAAACAGTTGTTGCTCCAGCGACACCACCGGTTGTTGCGACGATGCCATCTGTTATGCCATCTGTTGCTCCAGCGTTGCCGGCGCAATACCTTCAAGAGGCTGCTGCTGCACCATTGAGTGCCCCTCCTCTGGCACCTGTAAAATCTGCAGAACCGGAATGGAAGCAGGAACTGGCGGAGATGCGTTCCTTGTTGGAGCGGGCCTTGCATGAATCTCGACAAGACACAAATGATTTTGCTTCGGCGGCGATAGAGAAATTGTTGCAAGCCGACGTTTTGCAGCCGATAGCGGAAAACTTGGTTAGGCAAGATCCCATTTTGTATCAATGGAAGGGGACTCTTACAGAACCGGCTTTTATAGAGAGGCTGGAACGCTTGGTTGAACAAGGGTTGGGAAAGGTTTCCGGCGTTACGCTGAATGGTAGTGCGCCTCATATTGTGGCCTTGCTAGGCCCGACCGGAGTGGGAAAGACAACGACGATAGCAAAGTTGGCGGCCTACTTTTCGTTGCAAAAAGGCATGCGTGTTTCGTTAATTACTGCTGATACGTATCGGATTTCTGCTGTAGAGCAATTGAAGACGTATGCAGAAATAATGGGATTGCAATTAGAAATTGTCTATGCGCCGCAGGAGCTTGGAAAAGCTTTGGCGAAATGTAAGGGAAGCCAGTTAGTGTTGTTGGATACGGCAGGACGCAGTCCCAAGAATAAAGAACAGTTAGAGGAATTGCAATTGCTCTTAAGCCAAGTGCCGCAGGCGGAAAAACATTTGGTATTGAGTTTGACTACCTGCAACCGCGACGCTCTGGAAATTGCCAAACGTTTTTCAGTTTGCGCGCCGGACAAAGTGTTGTTTACTAAGTTGGATGAAGCGAGTCGGTGCGGTGTTATTTTAAATGTGCTGCAGCAATTTCCCATGAAGTTGTCCTATGTAACAAATGGACAAAATGTTCCAGATGATTTGCAAATTGTATCGCCTGCCTGGTTGGCAAAAGAGTTGCTTAGGGGCGATGACGAGCATGTATGATCAAGCGGCAAATTTACGGCGCATCATGCAGCAGGCGCAGCCAACTGCTACGGAGAAGCGTGAAGACAGACAAGCGCGTGTCATTGCTGTTACCAGTGGCAAGGGCGGTGTGGGGAAAACCAATCTGACAGTGAACTTAGCGTTGGCCTTAAGTGAATTGGGGCAAAAAGTAGTTGTCATTGATGCAGATTTAGGGATGGCTAATGTAGATGTTTTACTGGGAACAACTCCCAAGCATACATTGGTTCAATTGCTGGATGCAGATGTGCCAATTCAGGAAATTTTGGTGGAAGGTCCGGGAGGGATTCGCTTTTTACCCGGTGCCTCAGGATTATATCAACTTGCTAATTTGGAAGCTGGCCGGTGCCAATATTTATTGGAACAGGTGGCGCTTTTGGATGAATGGGCTGACTATATTTTGTTAGATACAGGCGCAGGCATTGGTCAGACGGTGTTGCAGTTTGTATTGGCGGCAGATGAAATTGTCTTGGTAACCACGCCAGAGCCGACCGCGCTTACCGATGCATATGGCATGTTGAAAACCTATTTGGCACATCAAGGCAACGCCCGCATTCACGTTATTATGAATCGGGCTCTTGATGAAGCCGAAGGGGTTTCGGTATTGCGTAAGTTTTCTTTAGCCTGTGATCGTTTTTTGGCGGTTCGCTTGGAGCATTTAGGGATTGTCTGTGATGATCGCCAAGTTTTGCAGGCCGTGCGTCAGCAAACTCCTTTCTTCCTTGCGTATCCTAATGGAGTAGCTACGCAGAATTTGCGGCACATTGCAGCTCAATTGCAGCAGGAAAAAGTGATGTTTTCCCAGAAAGGAGCGAAAGGGTTCTTTCGCAAATTCTTGGATATGATGATGTGGAGATAGTTGTATGAGTGAAAACGAGCAGGAACAGATACCGGAAAAGCTGTTGCAGCCAAACCAGCGCTTAGAAATTATGCTGATGAACGGCTCGACGGAAGTGTATCAAAGCAGAATAGAAGAAGTGCATAAGGCGGAGCTGATTGTAGCTATGCCCATGAGTAAAGGGTATCCTGTTTTGTTGTATGAAGGCAGTAAGTTTACCGGTAACTTGCTATTCCCAGGCGGGAAATACGTTTTTACCAGCTTCTTTTTGGGGAAAGCGTTGAATCCGCTGCCTGTATGGAAAATAGCATTGCCGCAGAATGTTCGCAAGATGCAACAGCGTTCTTTTGTCAGAGTGGCGGCGCGAATTTCCGTACATCTTACTTACGTTGAAAAAAAAGGAGAGCTATCTCAAGAGGAACAAATTGACCATAGTTGGCATTTGGACTCAAAAGATATCAGCGGAGGCGGCGTGAGCGTAATTGCTAAACACGCCTTAAAATGCGGTCAGATTGTACAGTTAAGCATGCAAGTTCCCGGAGATGAGGAAATTGAATTAATCGAAACATTAGGGACTGTTGTGCGTTGTGAGAGACCAACAGATGATTCGATCTTTTTTTGGATTGGAGTTCGTTTTGAGTCGATTCAAGAGAGAGACAGACAAAAAATAGTTCGTTATGTTTTCAAAAAGCAATTGGAACATCGGCAAAAAGGACTCCGGTGAAAGGTGGTGAATAATGAATGATTCGAATATTGATTGTTGATGATTCTGCATTTATGCGTAAGCTATTGAGCGATTTATTTACTGGCGAAAAAGATTTTCTTGTAGTCGATACAGCGCGAAATGGTAAAGAAGCAGTGGAGAAGACGAAGCTGTTGCGGCCGGACTTGGTGACCTTGGATGTGGAAATGCCAATTATGGATGGCTTGGAAGCACTGAGGCTGATTATGCAAGAAACGCCGACGCCTGTAATGATGGTAAGCAGCTTAACCAAAGCTGGTGCGGATGCGACTATGCGTGCGCTGGATTTGGGCGCGGTTGATTTTATTGCGAAAACAAATGGTCCTATTTCGAGCATTCAAGATATTCGCCAGGAAATTTTGGCTAAGGCCAGAGAAGCCGTGAGGGTGAACGTGCGCCAGCTGGCTCGTCCGCAAGCAACGCCGGTGGTGCCACGAAGTGTGCTTCCTTTCGGAGGGGGTGCTCAGGGAATTGATAAAATTATTGCGATTGGAACATCGACAGGCGGACCGAGGGCATTGCAGGAGATCATTACCAGACTACCTAAAAATCTTCCTTGTGGCGTGCTCATCGTGCAGCATATGCCTCCGGGATTTACTAGATCATTGGCAGAGCGTCTGAATTCTTTGTCCGACGTGCAGGTGAAGGAGGCGGAACCAAACGAACCGATTCGTCCTGGGTGGGTGTATATTGCTCCTGGCGATCATCATATGCGGGTGGAACGAAATGGGGCGCAAAAAATATTGCGGTTAAGCCAGGATCCGCTTGTTGGCGGGCATCGGCCGGCGGTTGATCCGATGTTTGACTCAGTGGCACAGGCGTACGGAAAGCAAACGGTGGCTGTTTTGTTGACTGGTATGGGCCATGATGGGGCGCAAGGAATGAAAAAAATCAAAGCAAACCATGGATTTACAATTGCAGAAGATCAATCGACCTCGGTGGTGTTTGGTATGCCGAAATCAGCGATTGAGCTTGGCGTTGTAGATCGGGTAGTGCCATTGCAATCGGTTGCGGCTGAAATTATAAAAGCGGTTAGTTTATAACAGTGGAGGTGCAGGGGAAGATGGATATTAATCAGTACATGGGAATGTTCCTGGAAGAATCACGCGAGCACCTGCAAGCACTCAATCAATGCCTGCTGGACTTGGAAAATGATCCGTCGAATTTGTCCGTTTTAGATGAGATTTTTCGCAGCGCTCATACGTTAAAGGGCATGTCGGCTACAATGGGTTTTACAACCATTGCTGAATTGACTCATGAAATGGAAAATGTGCTTGATTTAATGCGTAAGGAGAAGTTGGCGGCTTCGCACGAACTGATCGATACGATCTTCCGCTGTGTAGATACGCTGGAGCAACTTGTTGAAAATGTAGCTGCCGGTAGCAACGAAACTATCGATATTCAGCCGTTATTGCAAACACTTTCTTCTATTGCGAAAGGCGAGGCGCCTGTTGCTACGGCCCCGAAAGAAACCGCGAAAGCGCCAGCGCCAGCTCAAAAAGCTGTTGCACAAGAAGCAGTGCCGGAAAATGGACAAGAACAATATTTGTTTGCGTTGAATGAAGCCGAAGAAAATGTCATTATTGAGGCTCGTTCGCAAGGAGTGCAGGCTTACCAAATTGAAGTTCAGCTTAGCGAAACCTGCCTATTGAAGTCGGCACGCGCTTATATGTCCATGAGTGCTCTTGATGAGCTGGGTGACGTCTTGCGCAGCATTCCTACTGTGGACGAATTGGAAAAAGAAAACTTTGACCGTTCCTTCCAAGTATTACTGCTTAGCGATGTAGAAACAGTTAAAGTAGAACAAGCACTAATGAGCATTTCTGAAGTAGAAAAAGTAACGGTGCTGGCGATTGATTTAGTGGAAAAGACGTCTAAAACACCTGGTGCTGAAACGGTAGCGGCAGTTCCTGCTGACATTGCTCCCGGCGTAACGCCAGCAGCTGAGACCGCAAAAAAAGCGGTAGAACCAGCTAAAGCAGCAGCGCAGGGAGAAAAGAAAAACAATCGAGGCAGTCAGTCTGTACGCGTGGATATTGATAAGTTGGATTCGTTACTGAACTTAGTGGGCGAATTGGTTATCAATAAAACCAGGTTGGAGCAAATCGGCATTACGCATCGGCTGACGGATTTGGTGGAAACCATTGAACAAATGGACCGAGTTACGACGGACTTGCAAAATGTCGTTATGAAAGTTCGTATGGTTCCGGTGGGGCAGGTGTTTAATCGTTTTCCTCGCATGGTTCGCGATTTGTCGCGGGAGCTTAACAAAGAAATCAACTTAATTATTCAAGGGGAAGAGACCGAACTGGACCGCACGGTTATTGATGAAATCGGCGATCCGTTGGTCCATTTGTTGCGTAATTCCATTGACCATGGGATTGAACATCCAGATGAGCGTGTAGCTAAAGGCAAGAACCCGGTAGGGGAAGTTCGTCTCATTGCCAGCCATGAGGGCAACAATGTAGTGATTTTGGTAGAAGATGACGGTAAAGGCATTAATGCCGAGGTTATCAAGCAAAAGGCCCTAGAGAAAGGCCTGATTACGCAAGCGGAAGCCGATAAGATGGATGCGAACGAAGCCGTGCGCTTAGTCTTTCTTCCAGGATTTTCTACAGCCGAAGTGGTTACTGACGTTTCCGGACGCGGCGTAGGGATGGATGCCGTCAAAAACAAAATCGAGTCGCTGGGCGGCATGGTGGACGTGGAAACAAAGATCAATGAAGGCAGTAAATTTAAAATCCGGTTACCCTTGACGTTGGCTATTATTCAAGCCTTGCTTGTCGAGGTAGCTAAGGAGATTTATGCGATCCCGTTAGGTTCTATTGATAGTACCATTAATCTGGAGCCAAGCGATATCAAGACCATTCAAAATCGCGAAGTTATTTTATTGCGCGGTCAAATTATTCCCATCATCCGTTTAGGAGATGTTTTGCAGATTCCCCGGGTTGCAAGCGAGGATTCCGGCGAGCTGTTTGTAGTTATTGTGCATTTGGGTGAATTCCGGGCAGGGATCATTGTTGACAATCTTATTGGGCAACAAGAAATCGTAATTAAGTCTCTAGGTAAATTGTTAGCTGGAATCAAAGTTATTGCCGGTGCGACTATTTTGGGCAACGGTCAGGTTGCTTTGATTTTGGACATTGGATCCTTAGTGCAGTCTTGAGGAGGCGAAGGCCATGAATGAAGCATTATTTTCCGGTGAGGAAATGCAATTAGTTGTTTTTAAGCTAGGGGCCGAGAATTATGCCGTTAGCATACTGCAGGTACAGGAGATCAAACGTCTTACCGATATTACTCGTGTGCCGCAAACTCCGGAGTATATCAAAGGTGTCATGAATTTGCGGGGCAGTGTGATGCCTGTGGTCGACTTAACAAAACGTCTAAATTTGCCTAAACAAGAATATACGGATGATACGCGCATTATTATTGTTAAACTTGATGATATTGTAGTAGGGATGGTCGTGGATGCTGTCTTGGAAGTAACTGCGTTAGTGAAGGAGCAAATTGAACGGCCTGATGGTATGATGGGCGGCGTGGATGCGCAGTTCCTGGATGGAGTCGGCAAAGAAGAAGATCGATTATTGATTTTGTTAAATCTGGAAAACACGTTGGGTTTGGGTACGGAGATGAAAGTTGGCTAGGGAAGTTGTAAAGTCTAAACGATGAGGTGAATGTCTTGACTGATGATATCTTAAATCTATCGGCCATGCAATTAGATGCTTTGCGTGAAATTGGCAATGTCGGTGCAGGCAATTCTGCGACTGCATTATCACAGATTATTCAACGCAAGATTGATATGTCTGTACCCCAGGTTTCAATTTTACCTTTGGCGGATGTGCCGGATGTGGTTGGCGGACCGGATGTCATGGTGGCAGGGGTTTACCTTCGCGTTTTTGGTCCGGCTCCAGGAAGTATTCTGTTTTTATTACCAAGGGAAAGCGCCTTTGCCTTGGTAGACATGCTGATGGGCCGGGAGTATGGGCATACGGAGACCTTGTCGGCGATGGATGAATCCGCCTTGATGGAAATTGGTAATATTTTAGCGGGCGCATATCTAAACGCATTGTCTTTCTTTACCAATTTGACCCTGCTGCCATCTATTCCGGCTTTGGCTATGGATATGGCAGGTGCGATCTTAAGTGTAATTTTAATTCAATTGGGTCAAATGGGTGATCATGCGCTTGTAATCGAAACAGAATTCAGCAGCGAAGTGGAAGGTGTAAAAGGGCACTTTTTCCTAATTCCCGATCCCGGCTCTCTTAGCATCATTCTTTCAGCGATAGGGGTGAAAGAATAATGGGAGAGCTGATAAAAGTAGGTATGGCGGATTACAAGGTCGGTAAGGTCCCGGCAAGCTTGGTAACCTACGGTTTGGGCTCCTGCATTGGTATTGCTTTCTTTGATGCTGCGACGAAAGTTGGCGGGTTGGCTCATATCATGCTACCTGACAGTAAGCAGGCAAGAGCTTCAGATAATCCTGCTAAATTTGCTGATACGGCTTTGCCGTTGATGCTGGAGGACATGCTGAAACTGGGCGCCCAAAAAAGCCGTATTACGGCGAAAATTGCCGGTGGAGCTCAAATGTTTGCATTTGCTAATGCTACGGACATTATGCGGGTGGGAGAACGAAACGCTGATGCTGTCAAAGCAAAATTGAAGCAAATGGAAGTCAGATTACTAGCGGAAGATACAGGCGGCAACTATGGCCGGACTGTTGAACTGAATTTGGAAAATGGTATATATTACATTAAAACCATTGATAAGGGACAAAAGGAATTGTAGCCAGGAGGCCGGAGAGAATGCCAAGGATCTGGATTATTATCGTATTGGCTGTGTTGGGGGCGTTAGTATCCGGTTTTAGCAGCGTATGGCAGCAGGTTCGGCTGGAAGCGCTTGTTTCTCGTTCTATTGTAGGAGCAGTAGTTGGCGGAGCGGTGGCGGTTGTGTGTTGTATGCTTGTGCGACGTTGGTTTTTACTTCAAGAAGAGAAAGTGAAAAATGATTTGCCAGCTAAAAAGAAATCAACCAACTTATCCCAAGAAGAGTTAGGTCAGGAAGAAGCACAGGAAAAGTTTGAACCTCTCGGAGTGGAAGAGTGGCGTAATTTACCTAAATAGCCTTAGGCAGTTAAACATGTAGGCAGCCAGTTGAAGGGTTGCTGAAATGGAATGAGGTAGGGGAGGAGGCCTGCGAAATGCCGGCAGAACAAAAGAGCCAGGCGCAATGGGACACTCTTTGGCAGCAATATAAGGCAAACGGACAAGCGGTATTGCGAGACCAACTCATTGAACATTACCTGCCTTTGGTGCGTTTGGTTGCGGGGCGTTTGGCCATTAGCCTTCCTACGTACGTTGACAGAGACGATTTGATTAGTAATGGTTTTTTTGGCTTGCTGGATGCTATTGAACGCTTTGATATGCAGCGGGGTATTAAATTTGAAACTTATGCTTCTTTGCGTATTCGCGGCGCCATACTTGATGCATTGCGGGCGCAGGATTGGGCGCCGGCGACGTTGCGGCACAAGGCGAGACAGTATGAGCTTGCGGTGCAGCAAGTAGAACATCGTTTTGGACGAAATGCCAGTGAAGAAGAAGTGGCGCAAGAGCTTGGCATTTCAGCCGCGCAATTACAAACTTTGTTGCAGCAGTTGAGCGTCAGTACTCTATTGCCTCTTGAAGAGGCGTTACAACAGGAAAAGCAAGGAAAAGAAAACAATTTGTCAGCAAGAATTGAAGTCGAAGAAGTGCAGCAAACGCTGGCGGAGGCGATCGAAAAATTGCCGGAAAAAGAAAAGATCGTTGTTAGCCTGTATTATTATGATCGCTTGACATTGAAGGAAATTAGCCTAATTTTAAAACTTTCTGAAGCGCGTATTTCACAAATTCACACGAAAGCAATTTTTCGCTTGCGAGGGGCCTTGCAGTCATTAAGGGAAAGCTTGCTCTAAGGGTGGAACGGAGGGGCGGACATGGAAGATTCGACAATAAAACCACAGGAAGTGGGTTTCCGTTTGGAACATCACCCGGATGGCGTTTATTTGACAGTAGATGCAGCGTGTCAGACGGAATTGCAAAGCATGCTGCAGGCTGTTGCCCGCGAGACGAGCGAATACGATCCAGAGGAAATTCAAAAATGTCTGTCTGAAAAAACAGGGCAGGCTGTTCGTATAGGGCTATCATTGCCTTTGCCGGAGATCAAATGGATGGTCTCTAAAGACCGTATGGAAGTTGTACTGGAAATTGAGGCTGGTGAAAAGTGTCGTAAAGCAAATCCTCAGGATGTAATAACTAAGCTGAATGCCGCAGGAATTGTTGGCGGCATCGATGAAGAAGCGGTTGCCAAGGTTTGTAAGCATCCTGGAACGTCTGTTGTGTGTGCGGCAGGTAAGAAAGCCGTAGATGGGAAAAATGCGACAATCAATATTTTAATCAATACAGATGATTCTGGTCGCCCTGCGGAACTGGAGGATGGCCGAGTCGATTTTAAAAACTTGAACTTGTTTACTGTTGTAGAGAGTGGTCAGGCTTTGGCGGAGAAAGTGCCTGCTACACCTGGTGAAGAGGGGCAAGACGTATTAGGAAACCCAGTGTTTCCGAGGCCAGGCAAGGATATTCCGTTGCCGATTGGTAAAAACGTTGAAATTCGAGATGAACTGATAGTGGTGGCATCTCTTTCTGGACAATTTAATTATGCTAACCGGAAAATTAGCGTTTTGCCAATTATTGAAATTAAAGGCGATGTGGATTTATCTACGGGTAATGTTAATTTTGTCGGTGGCGTGATCGTGCGTGGTTCGGTTGCCGAGGGCTTTAGTGTTAAGGCGGGGGAAAATGTCGAGGTGCATGGTTCCGTGTGTGGCGGCGTTGTGGAAGGACAGAACGTTTTTATAAAAATGGGCGTTCAAGGCATGCATAAAGGGCGGGTTCAGGCGGAAAAGAATGTAGTGGCGAAGTTTATAGAAAATGCTCAGGTGGTGGCTGGCGAGGAAGTTATTGTCAGTGAAGCCATATTGCATTCCAAAGTTAGTGCAGGTAAGCGCATTATTGTTGATGGCAAGCGTGGCATGGTGATCGGTGGGACGATTACGGCTGGTGAGGAAATTCGCTCGAAAAGTCTTGGGACGCATATGGCAACGAATACGGAAGTGGAAGTGGGCGTAAATCCCATGTTGCGCGAAGAGCACCAAGCGTTAAAGAGAGACTTGCGCAAGCAGGAACTGAGTTTGGATCAAACGCAAAAAGCGTTAGCGCTGCTTCGTTCTAGAGATTTGAATTCATTGCCGCCGGAAAAGCGTGATATTATGCTGAAGATGACGAAAGCCCAGTTTCAATTGACTGGACAAGTGGAAAGCATGCGCGCCCGTATGGTGGAAATTGAACTGTCGCTGGAAGAAATGCGCAATGGCAGGGTGCGCGTTATGGATACCGTGTATCCAGGGGTGAAGATTGTCTTGGGAAATCTGGTCAAATTTATTCGTGAACCGGAAAAGTTTGTTTCGTTTTATGCGGAAGACGGCGATATTCATAAAGGTGCGTACAAGTAAAGGAAGGGAAGCAAGATGCTAATCAGACCGATGGACTTGCAGGTCATGCTGCCGAGGGCCGGTGAAGCGGCGAAAATGCAGCAGGCCCAAGAGCAGCAAAATCTGCAGCAACCGCAAGTTGCTGGACAAGAGTGGAAAGAGCTGACTAAAATCCGTCAAGGCCAAGTGCAGCACAGCGAAGAAACCGAGCAATCACGCATTAAAGATGAGCAACGCGAACGATCCGGACAGCAGAAAGAGCAAGACGAAAAGAAGACAAAAGACAAGAATGAAGTGGCGGAAGAAGTGCCTACGGATCCGGTACGAGGGCATAGGATTGATATTCGAACATGAGGATGTAGTGTGATGACAAACTGGCTGTGGATCGCGTTGACTCTTGTCTGTGTCTTCGGGATCCTTTTTTATATCCGCAAGGACCATTTGCGACAGATTCAGGACTTGCAAGTGCAGCAGCAAGGGCAAGAAATGGAGCGGCGGTTGCAGGAAACAGCAGAGCAGATTTTAGCGCGCATGGAGCAAGAAGCCGTTAGGCTGGAAGCATTGCTGGCACGGTGTGAAGAGCAGACCCAAAAGATGGAACCATTGCAAAAGAAGAATATGGAAAAAAATGAGTTGTCAATCATCAAGCTAGGCAAGACGGAAACGTTGGAAGAGCCTAATAAAGAGGAGCCTTCTAATTTTGCGATGGCTTTACTACAAGAAGAATTGAATCTGCAAACACCATCAGAAGAAATGCAGGCAGGTAGGCACACTCAGAATATACGCTCACAAACGGCGCCAGGGGGAAAACGATACGAGAAGGTCTATGAATTAGCTGATTCTGGCTTAACCATGGGAGAAATTGCGCAGCAGACCGGATTGGGCGTGGCAGAAGTGAACTTGTTGTTGAACTTGCGAAAATAGCCGAAAAAGCTTGTTTGTCTGCTGGATTCATGGTATAATTTCTCGTGTTGTATAAAAAACCACACACCTCCAATTTCGTGGCTGTGCCGAACTGAAGAGAACGGTGAAAACGAAAAATGCGGAGCGTGGAGGAAATTAACAGGAGGTACTTTATTATGGCAGTAATTTCAATGAAACAGCTTCTCGAAGCAGGGGTGCACTTTGGTCATCAGACTCGGAGATGGAACCCCAAAATGGCTCCTTACATTTTCACGGAGCGCAATGGTATCTATATCATCGATTTGCAGAAAACCGTTAAAAAAGTAGATGAAGCGTACAACTTTGTACGGGATTTGTCTGCTGATGGCGGCACGTTGCTTTTCGTCGGTACGAAAAAGCAGGCGCAGGACGCTGTTCGTGAAGAAGCGGCTCGCTGCAATATGTTCTTTGTCAACGAACGTTGGCTGGGCGGTATGATGACCAACTTTAAAACCATTCAAGCGCGGATTAGCCGTCTGCGTAAGTTGGAAGAGATGGAAACAAACGGCGTATTCGAAGTATTGCCGAAAAAAGAAGTTCTGCAGTTACGTCACGAAATGGATCGTCTACAGAAATTCCTGGGCGGCATCAAGAACATGCGCAAACTTCCGTCTGCCTTGTTCATTATTGATCCTCGCAAAGAGCGCATCGCGGTAGCGGAAGCTCGCAATTTGGGGATTCCGATCGTGGCGATTGTTGATACTAACTGCGATCCTGATGAAATTGATCATGTAATTCCTGGCAACGATGACGCGATTCGTGCAGTTAAGCTGCTGACGGCCAAGATGGCGGATGCTATTTTGGAAGGCCGCCAAGGCGAACAGCATGATGAAGAAAATGCGGAAGTTGCTGTAAGCGAAGCCGCTGAATAATATCCACTAAAGGTAAGGGGGCTTCCCCCTTACCTTTCTCAATAAAAGACGCAAATATTGACAGGAGGATGTTCTGATGATAACTGCTGCAATGGTAAAAGAGCTTCGGGAACGTACCGGAGCGGGCATGATGGACTGTAAAAAAGCTCTTGGTGAAGTTGACGGTGATATGGATAAAGCAGTTGACTTTTTGCGGGAAAAAGGGTTGGCAGCTGCTGCGAAAAAGGCTGGCCGCGTAGCGGCGGAAGGTTTAGTTGAATCCTATATTCATGGCGCTGGGCGTATTGGCGTTATGGTAGAAGTAAACTGTGAAACTGACTTCGTAGCCAAAACCGATGATTTTCATGGTTTGGCCAAGGATATTGCGATGCAGATTGCTGCAGCCAATCCATTGTATGTTCGGCGCGAGGAAGTTCCGACTGAAACGTTGGACCATGAAAAAGAAATTCTGCGCGCGCAGGCTCTTAACGAAGGCAAGCCAGCGGCTATTGTTGAAAAAATGATTACTGGACGTATTGAAAAATATTATAAAGAAGTTTGTTTAATGGAGCAGGTTTTCATTAAAAACCCGGACCTAACCATTACACAACTGATTAATGAAAAAATTTCCAAGATTGGTGAAAACATTAGCATTCGCCGCTTTACTCGCTATCAGTTGGGTGATGGCATTGAGAAAAAGGAAAATGATTTTGCAGCAGAGGTTATGGCTGCAGTACAAGGATAACATCCTCGGCTTGAAGGAGGAAAATAAGAGAACACTTTTGGTGTTCTCTTATTTTTCGCCTGTAAACAGGAGAACGGCGCAGGATTTTATTGGGGTCTTGTAGAATGAAAAGACAGACAATGCATATGGAGGGGTAAATTTGACTACTGCAAAATATAAAAGAGTGGTCCTGAAACTGAGCGGAGAAGCTTTGGCAGGTGGAAAAGGCTACGGAATTGATCCGGATGTAGCGGAAGGCATTGCTCGTGAAATCAAGGAAGTGCGGGCGGTTGGCGTGGAAGTGGCCATTGTAGTAGGCGGAGGAAATATTTGGCGAGGGTTGCGCGGCAGTGCTCAGGGAATGGACCGAGCGACTGCCGACTATATGGGGATGTTGGCTACCGTTATTAATTCCTTGGCTTTGCAAGACGCGCTGGAAAGCGAAGGCGTTGATACGCGCGTACAAACGGCCATTGAAATGCGCCAAGTAGCAGAGCCGTATATTCGCCGGCGAGCTGTGCGCCATTTGGAAAAAGGCCGTGTAGTTATTTTTGCCGCTGGAACCGGAAATCCGTACTTTTCTACAGATACGACGGCGGCCTTGCGAGCTGCGGAAGTGGAAGCAGACGCTATTTTGATGGCGAAGAACAATGCAGATGGAGTATATGACTCCGACCCTCGTAGCAATCCGGATGCAAAGAAATTTAAAGAGTTAGAATACCTGGAGATTCTTAAGCGCCGCTTGTCGGTTATGGACTCGACGGCGACAAGCTTGTGCATGGACAATGAAATACCTATTATTGTCTTTAGCATGGATAAACCCGGTAATATTTTAAAAGCAGCTCTTGGTCATGATATAGGTACTGTTGTGGGAGGGAAGAATTGTGAGTGTTAAAGATATCCATACAGCCCATGAAGAGAAAATGAAAAAAAGCATTGAGGCTTTGCGGCGAGAGTTGGCTTCGTTGCGAGCTGGGCGCGCTACACCTGCATTGCTTGATAAAGTTATGGTTGATTATTATGGAACGCCTACGGCTATTAACCAGGTGGCGAATATCAGCGTGCCGGAGCCGCGGATGATCGTGATTCAGCCTTGGGAAAAAACTCTTGTCGGTGCCATTGAAAAAGCGATTTTAAAGTCGGATCTAGGGCTAAACCCGAATAGTGACGGCAGCGCGATTCGTCTTGTTTTACCGCAGTTGACACAAGAGCGTCGTGCGGAATTGGTAAAACAAGTACACAAGAAAGCGGAAGAAACTCGGGTTGGCATTCGCAATTTGCGTCGTGATGCTAATGATGCAATCAAAAAATTGGAAAAAGATAAAATTATTTCTGAAGACGAAGTTAAAAAAGCACAAGAGGATACTCAGAAATTGACAGACAAGTATATTAAAGACGTGGACCAGGTTATGGCAGCCAAGGAAAAAGAGATTCTCGAACTGTAAAATGGCTGTTTGGGATGTGACGAAAATCCACACTGTTGTCGGGAAACTGGTTTCCAGGCTGCTATGGAAAAATTGACACAGGACCCCCTCTGCCTGAGGGGGTCTTCCTTTGAATTTTTGAATCCAGGCTGATGGAGGTAGTTCCGCATGTGGAAAAAATGGCTGACTGGCTCAGGAAAATCAAAAACAGACGTACTGCCTGAAGAAACAGTGCCACGCCATGTGGCGATTATTATGGATGGCAATGGCCGCTGGGCTAAGGAACGGGGCTTGTTACGCACTTTTGGTCATCGAGCAGGAGCGGAAACGCTGCAGAAAATTATTCAAACCGCATCCGATATAGGCGTTGAAGTTCTTACTGTATATGCTTTTTCGACCGAAAATTGGAAACGCCCTGAAGAAGAAGTAGGGCTATTGATGCGTCTTATTGCCGAATATTTGGATAGTAAGCTGGCGGCTATGCATGCTAACCAAGTGCAGCTTCGTCATATTGGTGATTTAGCGGGGTTGCCGGCGGCGCTGCAACTGAAGCTGACCAAAGCTATGGAACAAACTAGTAATAATACGGGCTTGGTTGTCAATTTGGCGATTAATTACGGGGGACGAGCGGAAATTTTAGAAGCAATAAAAGCGTTGGCTCGTTCGGTAGAAAATGGTGAGCTACGCGCCGATGAAATCGATGAGGAAACCTTCGCGGCCTCTCTATATACCCAAGGTCTTCCTGATCCAGACCTCTTAATCAGGACTAGCGGCGATATTCGTCTTAGTAATTTCCTGCTTTGGCAAACTGCTTATACAGAATTGTATTTTTGCGATGTAAACTGGCCCGACTTTACTCCGGAGCATTTGAGGGAGGCTATTGCTTCTTTTCAAAAGCGGGAACGGCGTTTTGGCGGACTTAAGAAGTAAGAAATGGGTGGTCAATGGTGTTAGGAAAACGGATACTGACGGCGGTCTGCGGGTTGCCGCTGGTACTTTGGCTTGTGTATGCAGGCGGTTGGTATTTTGGGATGGCGATTTCCCTGACAGCCTTGGCATCCTGGCTTGAATATTGCCGCATGCTACGGCAGATCGAACTTCATCCTTGGCAAAGTTTGGGGATTTTATACAGCTTTCTGCTGCCGTTATGTGTCTGGCTAGGTAATTCACAGGAAATGGTTTTCTTTTTGGTTGTGTTGTTCTTACTGAATGGCGCGCGTTTGGTGGTGCAGGCGACGGAATTTTCGCCAGCAGATGCTTTTGCAACGGTGTTCGGAGTCATGTACGTACCATTGCTACTTGCTTTTTTCGTAGCGCTGCGTATGTATTTGCCGGAAGACGCTGTTTTGTCAACCGCTCCCTTTCTTTCTCAATGTGCAGGCTATGTTTATTTGTCCTTTATTGGTACCTGGGCGAGCGATACGTTTGCTTATTTTATTGGCTCTCGTTGGGGCAAGCGCAAGCTGTGTCCTGAAATCAGTCCAGGGAAAACGGTGGAAGGTGCTTTGGGCGGACTGGGAGGTACATTGCTGGTCATTGGTTGGTTGGGCAGTACCTTTATCGGTTTGCAATTGGAGCAAGCCTTGTTGTTAGGTTGTTTAATTGGCATGGCGGCTCCGGTTGGCGATTTGGTGGAGTCTCGCTTAAAACGGTATGCCGGCGTTAAAGACTCTGGAACTCTTTTGCCGGGACATGGCGGCATGCTGGACCGGATTGACAGCCTGCTGTTTGTGGTGCCGATTGTGTATTTTTATATCGCCGCCCGCAGTTTGTTTTTTTAGGATAGGAGAATCTACATGCGACAACGGATTGCTTTACTGGGAAGTACTGGTTCGATTGGCTGTCAAACATTAGATGTGGCAGCAGCACATCCCGAAGAATGTGAAATCAGCGTCTTAGTTGCGCACAGCCGTGATGAACTGCTGGAAGAGCAGATTCGCAAGTTTAAGCCAGCTTATGCTGTGCTAAGCGATGAGAGTGCTGCTTTGCGCTTAAAAGCCCGCTATAAGGGGCCTACGACCATCTTAAGCGGTGACAAGGCAGTAGAAGAACTAGCGGCATCAAGCGAAGTGGATACGGTGGTAACGGCGCTTGTCGGCTTTGCAGGGTTAAAGCCGACCTTAGCAGCTATTAAGGCAGGCAAAAAAATTGCCTTGGCTAATAAGGAAACTTTGGTAGCGGCTGGAGAATTAGTTACGGCTGAAGCGAAAAAATACGGTGTGGACATTCTGCCCGTCGACAGTGAACATAGCGCCTTATTCCAGTGTATACACGGCGAGTCGCCTAAAGAAGTGCATAAGCTGCTCATTACCGCCTCGGGAGGCCCTTTCCGCGGACGGAGTCGTGAGCAGTTGAAGAAAGTGACCTTGGCGGAGTGTTTGCAGCATCCGAATTGGTCTATGGGCCGCAAAATCACCGTAGATTCGGCAACGCTAGCTAATAAAGGGCTGGAAGTGATTGAGGCTCGCTGGCTTTTTGACGTGTCTTACGATCAGATTGAAGTAGTGGTGCATCCACAGAGTATTGTGCATTCCATGGTAGAATTCATGGACTCCTCTGTGTTGGCCCAAATTGGGTACCCTGACATGCGTCTTCCTATACAGTATGCTTTGTTTTATCCGCGCCGTCTGGAGGCCTCGTGGCAGCGTTTAGATTGGAAGACAGTCCGTACGTTAACCTTTGAACCGCCCGATGTACAGGCGTTTCCACTGCTAGAGACCGCGTTTGCCGTAGGCAGAGCCGGAGGAACCTATCCTTGTGTATTTAACGCTGCTAACGAAGTGGCGGTAGAGGCTTTTTTGCAGGGACGAATTTCCTTTTTACAGATTACGGAGATTGTACAAGACGTGCTGGCTCAATATAAGGGGGGCAGCGCGACGGAATTGGCAAGCATTTTAGGTGCAAACGACTGGGCGCGCCAGGCAGCTGCAGCTTGCTGCAGCCAGACGGATTAAGGAGGGAAACGGATTGGGAGGACATGGGAGTTCACTATTGGCAACTATTCTGCTGTTTGGCTTGCTGATTTTGGTTCATGAATGGGGACATTTTATTACAGCGAAGCTAACTGGTATGTGGGTTAAAGAATTTGCTATTGGTTTTGGCCCCAAGCTGATTAGTTGGCGAATGGGGGAAACGCGATATTCCTGGAGGATTATTCCTTTGGGTGGTTTTAACAATATCGCGGGTATGCATCCAGACGAAGAAATCGATGATCTGGGCGACATGAGCGAAGAAGAGTACCGTAAGAGGGCTTTTTACGCTAAATCGGTTTGGGCACGTATGCTGGTCATTGCGGCAGGTTCGGTTATGAATTTGTTGCTGCCGGTAATTTTGTTTACGTTGGTTTTTGTTTTTTCCGGTATTGATCGTCCTGTGGAGGCGCCTATTGTCGGGCAAGCTATGGCCGGACATCCAGCTGCGCAAGCTGGCCTGGAAAAAGGCGACCAGATTATCCGCATTCAAGGGCAGGATATTACTTCTTGGAAGCAGATGGTGGATACGCTGCAGCAGGTGGGCACTGTTACAGAGGGAAAAGGCCTTGCTGTAGATTATGAGCGTACCTTGCCATCTGGGGCCGTAGAGCGTCGAACTGCACAGATCTACCCGGAAAAAGACGGTGCTAATGGACGCGTCCTTATTGGCGTGGCCGCTAAATTAGAAAATTATCAACCAGGCCTTGGCGAGGCATGCGGGCTGGCTGTGCAGCAGACGGTGGCTGTAGCGGCGATGATGGTCAAAGGCTTGGCCAAAATGATTACCGGACAAGCTGCTGCCGACGTGGCGGGACCGATCGGCGTGGCCCAGATGGCCTGGGAAGTGGCGCAAAACGGTCTGATGAAGCTGCTAGGTTTTGGCGCTCTTTTAAGCATCAATTTGGGAATCATCAATTTGCTGCCCATTCCGGTGCTGGATGGCGGTCACATCGTAGCTCTGCTCATTGAAGCGGTTCGGGGCCGTCCAATCAGTAAAGAACGTTTGCAAATGGTGCAGATGGCAGGATTACTGTTGCTGTTGCTGATTATGATCTTTGCAACCTTTAAGGATGTGCTGAGGTTGAATTTGTTTTAAGATCCAGACGGTCAAACTGTTAGTGTAAAGAGGAGGCGAATAGGGAGATGGCTGAAACGCAGACGTTGACCTATGAACGACGAGATACTCGGCGTTTGATGATAGGCGCAGTTCCGGTAGGCGCAGGAGCTCCGATCACTGTGCAGTCCATGACCAATACCAAAACGCATGCGGTGATGGAAACGGTAGAACAAATCGGCCGTTTGACGGCAGTCGGCTGCGATCTGGTACGGGTGGCTGTGCCGGACATGGACGCTGCTAAAGCCTTGGCGCAAATTAAGCGCCAAGTGCAGGTTCCGCTGATTGCCGATATTCACTTTGATTACCGCCTGGCTCTAGCGGCCTTGGAGAGCGGTGTGGATGCATTGCGGATTAATCCCGGCAATATTGGCGAGGCTAAGTATGTACGTATGGTAGTAGATGGCGCCAAGGAACGTCAAGTGCCGATTCGCATCGGCGTCAATGCAGGATCGTTGGATAAGCGCATTTTAGCGAAATACGGCGGTCAGGTTACTGCGGCAGGCATGGTGGAAAGCGCGTTAGAGCACATTCGCTTGCTAGAAGAACTGGACTTCTATGATATAAAGATATCCCTAAAAGCCCACGATGTACCTCTTATGCTGGCGGCCTATCGGTTAATGAGCCAAACGGTGGCGTATCCTTTGCATTTAGGAGTTACAGAGGCCGGAACTATACGCACCGGTGTAATTAAGTCCGCCGTGGGGATTGGCGCGCTGTTGGCCGAAGGCATTGGCGACACTTTCCGCATTTCTTTGACCGGTGACCCGGTGCGCGAAGTGGAAGTTGGCAATGAGATTTTGAAATCTCTTGGCCTGAAAGAATATGGGCCTACGCTCATTTCCTGTCCGACTTGCGGACGCTGCAATATCGACTTGGAACAATTGGCACAAACCGTAGAAGAACATTTGAAACACATAAAAAAGCCACTAAAGGTGGCAGTCATGGGCTGCGCTGTCAATGGACCGGGTGAAGCCCGCGAAGCGGATATCGGCCTTGCCGGCGGCAAAGGGGAAGGTCTTATTTTCCGCAGGGGCGTGATTGTGCGCAAGGTTGCAGAAGTAGAGTTAATGAAAGCGTTTTTGGAAGAATTGGAACAATTGCTGAAGGAGGAACCTTAATTATGCGTGCATCTAAATTATTTGCCCCGACGTTGCGAGAAGTTCCGGCGGAGGCTGAAGTTGTCAGCCATCAGCTGATGCTGCGCGCCGGTATGCTGCGCAAAGCGGCTGGCGGTATTTATAACTATTTGCCTCTTACGTGGCGGGTTTTAAAGAAGATTGAGGCCATTGTCCGAGAAGAAATGGATGAGTCCGGCGGGCAGGAATTGCTGATGCCGATTATCCAACCAGCAGAGATGTGGCAGGAAACTGGCCGTTGGGATGTGTACGGTGATGAGATGTTTCGTCTTCAGGACCGACATGGTCGTAATTTTTGCCTTGGACCTACGCACGAGGAAATGATTACAACATTGGTGCGTTCGGAAGTGCGTTCTTATCGTCAGCTTCCGTTAATGCTCTACCAGATTCAGAACAAATATCGTGATGAAATTCGGCCGCGGTTTGGCTTGATGCGGGGACGCGAATTCATTATGAAAGATCTGTATTCTTTTGATCGCGATGAAGCTGGCTTGGATGTAAGTTACCATAAAATGTACGATGCGTATACGCGCATTTTCAATCGTTGCGGTTTAAAATTCCGGGCGGTAGAAGCTGACGGCGGCGCTATTGGCGGTACAGGAACGCATGAATTTATGGTCATCGCTGAGTCTGGCGAAGCGGCGATTGTTTTCTGCCCTGATTGTGAATATGCAGCCAATGTGGAAAAGGCGGAAGGCCAGACTTTGCCTGGCAATGAGGCAGCTTCTCAACAAACGCTGGCTCCGGTGGCTACTCCAGGCATGCGCTCCATTGAAGAAGTGACCGCCTTTTTACAGGTGCCGGCGGAACAGACCATCAAATCCATTGCGTTCCGTACGGAAAATGGACTGGTGGTTGCCTTGGCACGCGGTGATCATGAAATTAACGATGTGAAAGTGCAAAACCTGGTTGGCGCCATTCAAATCGAATTGGCAGATGAGGCTGACATTCAGCGTGAATTGGGCAGTGTCGCCGGCTTTCTGGGTCCTGTGGGCTTGGCCGGAAAATGTACGGTTGTTGCTGACAATAGCGTCATGAACCTTCATGATGCCGTGTGCGGCGCCAATAAGCCTGACGAGCATTTGCTCCATGTAGAGCCGTTAAGAGATTTCAAACCGGATCAGATCGCGGATCTGCGTATGGTGAAAGCTGGCGAGCCTTGTCCGCATTGCGGCAGTGCGTTAGCGACAGCCAGAGGAATTGAAGTGGGCCAGGTATTCAAGCTATTTACTAAATACAGTGAAGCGTTGAAAGCGACGTTCCTGGATGAAAACGGCAAAGAACAACCCATGGTCATGGGTTGCTACGGCATTGGCGTTAGCCGGACTATGGCGGCTGCTATTGAGCAAAACAATGATGCTGACGGTATCATTTGGCCTGCAGCAATTGCACCGTTCCAGGTAGCGGTTGTACCTATCAATGCAAAAGATGAAACGCAACTGAAACTAGCGGAACGCATTTACGGTGAGTTGAAAGCGGCAGGTGTAGATGTGCTTCTTGACGACCGCAATGAACGGCCAGGCGTTAAATTTAAAGACGCCGATCTGATTGGCTATCCGGTACGTATTGCTCTTGGACCGAAGGCGTTAGCAGAGGGCCTGGTGGAAATCAAATGCCGTCGAGATGGTCAGGTGTTGTTGGTGCCGCAGACGGAATATTTACAAAAAGTACAAGATTTACTAACTAGCCTGTAAGGGATAGAAGTAAATTAACAACCGAGAACTGTTTTAAGAGCAGTTCCCGGTTGTTTTTGTTTAAAAGTAGAAATTGTATTTTCAGAATAATGCTCAGATTACACTGGAAATGGATAGAAGCCAGAAAAAGTAGTAACAAATGCAGCAGATATTGCTATAAATGACGAATTTTACTTGTCTTTTTCAAGGCGACAATGGTATAATGTCTACCAGGTAAAGATATTTATATTTTAAAAATGATATGGAGGGGTTTGCTTTGGCAGAGCAAAAATCTGTTTTTTATTTGGTCCGTGAAGAAATTTTGCCGGAGGCAATCAAGAAAACTATTAAAGTCAAGGATATGCTGAAGCGCGGTGAAGCGCGGACTATCAATGAAGCGGTGGAAAAAATGGAGTTAAGCCGCAGCGCGTATTACAAGTATAAAGATTATGTTTTTCCTTTTTATGAAGCTAGCCAAGAAAAAATCATTACCTTGTCGCTGCTTTTGGATCACAAATCCGGCGTACTTTCTCGTGTGCTCAATACCATAGCAGGAGAGCGTGGCAGCGTGTTGACGATCAATCAGGGCATTCCGTTGCAGGGAGTGGCTAATGCCAGCATTTCTATTGAAACGGCGGATCTGAAAATTGATCTTGAGGCACTGATGGATAAATTGCGCATGGTGGATGGCGTAAAACGCATTGAAATTTTAGGGCAGGTTTGAGAAACTAAGAGGTAGAGACGTTAAGAAAAAAACGGCCGGGCAGGACCGAGGGAGGAAACGTAAGATGAAAGAATGTATTCAAGTCGGCATGCTTGGTCTGGGAACGGTTGGAACTGGCGTAGCCAAAGTGCTTTTTCAAAATGGAGCCAGTATTGCGCATAAGGTGGGTAAACCCATTGTTTTAAAAACAGTGTTGGTGCGTGATGTGAATAAAGAACGATCCTTGCCGCAACCGGTTCAGGTGACGGACAAGGTTGAAGACATTTTAAACGATCCCGAGATTGATATTGTCATTGAAGTCATGGGCGGCGAAGAGCCAGCTAAAGACTATATGCTGCGCGCTATGCAGGCAGGAAAGCATGTCGTGACAGCTAATAAGGATGTAGTGGCTCAACATGGTAAAGAGCTTTTTGCAGCGGCAGAAGAAGCGCAGGTAGACTTTTTATTTGAGGCCAGCGTAGGCGGCGGTATTCCGATTATTCGGCCCTTAAAGCAGTGTCTTGCAGGCAATCACATCTATGAAGTGATGGGCATTGTTAATGGAACGACCAACTATATGCTGACCAAGATGACTCAAGAAGGGCTCGAGTTTGCGGATGTGCTGGCAGAGGCGCAGGCCAAGGGTTATGCGGAAGCGGATCCAACGGCTGACGTGGGCGGCCTTGATGCGGCGCGTAAATTGGCGATTCTTGCTTCCATTGCGTTTAACGCCCGGGTTACTTTTGATGATGTCTATGTAGAGGGAATTACCAACATTTCCAGCGAAGACATTGCTTATGCCTCAGAGTTGGGCTATGTCATTAAGCTGCTTGCAATTGCTCGTGAAGAAGAAGGACGCATCAGCGTACGCGTGCACCCGACCTTCCTGCCGAGCAGTCACCCATTGGCCCATGTGCATGATGTGTATAATGCTGTATTTGTACGCGGGGATGCTGTTGGTGAAGCCATGTTTTACGGCCGGGGTGCAGGAGCGATGCCTACAGCCAGCGCGGTGGTGGGCGATGTGATCGATGCAGCCAGAAATCTATATCGTGGGGCTTCCGGGCGCATATTGTGCACTTGCTTTGAAGAGCGTCCCATTCAGCCTATCAGCGAGACGAAGGCGCCTTATTTTATTCGGCTGTTGGTTCAGGATCAGCCAGGCGTTTTGGCAGCCATTGCCGGTGCCTTCGGAGCACAGCAGGTTAGCTTGAATTCGGTTATTCAGAAACGTAAAATTAATGGCTGTGCAGAATTGGCGGTTATAACGTATGAAGTGCCCGACTCTTGCGTGCAGCTTGCTCTTAGCACGATGCGCGGTATGTCGGTGGTAAGTGAAGTGCGCAGCGTAATTCGCGTGGCCATGGATTAAACGATGTTAGGCGGGGTTGCCGAAAAATAGGCAGCCCCGTTAGATTTTAACGCTGGATCAAGGAGGTTGTATCCATGCAAAAATACATACGTGTGTTGGTTCCGGCAACAACGGCTAATTGTGGACCGGGCTTTGATTGCCTGGGTATGGCATGTACGCTGTACAACGAGGTGGTTGTAAAGGCGCATTACGGGCCAAGCGGTCTGGTTATGTGCGTGCAAGGTGAAGGAGAAGCTTTTATCTCCAAAGGCAAGGAAAACTTATTTTACAAAGCGCTGCAACGCGTGTTTTCCATGGCCGGGGAGCCTATTCCCGCCCTGGAAATTGTGATGACCAATCGCATTCCTTTATCTCGCGGTCTTGGCAGCAGCGCTGCAGCTATAGCGAGTGGTTTGGTGGCGGCGAATGCCTTGCTTCAGAATTCTGTACTTAACAATCAACAACTGCTGGCGTTGGCTACCGAAATGGAAGGGCATCCTGATAACGTTGCCCCAGCATTATTTGGTGGCGTTACTGTCAGCATCATGGACGGACAAAATCCGTATACACAGCAGTTGCCTATTGAAATTCCATTGCGTATGATTGTCGCTATACCTGACTTCCATTTGGCGACAAAAAAAGCCAGAGAGGTTCTCCCGCAAGCGGTTCCGTTGCAAGATGCCGTGTATAACGTTTCTCGTGCTGCATGGCTGGTAGCTAAGCTAGTGGCAGGAGATGCCGAATCGTTGGGACTCGGTTTTAGCGATCGGCTGCATCAGCCTTACCGACAGCCCTTGATCCCAGGCATGGAGGGCGTATTGGCTGCAGCACGCCGTGAAGGCGCCTTAGGAGCTGTTTTAAGCGGTGCAGGTCCTTGTTTGATGGCATTTGCTACGGAGAAAGAAGAAGCTATCGGAGAAGCCATGGTAGAAGCCTTTGCCAAGGAGAATATTACCTCGCGTTATCTGGTTTTGGATATTGACCATCAGGGCTGCCAGGTGGAAGAGCTGCCGTTATAAAAAACAGCGGGAAACCGCTCATAATCAAGAGTTTGCTATTGACTTTCTTAGCATAGAAAGGTACAATATGTTTCGTGGAATCTCGGGGCGTAGCTCAGCTTGGTAGAGCGCTACCTTGGGGTGGTAGAGGTCGCACGTTCAAGTCGTGTCGCTCCGACCATTTTTTACCCCATAAATAAAGGGCCTGCAGTATGCAGGCTTTTTTTTATTATGTTAATGTTGGGCCCTGAAATGAAGGGAATAGGTCTTCATGGTGAAGGTCTTGTTAGCAAACCTTATAAATTCGCGCTGACAGCCGCTAAGGTTGACGCCAGCGTTAACTCGACGGTCTGATGGCCGGTTGATTTATGCCATTGTCACGGCAAAACACGTTAGTAAAGCATACTTGTTAACTTGATGAAATAAAAAGGTAAAGAAAAGCCAGCTTAGGTCATTTGAAGTGCTCCTTGTCAAGTAGACAGGGGGCATATCAATTAGCCTAGACTGGCTTTTCTTTCGATATGTGAAGTTATTGATGTTGAGAGTGATCTTCCTGTGGTTGTGGTTCATGCTTTTGCATCATCTCATGCATCATAGTCTTCATCATGTCTTTCATTTCTGGATTCTGCATCATGTCTTTCATCATATCCATCATCATTGGCTTCATTTCGGGAGAAGTCATCATTTCTTTCATCATATTCATCATCATACTCTTCATTTCTGGTGATGCCATCATCTCATGCATCATGTGAGTCCTGTGTTCCGCTGTCATCATAGGACAGTTAACGGGAGGAGAAGTAGTTGTTGCAGTTGGAGCGGCTGAAACCGAAACTGCCATACCAACTAACAAACCAGATAAAATCAGTGAACGGGTTAACCGGACTAGATGTTTATTCATGGTACGTCGCCTCCTAATATAGTTTGGTTTACTTTTCTGCGAAAGAATGAATAATACCTGCCAAAATAGACTGAAAATTAAAACAAAAATACTTTTGCAAAAAAATGAAATGTTTTTCTTGAAAATGCAGATACGTTTATAAGTGAGAGAGTAGTTAGCCGGTAGAATAAAATTTGATTGATGGAGTTTAAGGCAAACGAGAGGTATCAACTGAGCGACTTAGTGCAGTTTTTTCCGCTTGCTTTGGCCAAATATAAACTTTGATCAGCTCGAAGAACTAGAGTAGTGATAGTATCTCCAGGTTTTATATGACTAAGACCTAGGCTTGCGGTAATACTGAGATGCGCATTTTCGTTTTCTTGTTGAACATGGAATGAATTATTAGCTATAGAGGTTCGAATTCGTTCTGAAATATCCCAAGCTATATTTGGTGCCACATCTGAAAAAGAAACGATAAATTCTTCACCTCCATAACGACCAACTATGTCTTGCGACCGTGTCGAGTTAGTCAATATTGTAGAGACTTGTTGGAGTACCATATCACCGGCTTGGTGGCCAAGATGGTCATTGACTGCTTTGAAATTATCCAAATCAATCATTAATAGTGAAAAGGAAGAGTTTGTGCGTTTGGCGTGCTCGAACTGTTTTTGTATTAAAATATCAGAATAATGTCGATTGTAAATTTTACAGAGGCCATCTTGTTGAGCTTGTTTTTTTAGTTTTTGCCCTTCGAATTTTTCAGTAACGTCCATACAACTGCCGATATAGCCTTCGAAAGTGCCATTTGCGTAATAAGGAACGCCACGGTCATTGATCCAACGGTATTCACCGTCATGGCGACGTAGACGGTAATCCATCTCAAAACGTTGTCGTAAATCAAACGCAGCATAATAGATAGTTGCACATGATTCTATGTCATCAGGATGAACGTTGCTAAGCCAGCCATTTCCAAGCTCTTGTTCCATCGTGCGGCCAGTAAATTGTAACCATGTTTCATTAAAGTAATTGCAAAGTTTGTCTGTTCCGGCACGCCAAATCATATTGGGCGATGATTCAACAATCAGCCTGTATTGTTGATAATCAAGGGGAGAAAACTTCATTTGCAATCATCCTTTCGTATATGATAAAAAGAAAATGAATACCACTATTGCCAGTTAGTGGAAAAATACGACAGGATGTAAAAAAAACCTTTAAGTAAGAGAGGATATATTCTGATTAATTACTATCTTAAGGGGGAATGATAATTAGGATTCTATATAAATGGAAAATCCCCGACATCGAAGCTATCGACTATGACTATGTGTTAGAAAGAAACGATACTAGCATACAGGTGCTATAATAGTATCAATGACTGGTTGAGTATTTGAAAAACGTAGTACTTGAGGAGATGAAACTATGGGAGAGAGGGAAACTATGATTGCTGAATTATCTGTTTTAGTGGTAGATGATTCACCTTTCGCGCGAACCATGTTATTGAGGACGCTTGTGGATATAGGATTTAGCGAGATGCAGATTTTTCAAGCTCCAAATGGTGAAGAAGTACTGCAAGCAATGAATGAAAGAGAGTTTTCTTTGGTCATTTTAGATATTGTAATGACAGGGATTGACGGTGTCTCCGTGTTGAGAGAAATAAAGAAAAGGCATCCGCAATCGAAGGTGATTATGTGTAGTAGTAGTAATTCGGAAGAAATAATCAAAGAGAGCGTTTTGTTGGGGAGCGATGCATTTATTGTTAAGCCCTATCAAAACGAAACACTTAAGCGTGTAGTGAATCGAATTATGAATTTGAGTACTATAGAGACGAAGGACGAATCGTTAATTGCTAGATGTCATATTTGCAGCCAGCAGATGATTGAAGTGAATTCGAGTGATTTATTAAGCTTTTATTGTCCTCAAAATTGTATGAAGTTGGGACCCTGGTCAAATGTCTTAGCAAATCAAGCAGATTTAGACAAGGAATATGAAAAAGCAAAGAAAATTTAAGTATTGGGATAATAAGGTTTATTTAATAAATGGAGAATCAATATGAACTTGTATTTTTTTGAGATAATCAATGGAATGGCGTATAAAAGTGTGTTGATGGATAAGGCGATGATCGCTATATCAAATTATCTTCCGTATGTGTTTATGGCTGCGCTGGCTAGCATGTATCTTTATGGCGTTTATAAAGAAAGTAAAGCCTTGCGAAGAACTGTAATTGACATGTTGCTGTCTTTTATTATCGGCTATGTGTATCCAGAAGCTAGGCCCTTTGTAGGGCATACTGTGAACCAACTAATCCAGCATGTACCGAACAGTTCATTTCCAAGCAATCATGCGTTAGGGGCTATGGCCATTGCCTTAGGACTTATAGCTCCCTATAGAACTTGCGGCATTGTTTTTGCCGGTTTAGCAATTTTAGTCGGTGTTTCCAGAGTTTATGTTGGCGTGCATTATCCGATTGATATTATGGGTGGATTTGGTTTAGCCTTATTGATTAACGCTTGTTACCGGAATGTGTGGCAATATAAAGTGAGAAAGGCATATTTTTACCTTGAAGAAAGTGTACTGTCAGTTTTTGCGTCCTGCAAAGCGTATCTGTATTGCAAAGGTAATTTATGATACGGAGCGTGAGTAGCTTGTTTTGGGAGAAAGCGAACTTGGCAGCAAAAGAAAACGAGGCATACAAAAAGGGACAAACTTGCAGTTTGCAAGTTTGTCCCTTTTTTGCGCCAGAAAGTTATGCTTACTAAATTTTTTATATATGGTTTTTTTCTTGAGAATTCATGGAGTAGCCATCGCGAAAGGCTACATCATTGGCAGCGGCAGTAGCATCTTTACTTTCAACTTGCTTAAGCTGTTTCACGGCGCCATAGGCTGTCGTCAGGGAGAGGCCTTTGCTGTTACCAGATAGAACCCACAAGGTTTTATAGCCTTTGGGCTGGATCTGAAGGGCTCGTTCACCTTGGCCGTCCGTAAAATAGATGAGCAAGTTGATGTTATGAAGATTGGCATAGTCAAAGACCGGAGTAAAGCGCGTAGCGCCACGAATTTTCAGTCGTTCTTTAAGATCTTTGACTGTTTTTACGGGGGAGATACGGCGAATTTCATCATCACATTCGATTAAAGTGATTTCATGCTTGTAATTTTTGACAATAGCAAAGACTTCTTGCATGGCTTGCTGAAATTCTTCGTTACTAATACTGCCACTCATATCAAGGGCTACGGCGATGTTAGCCTTATAACTTCTCAGTTCACCCCGCATATCCAAGCGGTCTGGCTGTCTGCGGTTGCGACGGGCTGTCGTTTTTTGTCTCGTACTGGCTACTGTTCCCAAGACCTGCTTGAGGTACAAGTTCCAAGGCAGTTCGCTTTTATGGGCGGCGAGAGCTTCTAGCATACTGAGGATATAAGCAGGGGGCGTGCCTTTTTGGGCCTGAAACGCAAGCTTTTCGGTGATTTCCCAAAAGGTTTTCGCGTCAGTCTCGCTGGATTCTTGCCAGAGATCATGGGTTCGCTCAATTTCGTACTTTGTTTCTACAGCTTCGTCAATGCGGCTGTCATCAAGGGCGCCGTCAGCATCGGTAGCGAGTAAGTTAATAGCCGCCTGGATTTTTCCGGCGTAATATTCAAAGGTTTCAAAGGGGAGGAGCTGTAACTGGTAATAAGAATTGGCCCAGGCTAGTGTTGTCGCGTAAGGAGGCAGATAATCAAGATACGTATTGACGACAATATCCATAGCAATATTTGTGGCAAGTGTTCCGTACTGACTTTTGAGGTTTCTAGCTCGTAACAAATGAAGTGACAGCACATGAAGAATTTCGTGCTTGATCGTACTTTCCATTTGCTTTTTTGTGAGAGTTAGAAAAATGACGGGATTAAAGTACAAAACATAGTGAGGCGCTTTGAAATTGATGCCAGTGGGGCTAGACATGTCAAAACGGACTTCTCGCTCCATTTGAAACAAAAAATAACCATAGAAATTATCTTGAGCGGCCATGAGGCCGAGATTGACTTGATCGATCAGCTGAAAAAAGTTTTCTTTAAAGGCGGCGGGAATCGGAACTTTACGGGAAGTGTCTTGCTTGTTGGAACGGAGAAATTCGGTAATGATTGTTTTGGCTTCGTCATAGAGGATTTGCCGCTTTTGGGCAAAGGGAGTTTTTACAGTAGGAGCTATTGAAACAGGGGTTATTAAATCAGCTTGGAGTGTATGGGGATTCATTTTATCACCTGCTTGAGCGGTAAGTCGCAAAATAAGATTCGACGAAAGCATCATCAGCGAGGGCCGCTGCATAGGTTTGTTCATAATTTTGTTTCATATCTTTCATGAGTCCGATCATTAAGTCGGCAGGACAAGCCTGTAAAAAATCAATCAGGCGGCTGACTAGCTGGGCGGTTTCATTAGAGTTCTGGTTTATCTGGGTTTCTAGGTGCTTTAGGATGTTTTTCGCTGCGAGGTAGAGTCTCGTATGACTTTCTGCTTTGATTCGCTGGCGTGCTGTGTCAGATAAGGCTGCGCCAGCAAAAATATCTTCATAGGTAAGGAGCGGCTCATAGTTTGATTCAACAAAGCTGACAAATTCTTCGGCAATGAGTCGACCTACATTGCCGCGAATTACATTCAGGAAGACGGAACGAGAAATCGAAGCGGCGTTTTCCTGGTAGATCTTATAAATACTAGAGATTCGTTCATAACTTCTAGGTGTGGCCCGGAGATCTGACTCGTTGATTTTATGCAGGTTTTCCGGGAATGTAGCAATGAATTCAATGACTTTTGCTTCGAGACCGACTTCTGCCGCCCAGTCGAGCCACTGATGGTAATCGGGTTCCATATAGAGCCAGACAAAGCGATTTTCCTGGGCGGCGTCCATATCGACGACTTGGTAGTCATACTCGGCGCCGTATTTGGCGGAGGGATTCATGGCTGCTAAGATTTTTACGGTTGGCGGCAGAGTAAAGCCGTTAATTTCCCGGTTTAAGATCAAATTCATTAATTCTTGCTGTACGGCATGTTCACAGCGATTGATTTCATCAATGAATAACAGGACGGTTTCGCCCTGCGCGGCAACTTTTTCTAATTCTTTTAATTTATGATGGACGGCATAGACGGTGGTATTGTCTTTCACCGTAGGCAGGCCGCCGATTTCGCCTTCTTTTAAGAGGTTGGCGTCAATAGTGATGAGATTCCAGCTTTTTTTACGGGCTAGTTCTTTTGCTAAATCGGTCTTGCCAATGCCACTTTCACCGACAATGAGGGGGACTGCTTCGGTTGCAAGGACTAACTCAGCGCTTGTTAAAGTATTGATAAAATTCACAGGGGTTCCTCCTACAGTAACTTGAGCTTTTCATCTACTGCGACTCGCTTCGCTGTTCGACTTCCATACTGATCAAGCAGCAAGAGTCTGTCGATTGCCATAATAGGGCTTTGCTTATCAATGGTGTCGTATGTTAAAAAATCTCTTACGTATTTTTCGGAAACCGTTTCTTTGGCAAGCTCTCTTTGTAGGACTTGCTGCAATTCGTCTACAGAGATTTCCTTCATAACGAATTTAATAACGAAAAAATTGATGGCGAGAAATTCTAGGATTTTGGCTTTCGTAAGATCATTAATCCATTGAATAGCCCGTTCATTTTGAAGGATTGCAAGGCGCTCAGCTTGGGCTGTAGGAGCTTTGATATAGCGCAGTGCTTCGTAGCTATGCTGGATGGCGGCTAGCTGGACGGGTTCACTGGGATCTTTGATGAATTTGAGGGCATCGTAATTTTTGCTTACCGCCAGCAGTTGTAAGGATTCGCTGGGGTTTTTTACATACTTAATCGCCCAGCCGGATTGGTTGAGAGCTTGCTTTATAGCTAGTTCTGAAGGATTTTTCAAATAGTCTAAGTTTGTCCAACTAGCTATAATCGCTTTTTGCATCATTTCTTCGGTAGGATTTTCAATGTACTCGATAGCGCGGCTATTGTTGGCGAAAGCGGCTTGCTTCATTGCTTCTGTAGGAGTTTTAATATGTTTTAACATGAGGCCGTTTTTGTTGACGGCGAGCAGCTTCATCTCATCCGTTGGCTTTGCAATCGAAGTGATTGCATGGGGATTTTGGCGGATCAATTCCATAAAAGTTGTATTTTCCATAGGCCACTTTCCTTTAGTTTATATGCTTGCTGTTTTAATTATTACTTACGATTTTCTATTAAAGATAAACCAGATTTATTATAGCACTTTCAACTTACAGGGTCTATTGTATAATATAAAGACGATTTTACAGCAGTTGAAGAGGAGCGTGCCTTCAAGCGGGAAGAAACGAGGGAGACCTCTACCATTCCAAGGTAGAGGTCTCGCGTAAGATCGATGAATATGCTAATTAGATACGTTGAGAAAAGAGGCCGTGATTCGAGCAATAAAAGAAAAGCTGACCGTGGCCAAGTTTGTGGAAACGTAAAGAAAGATTCCATTCTGGGTATTGCTTCACTACGAAGGCTCTATCACCGGTAATATAGGCGACAAAAGAGATATAATGTTCTTTTTGCATTGCGTGTGGAGAGGTTATATAAAGTTCATCTTCAACCGGCTCAACAGTAAGAGCATGTTCTGGGGTTACTGGTGTAGCAAGTAATTCGGTTAATTTTTTACTACAGCACGATATAGTGGCATCGCCTGTTGCGGTAATTAAATTATGACATTGAGGGCAAACATAGAATTTTAGTTTTTTCATATTTCCACCGACCATTTCATTTTGCGTTAAATTGCCTGCTAATAGTTCATCGATATTGGCGTCAAGAATTTTTGCCAATTCAGATAACAAAGATATGTCAGGGCAGCCAATTCCTCGTTCCCATTTGCTGATTGTTTTGTCACTGATATTCATAAGATCGGCAAGTTGTTTTTGAGTCATGACTTTTTCTTTTCGTAGCTTATAAATTATAGCGCCAATTTTTTCACAATCCATTTGCATCACCTCACAAAAGTAGTGTAGATGATATTTTCGGTATGATCAATCGACGAATCGTAGAGTTCGGCTTCTTTACACGACTTCAGTTCTAGCGATGTGAGAGGGCGGCCAGGCGTAAGAGAATCATAGTTAGATAGCAAGTGCCCGTATTGAGCGATGGTCGGAGCCGTAAAGACAAAATCACTAGCAAAAACAGTAAAAGCCTCTAGAGAAAATCTCTCTAAAGGCTTTTTTGTTCAGATCCTTTAAAATCGCTTTAACAGTGCTTGGCTTTGGGTTATTTGTTCTTTTAAAACATCTTCTACATCTGAAATTATTTTGTGCGTAGTAGGATTTTTCAACCAGTACAGCACGCTAGTTCCTTCGCTTTTGGAGTCAACAATTCCTTGCTTCTTTAGTACATTCAAATGTTGGGACAAGTTGGA
Source organism: uncultured Anaeromusa sp. (assembly GCF_963676855.1). Classification (NCBI taxonomy): domain Bacteria; kingdom Bacillati; phylum Bacillota; class Negativicutes; order Selenomonadales; family Sporomusaceae; genus Anaeromusa; species uncultured Anaeromusa sp. The sequence goes on from NZ_OY781460.1 coordinate 2,131,824, forward strand.
CTGTTCTATGTTGAGTTTGGATGCAATGTCTTTCACATACTGATCCTTTTCGAGTAAAATTTTTATTATTTTGATTCGGCTAGGATGAGACATTGCTTTAAGATAATTTGCTGTCATAGTAGCTATAGCTTTTTCCATAAAATATCCCTCCTTGTCATAGTCTTTGCTTAGTTATGGAGACTATATGAAATAGTGAAAGTTATTATCACTATTATTTTATTATTGATATCGAATAAAATCAATTTAAAAGTATGTTAACTTACAAAATTGTTATAATTTTCTACTGAAGTCGTTGTGTTAAGGCGCAATTTTTTTATACCGTTCTAGATAAATCGATGAGTATTTTATCAAACGGTAAAGTGGCACTTTTAGTTTCTGGTATTTTTATTTTAGAGTATAAATAGGGCAGGAGATAAATGGAAAGACATGGAATGCTTCTGTATGCTGTAAATTGCAGGCGGAGAAAAAGGAGATGATAAATATGAGTATTGACTTATTAGAAATTCAGAAAGTATTGCAAAATTATGGCGTTTTGATTAATTTTTCTGGACGCTTTACGCAAGCAATTATTGAAGAACTCGGAGATGCAGTGAAAAAATATCTAGAAGATGATTCTATGTCGCAAGGTGATACATACAATGTATTTTCTGTATTTATTGAACAAACTCAGAATATCAGGAACTATTCAATTCGCAAAGCGTCTACTGCAATAGGAGAACGAATTGCGAATTCAGGAATTATTACGATTGGGCGTTCCGAAGATGGCTATTTTGTGGCATCGGGAAATTTGATAGATAACCAAGATGTCATGGCGTTAACCGCTAAGTTTGAAGAACTTGCTGACTTGGATAAAATAGAATTGAAGAAGAGGTATAAGGCAGAAATGAAAAAACCAATTTTGTCAGAGGCTGACGGTGCGGGGCTAGGAATTATAGATATGGCTAGGCGCGCCAAAAAGCCTATGAAATATACTTTTGCACATCTTGATGATGAAGTGTCCTTTTTTACCTTAGAGGTTTACGTTTGAGGGGGAGTTAGGATGGAAGTTTTATATATTGAACAGACAAAATCAACCCCGAGGGTGGAGTTTGATGCCCAAAGCGGGAAGTTGTCTATTGAAGGACAATCATATCCGGAAAATGCATTCCGGTTTTATGAGCCTATTTTTAAGTGGCTAGAAAACTATCTAAATGCGACAGATACGGAGCTTGTCTTGGATATTTATTTTCATATGCCGTATATCAATACGAGCAGCGCAAAATGCATTATGATGTTGTTGGACATTCTTGAAAATGCATATCAACAAGGAAAAAAAGTTAAGATTCGCTGGTATTATGATAAAGAAAATGAAGAAGCTTTAGAATGTGCGGAAGAGTTTAAGGAAGACTTGGAACTGCCGTTTGAGATTAGTCTTGTTGGAGGCGTGTAAAAACTGATGAACAAACAAGAGCCAAGACAAGAAGCCGGGAATTTTGGATTTATTTATAATCAAAATACGATCAATGTAGTTGTCCTTGCTTGCTTGGTCATTATGGTATCGGTCGTTCTTACTGGCACGATCAGTTATTTTGTTACACGTGACGCGGCTTTGGAAAAACTTAAAACCAAAGATATGGCGAATATTGTTGACGCCATTGATTCTAAAATCGCTGGCAGAATCGAAAGAGCCAAAGAGACTTCCCTGCTTTTGGCGCGCGATCCGGCGGTTGCAACATGGATTTTGAGCGGCGAAACAGATGAAATGCGCGGACAGATTGCCAAAGCTCGCCTTGAAGAAATTTATCGTAATTATGATTATGCTAATGCCTTTATTGTGAGTGCTGTAACGAACCAGTATTGGGCGGAAGGCGCCCGGATGATCCAGGTTATGTCTCCGACCGATCCGATGGCAAGCTGGTTTTTTTCAAGCTTGCAATCGCATAAAGAGGTACTTCTTAATATTGATTATAATAGTGCGCGGCAAAATACCTTTATTTTCGTGAATGCGTTGGTGGGGGATGTTAATAAGCCGATTGGGGTAGCTGGCGTAGGGCTGAGTATCAAGGAATTTGCGGCTGAGTTTCAACGTTATAAATACAGCCAAAACAGTGTGATCTGGCTGGTAGATGAAAAAGGGAAAATACATTTAGCAGATGAGTTAGCTCAAAATGGGATGTATTTAAATGATTATATGCCTCCGGAAGTGGCGGCGGCGATTATCGATGATAAAAAAGCGACTGTAAAGAATGCGCGGACTATTGATTATGAAGATGCGCAGGGGAGAGTCTTTGATATAGCTTATCAAAAGATGCAAGGTACTGATTGGAATTTAGTAGTGCGAGTGCCGCGTGAAGAGAGCTTGGCCGTTTTGAATAGCATTAAGTGGAACACGATGGTTGCAAGTTTAATTACTGTAGCGCTTTCTATCTTTGTCTTTTATTTTGTTTCCCGGAAAATAGCTAACCCCTTAAAACAGGCGTTGCTACTTAATCAAGAAATGGAACGCTTGGTGTTGACTCGGACAAGCGAGCTATCGTTGCAAAACGAAAGGATTATGGATAGCATAAGCTATGCGAAACGGTTGCAAGAGGCGATACTTCCCGCGAGTTCTGAACTAGACGCAATTTTCAAGGCGCATTTTGTAATTTGGAAGCCGAGAGATATTGTCGGTGGCGATTTTTATTGGAGTAGGCGAGTCAGTTCCCATAAAAGCATCATTGCGCTTTGCGATTGCACAGGTCATGGTGTGCCAGGCGCATTTATGACGATGGCAGTAAACACGCTGCTGAATCACATTGTGTCGCAGGGAGTGCATAACCCCTCTGAGGTGTTGGCTAAGTTAAATCGCGAATTCAAAGCTACCTTACATCGGCAACAACAAGCGGATATTACAGATGACGGCTTAGATATAGGTATTTGCCTTATAGAAGGACGGCGCATTCTCTACGCCGGGGCAAGGATAGTCTTGTATAGGCTGCGGGATGGTCAGGTATGCCATGTGAAAGTAGATCGAAAAAGCATTGGCTATCGACGTGCCAAAGAGGATCTGCAATTTACAACACATGAAATTGTGGTGCAAGAAGGAGATCGTTTTTATTTGGCTACTGATGGCTATACGGATCAGAACGGTGAGAAAAATGAATATCCCTTTGGTCGTAAACGTTTGCTTGCAAGCCTCGAAGCGTGCGCAGTTATGCCGCTGGAGGAACAGGAGCAATGGTTGACGCAGTGTTTGGAGAAATATCAGGGGAGGGAGCCGCAACGTGACGATATTACGTTGATTGGCTTTTCCCTGCAGTAAGGAGGGGCAATCTTGGGGCGGGACATAAATGAGGAACTTTTTGAGGGCGAACGCAAGGTTGTTGATAAAGCGGAAAGTGCGATGAATGCTCCCGAAAACGGGAATAATCCTTTACTGGGACCGTATAAAGCCCTTCTAGGTGATTATAAAAAATTACTGAGACAGTCGCAAAAGGTATATTATATTAGCGATAGCCAAGGATATCTGGTAAAAAAACATCAGTCGGAACTCCAAAATTTGCTTGATAATGCGAATCAAGGCTTCTTGTCTTTCGGGAAAGACTTACTGGTGAATCGCCAATATAGCGCAGAATGCGTACGAATTTTCGGGAAGGAAATTGCAGGAGAGTCGATTGTTGAATTACTAAGTCAAGGGAAAAAGGAACAAGAGTGTATTTTGGCTGAATGTCTAAAAGATGTGTTTTTCGGTGTTTTGGGAGAACGTGAAAAAATAAAAAAAATCCCTGCGCGTTTTTCCATTGGGAGTTTCGAAGTGCAGGTGGAATGTAAAATTGTTGCCGCGCCGGAAAGCGAGATAGGTTCTTTTTTAGTTATGATGATCTTGACGGATATTACTGCACAAATAGAAGCGGAAGCTAAAATTGAATTCTTGAGTTATCATGACGCACTAACAGAGCTATACAATCGTGCATATGTAGATTTTGCGTTGGCGGAAGTTGTCCGACAAAACAAGCCGCCTCTTAGTATTATCATGGCGGATATGAACGGCTTAAAACTAGTAAACGACGTGTTTGGACATCTGCAAGGAGACTCTATGTTGTGCAGATTGTCTGAGATTTTAAGGCAAGTTGCCCGTAAAGGGGATGTTCTTATTCGTTGGGGCGGCGATGAATTTCTTCTCTTGTTGCCGTGCGCGGAGGAACAGGATTGTTTTGTGATGTGTGAAGAGATACACCTTAGGTGTAAGCAAATTGCAGGGGAAGCAGTGCCTTTAAGCATTGCGCTGGGAACAGCAACGCAGACGCAGTCTAGGTTAATCTTTGACGACCTTTTTTCGCTAGCGGAGAGTCGAATGTATAAGGATAAGCTCCAGAAAAGCAAAGAGTTTCGTCAGATCGTTTTGCAAGTGTTTCAAACGTCCTTAAACGATGCTTGCTTTGAAAAAAATGAGCATTTGCAGAGAGTGGGGGAAATGGCCATTGCTTTTGCCAAGCATTTGGAACCTGACTTTGCCGCTGAGCCAAACAATTCTTTGCAAAGATTAGTGGAACTCCATGACATTGGAAAAGTGGCGATTGCAGCGGATCTATTAGGGAAAAAAAGCGCGCTGACCGAAGAAGAGCGGAAAATAGTGCAAAAACATAGTGAAATTGGGTATCGATTGGCGCAAGCTATTGGGGAAATAGAAGTTGCAGAGCTAATTCTTGCGGTTCGTGAGCATTGGGATGGCACTGGCTATCCTTATCGGCTCAAAGGGGAAGAGATTCCTTTTTACTCAAGGCTATTTGCAATTGTCGACGCGTATGATGTGATGACTCATGACCAGCCTTATCGGCAAGCTTTATCGCGGGAAAAAGCGCAAGAGGAAATCTTTGCCTGCCAAGGACGGCAGTTTGATCCTGGGTTGGCGGAAAAGTTTTGTGCTTTTTTGACGGTTAACGGCAGGATCTTGAAAGCGGAAGTCTAATAAAAGACCTCCTGTTGTAGAATGAAAACTACAATAGGAGGTCTTGCTATATTTAGAAAATATACAAAAATAGAATCTATAATTCGCCATAAATCTGCTGGCGAAACACGCATCCAAATCGCAGAAGCATACCCTCTGATTCTAGCATACATAAAAAATCTACGGCCCATGGTAAGAAGAAAACTAGACCGTCTTCTTACCATGGGCAGGCATTCTATTTGGTAATTTGATTATGCCTGTTCCATAAAAGACGCCGCATAAGACTAAGATGAGAGCAAAAAAATGATTCCAAGCCAAATCTTCGTTTAAAAAGAAGGAGGAAGCCAAGATGCCGATAACGGGCGTTGCATTTTGAAATAGGGAAGCAGTAGACGGTCCAACTTTTTGAATACTCATATTCCATAACAGCGCTCCTAACGCTGTGCTCATAAAGCTTGAAAATAGGAGTACGGCAATGGGGAAAGGCTCAGTGGCGGAGGCGTACATCCAAGTGGAATTAGTGAGTAGTCCCAAAAGTACAAGGGCGGCAGCGGCAAGGGCATGGCTGTAAGCGGTAACCACCAAGGGTGGAAGATGGAGTGTTGCTTTTTTTACAAAAAAAGAACCAATTACAAAGGTTAAAGTTGCAAGGAGTATAATGGCATCTCCGGCTAAAGTGGCTCCGTATTGGGACTTTCCCAGCACAACGAGACCTAACCCGCAAAATCCTAAGAAAACTCCTAACAGCTTGGCTGGAGCAAGGGACTCTTTTTCATATAGCATGGCGCCAGCTACAGTGAATAAGGGGCTTAAGCCAAGAATAAGCACGCTATGAGTGCTGCTGGTTGCGGCAAGTCCTAAAGTTAAGGCAATTTGATGCAAAAAAATACAAAATAAGGCGATGCCGCCAATCGGCAGGAATGCTGGCCTCGGTAGTTTCTGAAAGCCGTATTGATGAAATACAAATGATAACAGAGCCAGGCTTGCCAGTGTTAGGCGGATGGGAGCTAAGGCCAAGGGAGGAAAAAAAGAGGTAAGATATTTTATTGAGACTGAGTTGACACCCCAGAGAAGCACTACTAAAAGGAGCCAGCCCCATGGACGTGAGCAATGGAAGAATTGATTCAAAAAAGACACTCCTATTGTTTTCGATACTTTTCTATATTGGTTAACGCATGAATTTACTAAGGTTACACTATGAAAATGGTAACACGATTTTGGTTTTTACTCAATATAATGGCTGTTAGTGTTTAACTACTATTCATTGATGGTAAGTACAGTATGGTTAGAATGCAGGAATTTCAGAAAAGAAAAAAGAATCAAATAATAATTACAAGCGACTTCACATAGACACTTAGATCTTCCCTGATCTGCTTTATTGTTCTAGCGTATATAAGTTGAAACAATAAAGGGAGTAGTTTGCCAGTGTAGACGATACGTAGTCAAGAAGATCTTGCAGGCAAGCTAGGAAAGGTCTTCTTTGTTTGTAATGGAAGCTGACAACTAGCGACGGCATAATGGAGAGGATACGCATGAAAAAAGTAGGGGATTCCCATCAGCATGATGGTGTTTTTAGCATTAAAAGCATACGGATGCGGCTGTTACTCATTATGTTGGCGCTTATGTGCGGTTCGCTAAGTTTGCTAACTGGTTTGAGTTACTATTTTTCCGACAAAGCATTATCGAAAAGCGTTAATGAAACAGCGGCGGCAATTAGTTTAGATTATTCACAACGTGCCAGCGCTTTTGTAAAAGAATTAGTAGTCTTTGTGCAAGATATAGCGGTAAATCCGCATATTGTGAATCCTCAAAACCGGCAGGAAATTGTAGATGTACTGGCTTTGAGCTTGCAGCGAAACAATAAGTTTACTGGCATTAACTACGGAGATCTTGCGGGGAACGTGATTCGCGCGCAAGGAGACACCGCCTATTTGGGAGATCGTGACTATTATCTAAAGGCAATCAAAACGAAAGAGCTTACTATTTCAGAGCCTTTAGTATCTAAAGGCTCTGGGCGCTTGTCTCTTGCTATCGCCGCACCGGTGCTGGTAAACGGCGAAGTGAAGGCGGTTATTCAAGCGACAATGCCCCTTGATAGTCTCAATGATCTGGTTGGCGCTATTCGCTTTATGGACAGTGGGTATGGGTTTATTGCTGATCAGTCCGGAGTTATTATTGCTCATGCAGTTCATTCGGAAATCAATGGCAAGGTGCGTATTGGCAAGTTGGCAACGGAAGCAGAGGATGTTCCTGAAACAGATGAGCGGCTGGCAGCGTTGTTTGCTAAAGCCATTGCTGGAGAAGGACCAGTGCAAGGCGCATATACGCTAAGAAACCGGCTGGTTTTTACGGTGCTGACGCCGGTGGAACTTCCCGGAGGGGCCCGCTGGCTCTTGGGAGTTTCGGCACCGGAAAGCGAAGTGATCGCCGAGGTTGTAACTCTTAATACCATTTTATTGCTGGCGGCATTAGGTTGTGTTGTTTTAGGCGCATTTGTAATTGTTCTCATCAGTAGCCGTTTTGCAAGGCCGGAAGAAAAATATTTCAAAGCCTTTCGTTATGTGGATGATGCAGTGGGAATTGTAAGCTTTGCTTCAGGAAACTTTATTGAGGTCAATGATGCGTTTTTTGAACTATTGGGATATGAACGAAATGAAATTTTGGCAAGACCTGTGGAATCATTAGGCTTGTGGGCGGAAGAGCAAAATTCTCAGGTCCAATGGCTGCTCAAAAATGAGTGTTCTGTAAGCAAGGTAGAGACCTTGTGGCGTGGACGAAACGGTGAAATTCGGATTGGCCTTTTTTCCGCGGATGTATTTGAGATGGGGAAAGAACGCTATTATGTATTTGTTTGGCATGATATTACGGAGCAAAAAAAAGCGGAAGAGAGTTTGCAAAAATCATACGGAGAACTGGAACAAAAAGTAGAGGAGAGAACGCAAGAACTTTTTGCTACTAATGAAGAGCTTACTGCTGCCAACGAAGAGATGCTGGCAATGAATGACGAATTAGATATGGCGAATCGGCGGTTGCAAGAAGAAAATCGTATGCGCTGTCAAACCGAAGACAAGTTGTTATTGCGCGAACGGCAGTATCGAGCGGCTACTGGTTTATTGACTCGTCCTGTTGAAAATGTCGAAGTGCTTATGGAGAAAATGCTGACCAATGCATTGCAGTTGGTGCAGGCGACAGGCGGGTTTGTAGGTATTTATAATGACGCAGGAACTTCGGTGACGCTTCATCATGGGATCGGCATGCCGCAAGAGGCAATCAAAGCGTCTCTTACAGCTAGTGTGGGGCCGCTTAAAACTATATATGAATCAGGGGATACTTTGTTGCTTCGAGATTCTTGGTGGGATGTGGTTTTTCGAAAAGAAAACCCGCGAAATACTAGTGTCATATTTATTCCTCTACAGCAAGGGAAGGACGTTAAAGGCGTTTTGGCGGCGAGCTGGGGCGGTGAAGAGAGCGCGCTGGAAGAAGAGGCTGCAGAGGTATTGCGGCAATTTGCGGATTTGGCCGTTTTGGCTTTGGAACGCGCTGAAGCGCAGGGGAAAATTAGCCACATGGCATTTTTTGATTTATTAACAGGCTTGCCTAATCGTTTGAATTTAAATTTGTATCTTGAAAAGGAGTTTGCAAAAGTTCGGGCAGGAGAAGCCGCAGGCGTTTTGTTTTTTATTGATATGGATGATTTGAAAACCATAAATGATACCTTTGGTCATTCGGCGGGAGATAAGGTGATTATGCAGGCAGGGGAAACGCTGCAGCGCATTATGAAAGGGGAGCTCTTAGTTGCACGCATCAGCGGCGATGAGTTTGTTGTTGTCGATCCCAGGCAAGGAGCGGCCCAGCAGGCTGAGGCGTTGGCGGATCAAATGATTAAAGAGCTTTGTCAGGAATACGATTTAGGGGAAGCTAAAATTCAGATGTCCGCCAGTATTGGTATTGTTGAGTACCCGCAGCATGGCACAGTACCGGAAGTTATTTTGCAAAAGGCGGATGTTGCCATGTATGCGGCCAAAGAAACCGGCCGCAATTGCTGGCATATTTTTGAAACAGCTTTGTTGGAAAAGACTTCTGAAGATACGATGTTGATTAATGCTATGCGGTTTGCTTTAGAGCGAGAAGAAATGTTTTTGCAATATCAACCGCAATGGACGGTGGACGGAAAGAGAATTATTGGCGTAGAAGCATTGCTACGCTGGGAAAGCAGGGAACATGGCCGCATCTCACCAGCGAGATTTATTCCCTTAGCCGAAAGGAGCCGCTTGATTATACAGATTGGTCAATGGGTGCTTCGGCAAGCTTGTCGATTTGCTGCTCGTTTGGCGCATGAGGGACGGTGTGATGTACGTGTAGCCGTAAATATATCACCGAGGCAGATTAAAGATGAAAATTTTGTTTCTTATGTTTTGAATACGATCAAAGAAGAAGGGGTTCGGCCTTGGCAAATTGAATTGGAAGTAACGGAAAGCGTATTTATTGACCATACGGATGAAAGTATTTCTAAGTTGAAACAATTAAAAGAACAAGGAGTTCATTTATCAGTAGATGATTTTGGAACTGGATTTTCTTCCTTGTCGTATTTGCGCAAACTACCGGTGAATTGTTTGAAAATCGATAAATCTTTTGTTGATGAAATTGCTAGTGATGATATGCAGTTCCAGTTTGTAAATTCGATCATTAATATGGGGCATACGCTGGGAGTCAGTATTGTAGCAGAAGGAGTTGAAACCAAAGAACAATTGGCAGAGTTAGATAAGTGCAACTGTGATTATATACAAGGATTTCTCCTTAGTAAACCTTTGGTGGAAGAAGAAGCAGTGGCTGTAGTGCTTAAAGGATTTTCAACCCTTTAAAATAATATTGATTATCATTATCGAGCATGCTATTATTGAAAAGCATAGTTATGAAAAACATCTCTGACACTTGCAGAGAATAAGGAGTGAATTTTATGTGTACTTCATGTACTGAATCTAAAAAAGTGTTTTCAGTTCAGATCGTGACGGCGGAGGCGGTTAGCAATAACATGGATTTGTATAAAGAAATAGCTTGCCGCTTATTTCGTGAAAAAGTGATATCTCATATTAATGTTGGAAATAATCGAACCTATGTTGAAAACTCTCAAAATGTTTTTGCGTTTGACCTTCATTTGACGAATGTTCATGATATCGGAAAAGTAACGTTGGAAAACATTGAGAGTGCTTTAGACGGAGTTCTGCTGTCGTTTAAAGGTTATGACGAGTTGAAAGTAGCACTTTCTTAGGAAAACGAAAAACAACAAAAAAGAAATAAAACGGATCGTATCACGAAGATGCGGTCCGTTTTATTTTGATGCTTAGAGAAGGCTTAAGGCAGAAAATACTTACTTGAAGGAATGGATATGAATACTTCGTTGAAAACAGAGAAGCAACCCAGTATAATTTAAAGGTGTTCATACTTGGCAAATTTTGTGAAGTACTAGATTAAATAGATAGGCGGATAGAAGATGAAAATTTCTAAGCAAGATGCGTTGATATGGTTTGATTTTTTCTCGCAATTACCGGAGCAAGAGGGAATCAGTACGAAACATGAGGAAATTATTTACGCGACCTTTGCGCAAATTGAAGCAGCAGTGGATCAAAGAAATAATACTTTAATGTCGGAAATTAAAAATTTGAAGACCTTGGAAAATAGAACTTTTTTTGTCGGTAAAGAAAGTAAATTTCCCCAAGGCTGCCGTTCTTGTTTGCTTGGGACGGGGTTGAGCGCCATTCGCAAAACGAATAAATGTAACTTGGAATGTAAATTCTGCTATAATTATGGCGAATTAGATGCAATCCATCCGGTGGGCGAAGGCATGTGGGAGATTGGAGGCACAAAATTCTACGAAAAGGATCTTGACTTGCTTCTATCGGTTTACGAAAAACCTACTGGTATTTCCTACGTTTACTTAGAGCCTTTTATGGAAATTGAAGAGTACTATGCCATTATTAAGAAGTTTAAGGCTGCGGGCATTCACCAGCATTTATATACCAATGGCACCCTGGCTACGGAAGAGACCTTGAAAGCCTTGGGGGAGGCGGGGCTTGATGAGATCCGTTTTAACTTAGGCGCTTCAAACTGTGCGGACAAAGTAATTGAAAATATTGGGTTAGCAAAAAAATACATCAAAAACGTAGGCATTGAAACGCCGATGACGCCGGAATTCTATGCAGCGTTTTTCAAAAAGAAGCAGGCGATTTTTGCGACACACCTTGACTTTATCAATTGTGCGGAACTGCATTTAAACGAGAACAATATCAACAATTATTATGGAGAAAACATGTATATTTCCCGACAGGGCTATGTGTCGCCTGTTTGGAGCCGGGAATTGACGCTGAAGTTTATGAAGATAGCCGACGAAGAAAACTGGGATTTGGCGGTTCATGACTGCTCAAACTATACAAAATTTGCGCGAAGCTTGAATTTGAGTAGCAAAGCGGGCATGTGGTTTGGCGCTAGTAATTATGCCTGCGAATTCTCGATGCTTCCTTATGAACTCTTTATGCCCATTTTGAATGATGACGATTTTGAATTTTTGCAGGAAGAAGAGTTGCCTGACGCTTATAAGCCGAAACTTTTAGAACTATAGAGAGACAAGGCGCAGCGGCATTTTCTGTAGTAGACATGCAGTAACTCGTTTGGTGAATAGATTAGTAGATTTATTCTTCAGCGAGGAGATGCATGTCTTTTTTTGTTGCAGATATTTCGACTGGGTTTTCTTGTTCGCTGTGATGTAAATCACGGTAATGGAGAAAAATTTTATATAATATGGATATGTTAACAAGATTTCGATTCTGTGGCGGTGAAGTGTATGGGTGTAAAAGAAGACTATCAAAGTGAACTGAAACAACATTTCGGGACTGATGTACGTCGAATTCAGCATGCTCTTATGGTTTTAAAAGCAGCAGAAATGATTATGAACGGTGAAAATATCCAAGGCGCTATGCGGGATGTCGTGACGATTACGGCGCTTTTGCACGATGTGGGTATTAAAGCAGCAGAGCAAAAATATCAATCTGCAGCAGGACCTTACCAGGAAATCGAAGGGCCTCCTCTGGCGCGCGCCATACTGGAACGACGCGGCGCAGAGCCGGCCCTGTCGGAGCGGGTTTGCTATATTATAGGCGGCCATCATACGGCGAGCAAAAATGACGGTATTGATTTTCAAATCATTTGGGAAGCGGATTTGCTTGTTAATATCGAAGAAGAAGGCTTGGCTCAAAATCGGCATGCCCTTGCAGCTATTATCGAAAAGAATTTTAAGACCGCTACAGGTAAAAACTTGGCGAAAAGAACATTTTTGCAGTAACTAAACAAAGGGAGAAGATATACAATGAAAATTGCTATTCTTGTGCGCGAAGAAACTATGGAGCGCTGTACCGTAGGGGGCTGTCTAAAAGCTTTTTTTCAAAAAGAGGACGCTTTTGAACGGTATCGAGATATGGAAAACGTGGAATTACTGTCGGTGACGCATAACGGCGGAGACCTGGCGAAAAAGATAGAAACGCTGCGAAAAAAAGAAGTGGATGTTATTCACCTTTCTTCCTGTATGCGAAAAAAAGATCCCAATTATAAAGCGGTGGCCGAGGCGCTAGCGGAACATTTTATCGTTGTGGGCTATACGCATGGTCAAGAAGATGCCAATACGATTTGTGCGGCAAGAAAGTCTGGAGAACAGTAGGCAAGTAGCAAGAGAATACGAAAAACCCGAGCCGGCGGAGCGCAACAGAAGCGTTTTAGCCGGCTTTAGATTTTACTTGGAGCCACTCGCCGTAACCCTCTGCGGACCCCCTGTTTACTCTGTTACTCTTTATTCGTTCCTTAACGGTTTTTCTTATTTATCCTTGTTATCTCCTGTTGCACATGCTAAAATGAAAGTGAATTCACATTCACAATAAATTGATCCGATTTTATTTATGATATGGGGGCGTCGGCATGAAAAAGAGACTAAAGGTGTTACTGCTTTTGATGCTCGTGGTTCTAATGGCTGCAGGTATATATTCTTTGTACTTCAAGAAGCAGAGTGATCCCAACAGCATTAAGGTTTCCGGCAATATTGAAACAACCACAGTCGGGGTTGGCTTTAAAATGGCCGGGCATGTGGCGCAGCGCTTTGTGGATGAAGGCGAAAGAGTGCAAAAGGGGCAACCTATCGCTGCTTTGGAGCAGGCCGATCTGGAATTGGATGTGGCTAACGCGAAGGCCCAGCTTATTGCGGCGCAAGCGATGCTGACGCAATTGAACAACGGCTCGCGAGTACAAGATGTTTCAGCGGCGCAGGCCGTCTTGCGCAGTGCCGAGGCGGACAAAGAAAACGCGGCTACGGATTATCAGCGCATGCGGCAGTTGTATGTTCAAGGAGCCATAGCCGAACAGCAGTTGGACCGGAGCCGCACTGTTTATGCAACGGCAAACGCCCGCAGTGATCAAGCGGCGCAGCAGCTTAGTCTGCTTGTCGAAGGTCCTCGGCAGGAAGAAATTGCATTGGCAGCGGCTAAAGTGGAGCAAAGCAAACAGGTGTTAAACTTAGCGCAGACCCGTCTTGGCTATTCGCAGATTATTGCACCCATCGACGGTTTTGTTTTATCTAAAAATATTGAAGCCGGCGAATATGTGTCTCCGGGCACGGCTGTAGTTACTCTTGGCGAATTAGGTCAGGTTTGGCTTAAAGCCTATATTTCCGAAACCGACTTGGGCAAGGTAAAGATTGGCCAGCCGGTCAACGTGACCACCGATACGTATCCAGGGAAAAAATATCAGGGTCAGATTCAATTTATTGCTTCAGAAGCGGAATTTACACCGAAAAATATCCAGACCGCCGAAGAACGGGTTAAGCTGGTTTATCGCGTTAAGATTTCTATTGCCAATGAAGCCTATGAGCTAAAACCAGGGATGCCGGCGGATGCGCAAATTCTCTTGAATGGAGAATAAATGATGGATGCAATTAAGATGCACGAGGTGACGCAAAAGTTCGGCGCAGTCACCGCTGTGGAGCAGTTGACTCTTGCTGTGCAGGAAGGCGAGATTTTTGGTTTGTTAGGGCCTGACGGAGCGGGTAAGACGACCATCATGAGGCTTTTGGCGGGGCTTTTGGCACCGAGCGCAGGAGGAGCCTGGGTGTGTGATTTTCATACGCTAAACGATGTCGAAGCGCTCCGCAATCACATTAGCTATATGCCGCAGCGCTTTGGTTTGTATCTTGATTTGACGGTGCAAGAGAATATTGATTTTTATGCGGATTTATATAATGTTCCCCAAACCATTCGCAAGGAAAAAATCCCGGAACTGCTGGCGTTTAGTAATATGACAGCTTTTCGCGACAGGCAGGCGCGAAATTTATCCGGCGGCATGAAACAAAAGCTGGCCCTTGCCTGCGCCCTTGTGCATACGCCGAAGGTGCTGCTGTTGGATGAACCGACGAACGGCGTAGACCCGATGTCGCGGCGAGATTTTTGGCGTATTTTGTACAAGCTGCTCGAAGATAAAGTGACTATTTTTGTTTCCACTGCCTATCTTGATGAAGCAGAACGCTGTGACCGCATCGGCCTCTTGCACAAAGGCCGGCTGATTTTGGCAGGCAAGCCGGCAGAAATCAAAGCAAAGATGAGTGGCGTCTTACTGGAAATACGATGCAGTGCGCCCAGAATCGTATTGCCGCTTCTCAAAGCGGCAATGCAGCCTCGTTCAGCCGGTTTGTTTGGCAATAAGATTCATTTAGTTGCCATGGGAGAAGCCGCACAGGTTGTGGCGGACGTCAAGGAGAGACTGCGCGAGTTAGACATTTACGGGGAAGTGGCAGCAATAACACCTTCTTTGGAAGATGTGTTTATCTCAATGCTTACGCCAGGAGAAAGTGGTGAGTGAAGTGGAAGACAACCGCAAAGAGCCAGAGGATGCAGTGGTTGTGGAAGAGCTGGCAAAGCACTATGGCAGCTTTGTGGCTGTCAACAATGTATCCTTTCGGGTAAAAAGAGGAGAAATTTTTGGCTTTCTTGGACCCAATGGCGCAGGAAAGTCGACTACCATCCGCATGCTGTGCGGCATTATTTTACCAACGTCCGGCATGGCCCAGGTAATCGGTTTGGACGTATTCCGCCAGGCAGAGAAAATTAAAGCCAATATTGGTTATATGTCACAAAAGTTTTCGCTTTATGAAGATCTCACGGTGGAAGAAAACATTGATTTTTATAGTGGCATCTACGAAATTCCGGCAGAACGAAAACAAGAACGCAAAGAGTGGGTTCTCAAAATGGCCGAGCTGGAGGAGCAGCGAAACTGTTACACATCTATCTTGGCCGGCGGCTGGAGGCAGCGGCTGGCCTTAGGATGTTCGCTATTGCATCAGCCGCAAGTATTATTTTTGGATGAGCCGACATCTGGCGTAGATCCCATTTCGCGACGTAATTTTTGGGATTTGATTTATCATCTTGCAGGCGAGGGTGTTACCGTTTTTGTTACCACGCATTATATGGATGAAGCCGAATATTGTGACCGTTTGGCTATGATTTATCGAGGCAAGTTGGTGGCTATAGGTACGCCGGATGAACTGAAAAACAAGCATATCTCAGCGCAAATTATCAATTTAGAATGTACAGATCCTTTTGCGGTTTTGAACCAAGTGAAAGACCTGCCGGTAGTGAAAGAAGCTGCTCTTTTTGGACGGGGACTGCATCTGGCGGTGGAAGAGGCTCAGACGGCCAAGCCGCTCCTTGAGGCTGTTTTGAAGCAGCATAAGCTTGATTACAGCAAACTAGAAGTGATTAGACCATCGCTGGAAGACGTGTTTGTATCTATTATAGAAGCACAAGATAAGAAGGTAACGTAAGCAAGGAGGGGCGGGTTGTGAGCATTCATCGCATAGCAGCTATTATTCGCAAGGAATTTATTCATATTCTCCGCGACTCCCGCAGCTTGGGAATGGCTATTGCCATGCCGGTGTTGTTGATTTTTCTTTTTGGCTCTTCCTTAAGTCTTGATGTGGATCGCGTGCCGCTTGTGGTATGGGATCAAAGCCAAACCACTGACAGTCGTGAATTAATTAGCCGTTTTACATCTTCGCAGTATTTTAGCTTGGCCGCAACAGCCTCTTCGTATGCGGACATTGAAGGTGCCATTGACCGACGGGAGGCTATCTTGGCTCTTGTTATTCCCTACGACTTCAGCCGTAAACTGGAAAGCGCACAGCAGGCGGAGGTGCAGCTCCTCGTCGACGGCAGTGATGCTAATACAGCTACGATTGCTATAGGATATGCCCAAGGCGTGACAAATAGCTACAACAGCGCCTTGCTGTTGAAAGCCTTGCAGAAAAAAGGTGGTAAAGCAGTGGCTATGCCACTGGAGGGGAAGCTGCGTATCTGGTTTAACCAGAATATGCAGGCGAAAAACTATATTGTTCCCGGTCTCATCGCTGTAATCATGATGGTAATTGCATCCTTGCTAACCTCTTTGACTATTGCCCGTGAATGGGAAAACGGAACAATGGAACAGTTGATTACAACCCCCCTTAAGCCGTTGGAATTGATTATTGGCAAACTGACGCCGTATTTTCTCATCGGCATGCTGGATGTGGCGCTAGCGGTGTTGATGGGACGATTTTTGTTTGATGTGCCGCTCCGGGGGAATGCGGCTCTTGTTTTTGGTATGGCGGCTCTGTTTTTGCCGGGTGCTTTGGCAATGGGGATGTTGATCAGCATTGTAACGCGGTCGCAGCTTTTGGCCAGTCAGTTAGCGATGGTGCTGACTTTTTTGCCGTCGTTTCTGCTGTCTGGATTTATGTACGCTATTGCGAATATGCCGGAGCCCATTCAAGTGATTACCCACCTGATACCTTCGCGTTACTTTGTTACTATTTTAAAGAACATCTATTTAAAAGGGGCGGGGTTAGAAATCATTTTGGCGGAAGCGATATTCCTTTTTTTCTTTGGGGTGATTATGGTTTTTATTGCTAACAAGAAACTCAAAAAGAGACTGGTGTGAGCTATGGCTTTTGAACGTTTGCGGCAAATGATAAAAAAAGAATTTATTCAGGTGCTTCGCAATCCGAAAATGCGGGCCATTGTGTTAGTTATGCCTGTTGTACAAAGCCTTATTTTCGGATACGCTGTGACGACCGATGTAAATCAGGTAACTACGGCTGTTTTTGACCAAGCACAAACGCAGGAAAGCCGGGAATTGGTGGATCGCTTTAGCCGGTCTGGATATTTTACTGTGAATGCAGTGCTGCAAAGTGACAGAGACGTGGATGAAGTAATTGGTTTGGGGAAAAGCACGGTCGTGCTGCGCATCCCAACTTCGTTCAGCCGCGATCTGGCAAGTGGCGCTACGGCTAACGTGCAAATCATTGTGGATGGCGTGGATTCCAATACCGCTGGCGTGGTGTTGAATTATGCCGGGACTATTCTGCAAAATGAGAATGTTGAACTGCTGAAAAAACGCGCAGGGCTTCCCGGCTGGGAGCCGACGGGAGTACAGCTGCAAACGCGACCTTGGTTTAACGAAAACCTAACAAGCCGTAATTTTTATGTGCCTGGAGTCATTGCGGCCATTGTCATGTTGGTCTCGCTTTTGTTGACAAGTATGTCGGTTGTAAGGGAAAAGGAAATGGGCACGATGGAACAAATTGTAGTGACGCCGATTAAGCCGTTAGAGTTCATTTTAGGCAAGACAATGCCATCCATTGTCTTGGGATTTTTGAATATGATTTTCGTTACGCTAATTAGTGTCTTTTGGTTTGATATTCCTGTGCGCGGTAGTGTGCCGCTTTTGTTTTTAGCAAACGGTTTGTATTTGATGACAACCGTCGGCATTGGCCTCTTGATTTCCACCATTTCTGATACGCAGCAGCAAGCGATGATGTCGAGTTTCTTTTTCTACTTGCCAGCGATACTGCTGTCCGGCTTTATGTTTCCGATTGCCAACATGCCGGAAGTAGTGCAATGGTGTACGTATGCAAACCCGCTACGGTACTTCTTAATTATTATTCGCGGCATTTTTATAAAAGGAGTAGGGGTGTCTATCTTATGGCCTCAATTGCTGGCGTTGTTCTTGTTGGGAATGGCGTTGCTGACGTTGGCGGTCAAAAAGTTCCGCAAGAATTTGGCCTAAAGGAGAGAAGCCTATATGAGAAGCAGAAAGACTACGGAAATACGTCGCGAGGAAATCTTGCGAGCGGCGCTGTCTATTGTTGAGGAGCAGGGCTTAGACAATTTAAATACAAATGCGATTGCCGCTGTGATTCAATTGGTGCCGTCTGCCATTTACCGGCATTTCAAAAATAAAGAAGAAATTATTGCGGCTTTGATAGACTTTATTGGTGAGCGTCTGCAGCAAAACTTGCAGCAAGCGACAACGCAGAAGGGGACAGCTCTGGAACGCTTAAAAAACCTCTTTGAACTTCACGTGAAATTGCTGCAAGAAGAAACGGCGATTCCGCGCATTCTTTATTTTTTAATCAGCAGCGAGCGGAATCAGGAATTGAAACAAAAGATGTTGGCTGAAATTAACGCCTATGTATATGAAACGAAAAAGCTGTTGGTGCAAGGGAAAAAAGCCGGCGAAATCAATCCGACAGTGGATGTTACGGCTGCAGCCATGATGTTTTTAGGCATGATTCAGCCCCTGGTTATTCTCAGCCAAGAGAATAAGGAAGTATTGGACGAATATC
Organism: uncultured Anaeromusa sp.; assembly: GCF_963676855.1. Lineage (NCBI taxonomy): Bacteria > Bacillati > Bacillota > Negativicutes > Selenomonadales > Sporomusaceae > Anaeromusa > uncultured Anaeromusa sp. The sequence goes on from NZ_OY781460.1 coordinate 2,150,420, forward strand.
CGCAAAAATTGTGGCAGTGTTATCAACGTGCGATTGCTTTCTAGGGAAAAAGTGTTTCTTTATTAAAAACCAAGCAAAAAAAATTAAGAGCGTAAGAAAAAAATAGTTTTCGCTAGAAGGGAATTGCTTTAGTTAAGAGAATACATTTATTTATAAAGCTTCTATGAAAGAAGTGGAATACACACGAATGTGTAACAGCCAGTAGCGTTTCCTTTCCATTTTGGGCGGGAAATCTGTGGCTGTTGTTTTATTATTTTATAAAATTGGAACAATTTAACAAAACGTGCAAATGCATAGGAAGGTGATGGGGTATGAGTTTTCCTAAACGTAAGTTGGCCATTGTCGGGGTAGGGCATGTTGGTTCGGCGGTGTTGAATTGCGCCTTGGCGTTTAATTTGGCGGCGGATATTGCTTTGATTGATATTCTTGAAGAAAAGGCGATGGGAGAGGCGTTAGACGCCAGCCATGGCACGCCGTATACCTTTAGCCCCAGTGCCTACGTGCACGCAGGCGGCTACGAAGAATGCAAAGATGCAGACGTGATTATTGTGGCCGCAGGTCCGAGCATTCTTCCGGGCGCTAATTTGGATCGCCTGCTGTTGGCGGAGAGCAATGTAAAAACCATTCATGATGTGATGAATTCCATTGCGAAATACACTAAAGACGCCATTATCATTATGATTACAAATCCTTTAGATATTACTACGTATTGTGCGCAAAATCTCTTTGACTATCCTAATCATAAGATTTTAGGGACAGGGACAACCTTAGAGACTGCGCGGCTGCGCAGGATTTTGGGCAATAAATACAACGTCGACCCCAAGAACGTACATGGTTATATTCTTGGCGAGCATGGAAACTCCGCTTTCCCGGCGTGGAGCCTGGTGAGCGTCGCCGGCATTGCTGCTGACAAGCTAGATGTGTATTTTCAGCCGGAAGATCCCTTGGACTATGAAAAAACGGGCGCGGCAGTAGTCAATGTCGCCTATGATGTATTGAACTACAAGGGCTGCACCAATTCCGGCATTGCTATGGCAGCCTGCCGGATTGCCAGAGCGGTATTTTATAATGAAAACAGTATTTTCCCGGTATCGACAACCTTAAACGGAGAGTATGGCTTGTCCGGCATTGCATTGAGCCTGCCTTGCGTCGTAAATTCCGAGGGGATTCGGCAGCGGTTAGAAGTGCCGCTAAACGAGATGGAAATTAGCAAGCTGAAAGCGAGCTTTGAAAACTTGGGACAAGTGTTAAAATCAGTGGGTATTAAAAACTAAGAATCAAAATTAAGGAGGCGGAACTAATGACCATGGCAATAGAACAAGTAAGCTTTCCCCAAAATGTCTTTCGCGGACGCGGGGCGTTGCCGCAGATTGGCGCTTATTGCAAAGACCTAGGAGGGGCGGTCTTTATTTTAGGAGGCAAGACAGCGCTGGAAAAAACGCAAGCAACCTTGGAAGGTAGCTTAAAAAAAGCGGGCGTAGCTATTGCGGCGGTGGAATGGTACGGAGGCGAATGTACGCAGGATAATATCGACCGCTTGGCAGCCGGGGTGCGTCAGCATGGGGCGAAGGTAATTATTGCCGTGGGCGGCGGTAAGGCGCTTGATACAGGTAAGTTGACTGGCGACGCTTGCGGCGTGCCGGTGGTGACGGTGCCAACCATTGCGGCTACTTGCGCGGCAGCTACGCCGGTAGCGGTGTTGTATGATAATGACGGTGTTTTTATCCGCATCGTATCGTTCCCCAATTGCCCGATAGGCATGGTCATTGACACCGATATTTTGCTGGCGGCGCCTGCGGAATATTTATCGGCAGGCTTAGGAGATACGCTGGCCAAATGGTACGAATACCGTGCCGCGATTCAGTGCGTGGAGCAGAATAGTTTAAGTCTGGCTGCCTTGGCTCAGGGCCGGTTGTGTTATGACTTGGTGGCTCGTTTTGGCGGCGAAGCGCAAAGTGCGGTAGCGACCAAACAATATGATGCAGCTCTGGAAGCAGCGGCAGATGCTATTATTCTGTACGCCGGGATGGCCTCGATTTATGGTGGAGAAAAGCTGCGTTCGGCAGCAGCTCATGCTTTATACAACGCCTTCACAATTATTCCAGAAGCCCATGAAATGGGGCATGGCCGGACAGTGGGCTATGGAAATCTTTGCTTATTGGCTCTGGAAGGACGGCCGGAAGAAGAGCTTCTGGAGGCTATTGGAATTGCTAAAGCTTGCGGCGTACCTGTGACTAGCCAGCAGATTGCTAAAACAACAGCGGCACAACTGGAGGCCGTTGCAGCGAAAGCGGTATCACTGCCGGATATGAAAAACATGCCGGTAACTGTGACTACGGAGAAAATGCTCCAGGCGATTGCGCGCGTTGACGCATTAAGTTTATAACGCAAAATCCAATACAGGAGTCAGGCGGAGTAATTTGCCTGGCTCTTGTTTATGGGCGTTAATACTATTGAAGAGAAAGAAAATAAGTGCAGTGGCAGGTAATTTGTTAAAAACGAAGAATAGCTATACATAATAGAGCTTTCACGAAGGAAGCGTAATACACACGAATGTGTAACAGCTGCAAGTTCGTCTGCGATCCGCAGGCGTAATTGGGCTGTTGTTTTTTTATGAAAAGAGAAGAAAGGTTGTTGTGGAGGATGAAGAAAAAGACAGCTCTCTATCTTATGCTGTGCGGCATGCTAATGGCAGCATTACTGTTGACAGGGTGCGGAGGGAAAAAAGAAGCGAAGACCCCGGCGGATGCGATTGTCTTGGGGGTTGAGAATGAGTCTGCCAAGGTAAATCCGCTCTTTACAGACGAGCATGATGACGCGGTAATGCTGATCTTTACCGGCTTGACCAGATATAATGAAAAGAATGAGCTTGCGCCGGATTTAGCGGAATCCTGGCAAATAAGCGCCGATCAAAAGGAATACATATTCAAGCTGCGGCAAAACGTAAAATGGCATGATGGCCAGCCGTTTACGGCTGAAGACGTTAAATTTACGATTGATACGGCGTTAGACAAAAAAAGCAATTCGACCATTCGTGAACGTTTTGAAGAAATTCAAGAGGTAAGCGTACTTGATCCCTATACGGTCAAGATTGTTTTAAAGACGCCTTTTCCCTTGCTTGACGCTATGACAACCGGCATGATTCCGAAACATGCCTTAGCGGGAAAAGACGTGAATCAAGATGCCTTTAACGCTCAGCCGATTGGCACCGGACCTTTCCGTCTGGGACAATGGCAAAAAGGACAAGCGATGACGTTGGAAGCCAATAAGGATTTTTATCGGGGCGCTCCGAAAGTGGAGAAAGTGATCTTGAAGTTCCTGCCGGATCAGAATGTCCGGGCGTTGCAGTTGGAAACCGGAGAAATTGATGTAGCTCTTGTCGATCCGGCTCAAGTGGAGCGGGTGCAAAAAGTGCAGAGCCTCCAGGTGGAACGAGTAGTAACGGCGGATTATCGCTGCTTGATGTATAATAGCCAATTTCCGTTATGGAATGATGCGCGTGTACGCCAGGCATTGAATTTTGCCGTAGACCGGGAGGCGCTGGTAAAAGGCGTGATGCTTGGCTGGGGGAAGGCGGCTTACGGACCGCTGCAGCTCAATTGGGCCAATAACAGTGCGGTAGAAACATACGCCTATAACCCGGCAAAGGCGAAAGAACTGCTGGTTGCGGCAGGCTATACGCCGGGAGCGGACGGAATGCTGCAAAAAGACGGGAAGAAGTTGACTTTTAAAATTACTACTTTTGCCCATGATCCAGTGCGGGTTTCCTTAGCGAACGCCTTGTCCACGCAGTTTAAACAAATTGGCGTAGACTCCGTGCCGGATCCGCGAGAAAAAGGATCCTTTAAAATCGCAGACATGGAAACCTTTTTGTTAGGTTGGGGCAGTCCGTTTGATCCGGATCAAGATACGTACCGGATCTTCCATGGCAGCGACCCCAGCAGCCAAAACTATGAACACTATAAAAATGCTAAGGTAGATGCAGCTTTGACAGCGGCGCGGCAAACAATGAATCAAGAAGCGCGCAAAGGATTTTACGCTCAGTTTCAGCAAGCGTTGGCAGAGGACCCAGCGTTTAATTTCTTGGTTTACTTGGATGTTGCCGTAGTTCATAATAAAAGCATCGGCGGCTTCAAGGCAAGGACGTTGGGCCATCATGGCGCCGGTTATACTTGGAATGTTGAAGAATGGAGCAAGACTCCCTGATGCTGCTGTTTATTTTGCGGAGGCTGCTGGCTAGTGTGCCGGTGCTGCTGGTTGTCAGCCTCTGCTCCTTTTTCTTTATTCATACGGCCCATGGGGACCCGGCGGTGGCCATGTACGGCAGCCAATTGGAACGAATGCGCCCGGCGGACCAGGAGCGCATCCGTGAAAATTTGGGGCTGGATCAACCATTGCCTGTACAGTATGGACGCTGGTTGTCGCAAGCTTTACAAGGCGAATTGGGAACTTCCTATATTACCGGCCGCCCGGTATCTCAAATGCTGGCGGAGCGGCTGCCGCGCACTATTGTGCTGAATGTGAGCGCTTTGGCGCTGATGGTATGCCTGGCGGTTGCCGTGGGCTTGGCTAGCGCCATTCGTCAATATTCGTGGATTGATTATCTGGCGACGTTTTTTTCGTTTCTCTTTTTTTCCATTCCTAGCTTTTGGCTGGCGCTGTTAGCGATTTTGTTTTTCAGCGTCTATTTAGGCTGGCTGCCATCCGCTGGCATGGCTTCTTTGGGGACTGATGGAGATTGGCTCGACCGGCTGCGGCATTTGCTGCTGCCGGTCATTGTGCTGGCGTTAAGTCATGTGGGCGCTTACATTCGCTTTGTGCGTTCCAGCATGCTGGAAGTGCTGGGTAAGGAATATATTCGTATGGCCCACGCCAAAGGCTTATCGCCGCGAAGAGTGCATTATCTGCACGCCTTTCGCAATGCCTTGGTGCCTGTTATTACCTATGGCGGGTTATCTTTTTCTTCTCTTGTCGGGGGAGGTTATCTGGTGGAAACGGTATTTGCTTATCCAGGCCTGGGACAATTGAGTATTCAAGCCGCATCCATGCGAGATTATCCGCTATTGATGGGAACGATATTGTTAACCGGTTGCTTTGTCGTCGCCGGAAACTTGCTGGCGGATATCGCCTGCGCTTGGGTAGATCCCCGGCTTACAGTGGAAGGGCTGCGAAAGAAGGTGGGCGGCATTGGGTAACAAGACTTTTTGGAAACGTCTGGTGCGCCACCGTTTGGGGCAGGGCGGTTTAATCGTCTTGGCGATCATGCTTTTATTGGCTGCTGCTGCGCCGCTTTTGGCGGCGTATAGTCCGGTGGACGCCGACTTAGCAGCGGTACGGCAGCCTCCTAGCGGTATACATCTATTTGGTACGGATGAACTGGGACGTGATATTTTCAGCCGTCTGTTGTATGGCGCGCGCGTATCCCTTGCGGTGGGCATTGCTTCGGTGGCTCTGGCGACTACCCTGGGGCTTTTATATGGCGTGGTCAGCGGCTATGCAGGCGGCTTGGCGGATAATGCGCTGATGCGTTTGTTGGATGGCTTGCTTTCGGTGCCGACGCTGGTGCTGGTCATTGCCTTGCAGGCGCTGAGCGGTCAAGGCTTTCAAAGTGTTATTGGGGTGATTGCGGCTACCAGTTGGATGCAGACGGCCCGTATTGTACGGACCGAGTTTTTAGCGGTGAAACAGCAGCCTTTTGTGCAGGCGGCGCTTACATGCGGCGCAAGTGATGGAACGTTGATTTGGCGGCACATCTTGCCGAATTGTTTGCCTTCGGTTGTCGTGTTGGCGACGATGAGCGTAGGCCATGCGATTGTAACGGAAGCGGCCCTCAGCTTTCTGGGCATGGGGATTCCGCCGCACCTTCCTTCCTGGGGGAATATGCTGATGGGCGGGCAGCGGAGCATTTTAGCGGGCGCCTGGTGGATTACCTTTTTCCCGGGCTGCTTTATTGTCTTGACCGTACTTGCCATTAACTTCTTGGGAGATGCGGTGCGAGACGCTCTTGATCCATTAGGGGGCAAAGGAAATTTCGGAGCAAAAGGAGAGGCGTCATGAAGGAATCTTGTTTGTCCTTGCGCCATGTGTCGGTTTCTATTGATGGCGCGCCTTTAGTTCGGGATGTGACCTTTGATGTGCCTGCCGGTGAAGTCTTGGGCTTGGTAGGAGAAAGCGGCAGCGGCAAGTCGTTGACGCTGCAGGCGGTGATGGGGCTGGCCGGTATGGGGCGCAACAATGTGCAGGTTCAAGGAGAAGCCTGGTTTCAAGGGAAAAACCTATGCGCCTTGAAGCCGGAGGAGCTGCGCGCGCTACGCGGTGCGGCGATCGGCATGGTCTTTCAAGATCCCCTGGCCTCGCTGAATCCGGTATTGCCTGTAGGCTGGCAGGTAGCAGAGCTTTTTCGAGTGCACCGGAAGCTGTCGCGTCGAGAGGCTGGAGCCGGGGCGAGACAAGCTCTGCTTCGCGCGGGCGTTACAAAGCCGGAAGAGCTGTACTATCGCTTTCCGCACCAATTGTCAGGCGGTCAGCGGCAGAGAGTGCTGATTGCTATGGCTGTGGCGCTGGAGCCTCCTTTGATCATCGCAGATGAGCCGACTACCGCCTTGGATGTGACCTTGCAAGCGCAGATTATCGAAGAATTGCGCCGCTTGCAGCAAGAGGGAGGAAGCTCAGTGCTTTTAGTCTCTCATGATATGGGCGTGATTGCAGAGCTGGCGGATCAGGTGGCGGTCATGCGCGAGGGACGCGTGGTAGAACAGGGGAGCTGTACAGCAATTTTTGATGCGCCTCAGGAGGCCTATACGCAGCGCTTGTTGGCGGCCAGCCGCTTCGAATTGATTGAGGAGGCGGCGCATGAGTCTTCTTGTAGTTGAAAACGTTTGTTGCCGTTATCGGTTGCATTCGCATTGGCTGGCCGGGCATAAAGAAGTGAAGGCCGTAGAAAAGGTATCCTTGCAGATTGCCGAAGGAGAGCGCTTGGCGTTGGCTGGCGAAAGCGGCAGCGGGAAAAGTACGCTGGCTAGAGCGATCTTATTGTTGGAGCCGCTGGCATCAGGCAAAATTCTTTTTGATGGTGAGGATATTTCCGCGCTAAAGGGGAAGGCGCAAAAAAACTATCGGCGTCAAGTGCAGATGGTGTTTCAAGACGCTTATTCTTCCATGAATCCCCGTATGCAGGTAGGAGAAATTCTAGCGGAACCGGTGCGGTCTTTTGTTTTGGAGGAAAATGAAGCTCGCGTAACGAAGCGGATCAGCAATATGCTGGAATGCTGCGGCTTGTCCGCTAAAGTTTTGGAGCGGTATCCGGGAGAACTTTCTGGAGGGGAGTGCCAGCGAGTCGCTTTGGCTAGGGCTCTTTTGCCGCAGCCAAGGCTGGTTGTATTTGACGAGGCTACGTCGAGTTTGGATGTGACGTTGCAGAATCAAATCCTTGGCTTGTTGCATCAAGTGCGGCAGCAGATGGATTTGACCTATCTTTTTATTACGCATAATCTGGCCATGCTGCCCCACGTAGCAGACCGCGTCGGTATTATGCAAGAAGGCAGACTGGTTGAAGTTTTGCCTGCGCATCAGTTAGCGCAAGGAAAACATCCGTATACGCAAAAACTGTTGGCGGCGGCTCCGGTGACACATCCGAAGGATCGAAGAGCTTTGTCAAGGTGAGGTCGCATAGAATTTGCCGCGCCGCTTTTATGTAGGCTAGAGACGAGGTATAATGAATGTTGTAATCGTAGGAAGAACTAGAATACAAGATATTGTTGTATGGAGGCGGCGGAAATGGCAAAGTTAACCTTGGAAAAAGCGCAAGGCATTTTAAAGAAACATGTTACGGAAAAACACTTACTATTGCACGCCCAGGCTGTGAGCGCGGCGATGGAGGCCATGGGGGAGTATTTTCAAGAGGATGCGGCTCATTGGGCGGCTATCGGCTATTTGCATGATGTTGACTATGAAAAATATCCTGAGGAGCACTGCCAGCATGTGCGGGAGCTTCTGAGCGGCGAAGATGTGGAAGAGGACGACATCAGGGCCATTCTTTCTCATGGCTATGGTCTTTGCACAGAGGAATGCGAGCCTCTTACCAACCTGGAAAAAAGCTTGTTTACTGTAGATGAACTGACTGGAATTATTATGGCTGCCGCCTTGATGCGTCCTACGGGTATTGAGGATATGGAAGTGAAAAGCTTGAAGAAAAAATTCAAGGATAAAAGCTTTGCCGCTAAATGTAACCGGGAGGTCATTAACCAAGGATTTGCCATGTTGAATCTGGAGGCGAATACGGTCATGCAGTGCTGCATAGAGGGCATGCGGAAATACAAAGATCAATTAGGAATCGGTGCCAAATAAGAAGCGTAAAGGTGGAAGAAGTTCGCTGGAATGACGAAAACGACTTGACAAACAGCACAAAACTGCTAGTATTTAAATTAGTAAAGAAAACCGCATAAAGAGGGTTTAGGTGCCCGCAAGGGCTTAATAGGGAAGTCCGGTGCAATGCCGGCGCGGTCCCGCCACTGTAATGGGAGAGTTGCTTCAAAAGATACCACTGGAAGAATGGTTCCGGGAAGGTTTGAAGCCGCGATGATCCAGAGCCAGGAGAACTGCCTAACCAACAATCACCGCTATACCTGCGAGCGACAGGAAGGGGATTTCGTGAGACGATTTTACATAGTAAGACTGACCATTCCAGGTCAGTCTTATTTTATGTAAAATTTACCTGCGAAACGACGCCCTTTTGCTGTTGCAAAAGGGTTTTCTTTATGGACTCAAATAAAAAGGGGGAAAAGAGAAAAACCAATAAGGAAGGTTAAGAAAATAGTAGAAGGAGGAGAGAACTTTTATGAAAAAAAAGATGCTTATAGCTGTAACGGGCCTTGCTTTTTCTGCTTCCTCGTTGGCGTTCGCTGCGGAAGCGGAGCCTGGGGTTAAACTCAGCGGCGATGTAACGGTAAAGTATGAGCAAGATACGCGCGAAGGGGAAGCAAATGTTTCAGGTACTATGAGTTCGCTGCGTTTAACAGGAGAAGCCGCGTTGGGGAGCGGGTGGTCTTTGTTCGCTCGCTTAGGAGCGCAATGCGCTACGCAGCCGAGTTTGGCGGACTATAATACCGATGGCGCTGTGTATGGCAATAAAAAAACGGTAATGGCGATTGATCAATTTGGCATAACGAAGCAAGCCGGAGATTTGGCGTTTAAACTTGGCCGCCAGGATGTAACCATCGGAGCGACGTCGCTTCTTTACAGCCGCTCAGAGTCCAATATTGGGAAACGGGTTTTTGTAGACGGGGTGACTGTAAATGGGTCCACGGCGGGCTTAGATATCAATGCGGCTTTTGTACAAGAGGATAATGCTGGAGATGAAGACAACCGGATTTATGCGATTCGAACTGGCTTTCATCCCAACAAGCAGTTTCAGTGGGGTATGACTTTAGGTCGTTATCAAGATCGAGTCAATGGAAATACGAACCATTGGGCGCTGGACAGCAGCTATCAGCAGGGCAAGCATACCTGGACGGCAGAATATACGCAGTCGAATCGCAGCGAAGACAATCACGCCTATGCGGTAACGTGGAATTATGGCTTTGATGATAAAACGTCAATGTATATTACTGCGTTTAAAGTAGAAACGAATGGCGATATGGGAAAACAAAGCGATTTCGACAACAACAACAAGGGCTTTTATTATGGCGTTAAACATCAATTGAACAAAGATAATTCGCTGGAATTGGTCTATAAAGATCAAAAAGAAGTGGAAAGCGGTTTGAAAAACACGAAGCTGGAAGCTACTTTTACTCATGCTATTTGAAAAAGAAAAAAGAAATTGTGAAACTTATGAGGGATTTTATAGGCTAAACGAAAATGAATAAGAGATAATTTTGCGCTATTCCTAAATTTCCGAAAAAGCAAAACCCAACTTGGTTGACTTTTATTAAAGCCTTTGCTAAAGTTAACAATAACAACTGAATATGTATGGAACAGGTGCCCGCAAGGGCTTAATAGGGAAGTTCGGTGCAATACCGGCGCGGTCCCGCCACTGTAATGGGGAGCAAACCCAAGAAATGCCACTGGGGCGAAAGCCTTGGGAAGGTTTGGGCGAGCGACGATCCAGAGCCAGGAGAACTGCCTGTTTGACAATCACCGCTATACCTACGACGGATGGGGATGGAGATTCAGGCAACAAGGCTGTTTGCTATGTAATCCCAACGTGTAGGCGTTGGGATTTTTATCGTTACAGCTAATAGTAGAAAAAACAAGGAGTGGAAATGAATGAATAAGTGGATGAAAAAAGGACTGTTCGCCATGTGCGCCGTATGCTTGCTTTCGGTTGGTTTTGGCGGCGGAGCGGCAGCAGCGCAAACGAAAAAAGCCATTGTAGTTACCAGCTTCGGTACAACTTTTCCAGATGCTCGTAAAGCTTGCATTGAAACTGCGGAAAATGATATTCGGGCGGCGTTTCCTGACTACGAAGTGCGTCGCGCCTTTACGGCCCGGAAGGTAATCGCCAAGATGGCGGCGGAAGAAAAGATTCAAGTGGATACTTTGGAGCAAGCCTTAGCAAAGTTGAAGGCGGAAGGCTATCAAGAAGTGATCATTCAACCGCTGCATTTGACTCCGGGAGAGGAATATGAAAAGAAGATTTTAAATGCATATCGTCAGGCTTGGGCCGATAATTCCTTTGAAAGCATTGCCGTAGGACGGCCGGTTTTGATGTTTGATGGACAGCAGGGCATGCCGGACGATTTCACGGTGTTGGCCGCAGCGGCTGAAAAACAAATGCCTAAATTAGGAACCGGGGAAGCGGTTCTTTTCATGGGCCATGGTTCGCCGCATCAGCCGAATCCGGCGTATGCAAAAATGCAGAGCATTTTGCAAGCTAGAGGTAATAAAGCGTACATGGGCGTTGTGGAGGAAACCGATCATCCTAACTTTGAAGATGCTCTGGCGGAGTTGAAAAAAAACCAAGTCAAAAAGGTTATCTTGATGCCCTTTATGTTGGTGGCTGGTGATCATGCCAATAATGATATGGCTGGCAGCGAATCGACTTCTTGGAAAAACCGTCTACAAAAAGAAGGTTTTCAAGTAGAAACGGTTGTGAAGGGTCTAGGAGAAAATGCGGCCTATCGTTCCATTTACGTGAAACATGTTCGCGATGCGATTCGAGGCTTGTATCAGCCTCAGCATTAATGCCAGAAAGACAAATCCATAAAAAAGCGGAACAGGTGCCCGCAAGGGCTTAATAGGGAAGTCCGGTGCGATACCGGCGCGGTCCCGCCACTGTAATGGGGAGCTAATTCAAGAAATGCCACTGGGGCGAAAGTCTTGGGAAGGTTTGAATGAGCAAAGATCCAGAGCCAGGAGAACTGCCTGTTTGACAATCACCATTTGACCTACGAACGATGGGGAGGGGATTTGACAGGCATACTTTAGCAAACCCAGAAATTGTTTGTCAATTCAGACTACCTCGTCTATTGTAGACGGGGTAGTCTATTTTTATTGACGCTAGCGCCTTGCTGGTAGAAAGGTTGGATTTACATGGAGCAAAATCGTCTACTTTCTGCAGGAGGTGTTTTGCAGGTTAAAGAAGATTTGCTGCTTTGCCGCTTTCCACAGCGGCGTATTGCTTTGAGTACATCTCCTTATAACGGCGGCATGCGCGAGGTATCGGCAATATTTAATCATCGTTTGACTTTTTACGTTGAAAGTGAGGCGGCATTGCCTGGCGGCGGCTTAGAGCGATATTTGGCCGCTATTGCCAAGAGGGAAGCCTTAGAAGAAGACGGAACAAGCGGTCTTTTAACGACGGCCCATATGGAATGCATGTCTTACCAACGGCGCTTTTATGAAGGAATTACCATCGAAGCCATTGTGACGGCAGGGGTGAAGCATAATGCCGCCCGAGCCGGGGAAGATGCGCTTTACTGGGAACATCATGGGAAATACGTTCCTATTTCAGGAACTATTAATATTATGCTGCTTATAGAAGCAATCTTATCCCCTGGAGCTTTAGTGAAAGCTCTGATTACAGCTACGGAAGCTAAAACCGCAGCTTTGCAGGACTTAGCGGTATGCAGTCCCTCTAGTTTGCTTCCGGCAACTGGCACTGGCACCGATGGTGTGATTCTTGTAAGCCATAAAGAAGGATTGGTATGCAAGGATGTTGGTACGCAGTCGAAACTAGGGGAAATGTTGGCTGATGCAGTAAAATCCGGTGTAAAGGACGCCTTATTTAAAGAAGAAGGCTTGCAAGAGCTTGCGCCGAGATTTGCAAGAAAGACTCATTCCTTACGATCTTGAAGTTCCTTGGAGGAATTTTAGGATAGATTTCATTGCTCACTATAAGTCGTTTTTAACGGCGGCCCCAGGGGTAGGGGCTTTCTTTTTCAAAGACAGGCTGCGGCCAATTGAAAATAAACCGTATAAAGCAGAAGTGGTCGTGAAAGGAGTTTGAAAGATGGACTTAGAACGGATTTGGCAGTTGTTTCAAGCGGGTGGCGTGGTTATGTATCCGTTGATTTTTTGCTCGATTTTGGTGGTGGCAGTGACTTTGGATCGGCATTGGAACTATAAAGAGGCGGAGAGTTTTCGAGGCGGGAAGGCGGAATTTTTGAGTTCGCTGCAAGAGGGCCGTTGGATTGAACCGCCGGCAACGGCGGGAGCCTTTTCTAAGCTGTTGCAGGATGCATATAGCTGGCGTGGCTTGGAGGCGTCGGTGCAACTGCAAATGTTTGAGAATGCGGCGGCGACGGTAATGGGACGGTTTCGGGAACGCTTAAGCTATTTGGAGACCATTGTCACATTAGCGCCGCTCCTGGGCCTTTTGGGAACAGTAGTGGGAATGATTCAGTCGTTTCAAGTTTTGGCTGTCAAAACAGGACAAATGCAGGCGATCACCGGCGGAGTTGGGGAAGCGTTGGTGGCGACAGCAACAGGTCTTTGCGTAGCGGTTTTGGCGTTGTTGTGTCATTCCTGGCTTTGCCAACGTTTAGAGCGCTTAGCGGGAGATATGGAAGAATGCGGTGCTGCCCTTTTGACGGGTTCCAATATTGCTACAGGGAGGCGCAGCCGTGAAACTGCGTGAATGGAGGGTATCGCGTCAGCCGCGGCTGATGATTATTCCTATGATTGACATTATTTTCTTTCTCTTGGTCTTCTTCATGCTGAGCACCTTATATATGGTAGAGCAGAAAACGCTGCCTGTGCAGTTGCCGGCGGCGCAAGCGGCGCAGGCGGATTTGAAAAAGCAGGTGGCCGTTACGGTAACGGCTGAAGGGCAGACGTATGTAGATGAGGAAAATGTGCCTCTGCCGCTTTTGGGGAAGCGAATTCAGTTGGAAATGTCCAGACAGCAGGAAGCGTTTTTTGTTTTACGTGCTGATAAACGTGTGGAATATGGGCGTGTAGTGGCTGTTATGGATGCCTTGAAAGCTGCCGGAGTGCAGCGTCTTAGCGTGGCAACAGAAGCGGGAGCTGCGCAGCCATGAGCAAAAGTTCAAAAAAAGCGCTGACAATTTCGGCGAGCGCGCATCTTGTGGTCCTGCTAGTGCTAGGATATGTCGGCGTTTTTTCTTGGCCAGCGCAAGCCGTAGAAGAGTATTTGGAGCTTTCCTTAAACGCTGCGCCTTTGCCTGTAAATGGTGCAGCAGCGGCTATGCCGTCGATAGCGCCGCCAAGCGCACCGGCTGCTAGGCAGCAGCAAGCCCAGGCCGCCGTTAGCGCTGTTGCAGCGGTGCCGACCAATGTCCAAGCGGCGCCTCAGGCTATGGGAAACGCAGTTACGGCTGGCCCTGTCAGTGAGGGCGCTGCAGCTGGCGGAGGTTCGTTAGAGGGAGGCAGCCCGTCGGATGGACAAAGCGCAGGAACTGGTGCTGGCGGCAGCGGCGGGACAGTACCTGCTTCCGCTAGAGTATTACCGCCGCGCATCTTACGGCAGACGGAGCCGGCGTATCCGGAATCTCTGCGTCAGCAGCGTATTGAAGGTCGAGTGGCGGTACGCATGCTGGTCTTGGAAGACGGAAGCGTAGGCGATGCGAATGTGGTATCGTCCTCTGGATATGGAGAAATGGATGAAGCGGCCTTGGACGCGGTTAGGCAATGGCAATTTGTGCCGGCAAGACAAGAGGGCGGCGGCGCAGTGCGCTGCCGGACGACATTGTCAGTTAGCTTTCGCTTGAGAGGATAATATGGAGAGAGGCGGCGGTTCCTATGCGTGTAGGAAAAGCGGATTGGCTTATGCGGAAAAATGAGACGCTATGGCAAGGGGCTAGCGCGTTTTTTGAGGGTATATCCGATGTAGGGGCTGCACGCATGCAATCACTCTGGTGTTATTTCTACGCTTGCGGGTTGTTGGAAAGGCAGGGGCTGGAGGGGTTGTGCCGAGAGGAAGCGGTAATGCTGGCTTCTGATGAGTTATTGCCTCGCGTAGCAGTGAGGACATTGCAAAGTTACCAACTATTGCAGAAGAATCGCAATGGTTCGCCGGAATTGTTTGCGCGCGGCTATCGCAGTGCGGCGGCCGCTTTATTCCAGACCTTGCCTCTGCAAGAACGGCGTGAAATTTTTCCGAATCAAATTGCCGTACTTGGTTATAGTGTGAGCTGCCAGCAAGATGTAGAGCAGTTTGCTGAATTGAGTGATGCATTGATGAAAATAGGGGTTTCGGTTCGTGCAGCGCCCGGGTGTAAAGCGACACTAGCGGATATTGTAAGTTCGACCAGGGTACAGCTAAATGTAGTGGGACATGAAGAACTTGGGGGCGCATTAGCGCGGTATTTAGAGAGGGAATACGGTATTCCCTGGTTGAATCTGCCTTTGCAAGAAGGCCTTACTAGGCAGGCGGCGATTATTGCAGCTGGACTGACGGTGCAGCGAAAAAAGACAGACTTTGCCTCGTAGTGCATAGTAAGTAAGGAGCAAGAAATGAAGTCGATTGTTTTTATTAGTAATATTGAGCGGCAACAGCAGCAAATGCAGCAGGCGCTGCGAAAGTGTAACATATCTGCGAAAGGTCAAGTTGTAGGACTACAGGAAGACGCACTTTGGACAGCGGCATGGCAGCATACCTTAGATCAGTGCGCATGCTTGGTGTGCTCATGGATGGGCCATGGAAAAGAGTGGTCTTTTTTAGAAAAAACAATAGCCTATTTGCGTCGGGCGAAGAAGCCCTTTGTGATGCTGCCAGCGAATCCGGAAGTAAAAGGTGAGGCGCAGGGCTTTAATGCGGCAAGGCAATTGCAGGCGAGGCAGTATCTTTCTTTTGGGGGCGTGCAAAACTATATCAATTTTTGGCAATGGTTGGCTGCGTCGTTTGCTCAAGAAAATGTGTCTTGGGAGCAACCTCGCCAGCAGCCGTGGCAAGGAATTTTTCATCCTGCGTACCAGGGGGAAGCGGAGGATTTTTTTGCGTTTAAGCAACAATGCTGGTCGGAAAAATCTTTAACTGCGGGAATCTTGTTTCCGCGCGACGAATGGGTTTGGCGTGATTTGCGGCATCAGGAAAGATTGATTCGAGAGCTGGAGGCGCAGGGGCTGCAGGTCATTCCGATTTTTAGCCATTGGGCCAAGAACGAGGCTTTAGGGGCGCCAGGCGTAGATGAGGCGGTACGGCGTTTTTTCTTTGATGCAACAGGACGCTGCTTAGTGGATGTTGTTATTAATTGCTTCAAGTTTTCCCTTACCGTTGGTCGTCCTGTGGATCCTTTGTTTTTACAGAAGTTAAATGTGCCAATTTTACAAGGCGTTACTTTGCTGCAAACGGAGGAGAGCTGGGAGACAAGCGTAACCGGTCTAAACCCAGTAGAACTTTCTTGTTGTGTTGTGCTTCCAGAGTTTGACGGTGTGATTCATGGAGCGCCTTTGGCGGCGAAATCGGTAGATGAAGACGGGGCAAGTCATTTTGAACCGATCGCAGAACGCTGCAAGGCTATGGCCGCTAGGGCGGCGAAGTGGGCTAGGCTGCGTCAGAAGAAGAATAGCGAAAAGAAAATCGCCATCATTTTTCATAATTATCCGCCCCGCAATTTCAATATCGGTACGGCGGAAGGCCTTGATTCTCCCGCAAGCGTACAGCAGCTGCTGGAGAGAATGGAGGCAGCTGGCTATCTAGTTGGCGAGCTGCCCGTGAATGGGGCGGAGCTGCTGGAAGCTATGCTGGCCCAGGCGACCAATGACGGACGTTTTTTGACAGACAAACAAAAGAAGACTGCTTTGGGCTGGGTTGATTCAAAACGGGTTCAAGAATGGGCGAAACAGTGGCCCCCCAAAGTGCGGACGCATATGAAGGAAAGCTGGGGCGAGGCTCCGGGAGAAGCCTTTTGTTATGAAGAAGGCTTGCTGGTGCCTGGTTTACGCCTGGGTAATGTGGTGGTTACGGTTCAGCCGCCGCGAGGCTTTGAAGGAGATCCGGGGAAACTGTATCATTCGCCGGATTGTGCGCCTACCTATCATTACTTGGCCTTTTATCGCTGGCTGAAAGAGGATTTTCAAGCGGATGCGGTGGTACATATTGGCACTCATGGCTCGTTGGAATGGTTGCCAGGCAAGGGCGCGGGACTGAGCGAAGCGTGCTATCCGGATTTGGCATTGGCGGACTTGCCGAACGTATATCCGTACTTGATTACGGTTATTGGCGAAGGCGTACAGGCTAAACGGCGCAGCGCCGCCTGCCTAATCGGGCATTTGCCGCCGCCCATGGCTAGGGCGGAAGCGTATGAAGAACTGGAAGAATTAGAAAAAATGCTCGAAGAGTACCAGCATTTCTTAACCTTTCAACCGGAACAGGCGGAGGTGGCGGCTGGACGAATTCGGGAAAAAGCGGCGACTGCATCCTTGGAAAGGGAAGTGCCGCCGGAGGCAGACTTTTCAGCTTATGCTTTAAAGCTGCACGCCTATATTTCAGATATTAAAAACATGTCCATTCGTACAGGTTTGCATATACTCGGGCAGGCGCCGCAGCAGGAGACTCTTCTTGGCTACTTGCTGGCGCTGACTCGCGTCGAGCAGGCGGAGCAGCCTTCTTTGCCGAAACTGCTGGCTAACATCCGCGGCTATGAGTATGAGGCTTTGCTGGCGGCAAGCGGCGTGCTGACGCCAGACGGCCTGCAAACGCAGGGGCGGATTTTGGATGAAGTGGAAGAAGCGGCCAGGCGCTTTATCGGCATTTTGCAAGCCGGGAATTTTAATGAAGCGGCGCGGCGAAGCGCGGTGGCAAGTATTGGCGATAGTGATGCTTTGTTGCGGGAACAGCTGTCAGGGTTAGCGGAGTATATTTGTGAAGTGCTGGTTCCGGCATTGCAGGCGACAAGTCAGGAAATGAGCCATTTGCTGGACGCTTTATCCGGCTGTTATGTAGAGCCAGGACCGGCCGGCTCGCCCACCAGCGGCATGACGGACGTACTGCCCACGGGACGCAATTTTTACGGCGTCGATCCGAAATTGCTGCCATCTCCGGCGGCTTGGGAGCTGGGCTGCCAACTAGGAGATGGCGTGATTGCACGCTATATTGTTGAGGAAGGGCAGTATCCTGAAAATATCGGCATGATTTTTTGGAGCGGTGCCAATATGCGCAGCCGCGGGCAATGCATTGCGGAATTTCTTTACTTTTTAGGAGTGCGGCCAGTTTGGCAAAAAGGAAGCCAACGGGTCATTGCCTTGGAAGTGATCCCTCTGGCGGAATTGAAGCGCCCGCGCCTGGACGTAACCGCCCGCATCAGCGGCATGTTTCGCGATGCAATGCCGGTAGTGGTCCAATGGATGGATGAAGCCGTTGCCATGGTGGCTGCCTTGGAAGAAGATACCGAGGATAACTATGTGCGCAAGCAGGTGCAGCTAGATGCAGAGAAGCTGGCGGAGAACGGCGCAGCGCCAAGCGATGCTTGGCGGCAGGCGAGTTTTCGAATTTTTGGCTGTCCGCCGGGTGCCTATGGCGCCGGTGTGGGAAGCGTCATTGAAGAGTGCAACTGGGAGTCGGTAGACGATCTAGCGAAAGCCTATGTGCGCTGGGGCGCTCATGCTTATGGCGCAAAAGCCCAAGGGGATTTCGTGCCTGATTTGTTTGCGCAGCGCTTGCAGACGCTGGATGTAACGGTGAAAAACGAAGACAACCGGGAAGTCAACATGTTTAACTCGGATGATTTTAATTCCTATCATGGCGGCATGATTGCCGCCGTTAGGTCGCTGAAAGGGGAAGCTCCCCGCTCCTATTGTGGCGACACCTCAGATCGCGGCCAGGTGAAGGTGCGGTCGCTCCAGGAGGAAGTGAAGCGTCTTTTTCGCGGCGAGATGGCGAATCCTAAATTTATCGAAGGTATGAAACATCACGGTTATAAGGGAGCGGCGGATTTAGCCGGCTTGGTTTCTCGCTGCTTGGGCTGGGATGCCACCAGCGCGGTCATGGAAGACTGGATGTATCAAACTTTGGCGGAAAAATATGCTCTTGACGCGACTATGCAGGAGTGGATGAAAGAGGTCAATCCGTGGGCGCTGGAGCGCATTACGGAGAAACTCTTGGAAGCGTCACAGCGGCAGTTGTGGCAGACGGACGAAGCCATACTGCAGCAGCTGCGCCGGTTGCAGTTGGATATTGAAGGAGACCTGGAGGAACGAAGCGATGCATAGCTGGCAAGGCTGCCGCGTTTTGATTTTGGAATTGACAGGGCAATGTAATTTTGCCTGCCGCTACTGTTATGCCGCCGGAAAAAAGCCGTTGTCCATGCCGCTAGCGGTCGCTAAGCAAGCGGTAGCCTCCGTAGCGGCATCACAAGAATCACAAGAGCCATTTTTAGTGCAGTTTACAGGAGGAGAGCCGCTGCTGGCGGCGGAGGCGCTGCTCAAGACGGCGGCCTGGATTCGGGAACGAAAATGGCCGGCTGTGCTGCAGGTGCAGACAAATGGCTCGCTCCTTACGGCGGAGCTAGTGAAGCAGCTACGTCAATACGGAGTAGGCGTGGGGGTTAGTGTGGACGGCAGGCCTGCGGTTCACGATCAAATGCGCTGCTTTCCAGACGGCAAAGGAACTATGCAATCCGTGGCTTTGGGTATGAAGAATTTGGCGGAAGAAAAATGTGGCGCAGGAGTTACTTGCGTGGTTACGGCGGAAAATGTTCTTAAGCTGTCGGAGACGGTTGATATGGCGTGCTACTTCGGGTGCGCGCGCTCCTTGGGCTTTGATCTGCTGCGGCCAAGAGGCAGAGGCGATCAGGTGCAAGCGCCGCAGGCGGCGCAAGTGGAGCAGGGCTTTTGGCAGGCGCTGGAGAGAAATGAGTTTTGGCGCAAGGCCAACGGGGGGGCTTTGGAGATGGCGCAAGTCGCCAGAGTCGATAAATTACAGCAAAGCAAGCTAGCCTGCTTTGGACACTGTCATGCGATGACTGGCGAAGCCTTGTATGTGGCTGCAGACGGCTCGCTATACGCTTGCGCCTCGTTGTCTGGGGATGCGCATTTTTACCTGGGGCGCGTAGAGGAAGGACCGGAGCCGCTTTTACGCAAGCGCGCGGCGGAACGAATCTGCGACGGTATGGCTATGTGTCGCAACTGCCAATGGCTGCCGCATTGCGGCGGCGGCTGTTTTTCCAGATGGTACGATGCACAAGGAGCGCCGCAGAACGTCGAAGGGGAATGTGCGTTGAAACGCACGGCGGCGCGCTGGTGGCTGCAAGAGCATAAGCAATAAAGATAGATGGAGGAGTTAACTATGAAACGAACCCAAGTATATCCTTTTAGCGCTATTGTCGGGCAGGAGGACATGAAGCTGGCTCTGCTTTTAAATGTGGTGAATCCGGCATTAGGGGGCGTATTGGTTAAAGGGGAAAAGGGAACTGCAAAGTCAACGGCCGTCCGGGCCTTGGCGGCGCTCTTGCCGGCTGTTGAAATGGCGGCTGGCTGTCCCTTTCATTGCGACCCGACGGATGCGGGACGCTTATGTGACGCTTGTGCCGCCAAACTGGCGAAGAACGGTGTCCTTAGCGGCGTTTCAGGCTTTATGCGCGTCGTGGAACTGCCTGTGAGCGCTACGGAAGACCGGGTAGTGGGGACCTTGGATATGGAGTACGCCATTAAAGAAGGGGAAAAGAAATTTGAACCCGGCATTTTGGCGGAAGCCAATCGCAATATTTTGTATGTTGATGAAATCAATTTGCTTGACGATCATGTAGTGGATGTTTTGCTGGACGCCGCGGCGATGGGCGTCAATACGGTAGAACGCGAAGGCGTTTCTTATTCGCATCCGGCCCGGTTTGTGCTGGTTGGTACGATGAACCCGGAAGAGGGGGATATTCGCCCGCAGTTATTGGACCGTTTTGCGCTGTCTGTGGAAGTGGCTGGCGAAAATGAAGCTTCTTCTCGGGTGGAGGTCATTAAACGGCGCATGGCTTATGAAGCGGGGCCAAGGGAATTTCGCGGCGCTTGGGAGGCGGCGGAAGAGGAATTGGCGCGGAAAATTACCGCCGCGAGGAAGCTGCTGCCCCAGGTAGCGATTGAGGATGAATTGCTCTTGCGGGTAGCCGAGGCTTCCTTAAAGTTGGGCGTGGACGGACATCGGGCGGATATTACGGTCATTAAAACGGCTTTAACTTTGGCGGCCCTGGAGGAGCGTAAGGAAGCCACGCTGCTGGATGTGCGCCGCGCGGCGTCTTTGGCTTTGCCGCACCGCATGCGGCGGCGGCCTTTTGAAGAAGCGTGCCTTTCAGTTCAGGTACTAGATGAACTGTTTGGCGCAGCAGAGGAGAATGGAACATGCGCAGCGGCGGAGTAATGCCTTTTTCGGCCATTGTGGGTCAAGAACAGGCTAAAGAAGCGCTGCTTTTGGCTGTGGTCAATCCCGCAGCCGGAGGGATTTTGCTTTCAGGGGATAAGGGCAGCGCAAAATC
This sequence comes from uncultured Anaeromusa sp., assembly GCF_963676855.1. NCBI lineage: Bacteria > Bacillati > Bacillota > Negativicutes > Selenomonadales > Sporomusaceae > Anaeromusa > uncultured Anaeromusa sp. The sequence continues at coordinate 2,171,278 of NZ_OY781460.1, forward strand.
GACCTTGGTTCGCTCTTTAGGAATTTTGGCCCCGGAACTAGGCTTGCGTACGCTGCCCTTACATATTACGGAGGACCGACTTTTTGGCAGCCTCGATTGGGAAACAGCCTTGGAGACGGGGAAAGAACGGCTGCAAAAAGGCCTGTTAACGGAAGCGGACGGATGTGTGCTGTATGTAGATGAAGTAAACTTGCTGCGCAGCGAGGTGATTGGGCCGCTGCTGGATGCCGCGTTGTCCGGCTGCGTACGCATTGAACGCGAAGGCTTGTCTCAGGTGAGCAAAACTTCGTTCTGCGTGGTAGGTACGATGAACCCGGAAGAAGGAACCTTGCATGACGCTCTTTTAGATCGTTTTGGACTTATGGCATCCATAAGCGCGGAAAAGGAGGCCCCTTTGCGCGCGCAAATCGTCAAGCAAGTGCTGCGGTGGGAGCGGGAACCGGAGAAAGTAGCTGAGGCGTGGGAAGCTGAGGAAAGACACTTGCGAGATAAAATATTGCAAGCTAGAGAATGCGTGTGTCAGGTCGAAGTTTCCGCAGCGATGATGGAATTGGCGGCGGCGTGGTGTTCGCAAGGACATTGCGCAGGACACCGGGGCGAATTGTTTTTGCTGGAAGCGGCCAAAAGCGCCGCTGCTTTGGATGGGCGTTCGTACGTACTGCCCAAAGATATGGAGAAAGCGGCTCTCTACGTATTGCCGCATCGGGTGAGGCAGCAGCAGGAGCCGCCTTTGCCGGAAGAAAACCAGGAGGATTCGCCGCCGGAGGAAGAAACGCCAGAAAACGAACAAAACGAGCAGGAAAAACCGCCGGAATCGCCGCAAGATCCGGAAACAGATGCAGACAAGCCGGCAGAAAACGAAAAACCGCCGGAGGAAGAAACGCCGGAAAATGAGCAAAAGGAACAGGATAAACCACCGGAGCCAGACTCGGAGCCGACCCCTCAGGAAAAAGTGGATTTGCCGCTGCCTAAAGGCTTAATGCAGATGAAACTGGAAGAAACCATGGATCGTCGGGAACGGGCCGGCAATGGAAAAAGAAGCCGTACTCGTTCCTCCTTGAAGCAAGGACGGTATGTGCGGGCCATTTTTCCTAACGGCAAGGTCAGCGATCTGGCTTTTGACGCAACCTTGCGTGCGGCTGCGCCTTGGCAGAAAAAAAGAGCGTCTCAAGGCGTAAAGCTGGTGATAAAACCGGAGGATTTACGCCAAAAGGTGAGGGAAACACGCGTGGGAGGCGTTTTCTTTTTTGTGGTCGACGCTAGCGGATCTATGGGGGCCAAAAAGAGAATGGCTGCGGTCAAGGGGGCGATTTTATCGTTCTTGCAGGACGCCTATCAAAAACGGGACCGTGTTGCTCTTGTCGCCTTTCGCCGCCATGAGGCGGAAGTGCTTTTGCCGGTAACTCGTAGCCTAGACTTGGCGCGTAAATGCCTGCAGCAACTGCCTACAGGAGGCCGTACGCCGCTGGCTGCGGCGCTGGAAACGACGGCCAGGGAGATCGAGTGCCTGCGTTTGCGGGAAAAAGAATCCAGGCCTGTTGTTGTTTTGGTTACAGACGGGCGCGCTAATAGCGGCGGTGCAGACCCTGTGCAAGAGGCGCGGGATGCTGCGGAAAAACTGGGGAATCAGGACATCCCCGCGTTGGTGATTGATACGGAAGAGGACTTTGTTCGCATGGGCATTGCTAAAGAAATCGCTTTGCGGCTGCAGGGAACCTATCGTCCGCTGCGTTCGATAGAGAGCGACGGCTTGGTGCGGATTTTGCGCGGCTGGCGGGCGCAGCGCGAAGCAGGAGGCGCAAGGTGAGCTATAGATAACGCTGCGAAGGCTGCGTAAAACATAATAAGAAGTACATAGAGGAGTTATGTGTAGTGAGAAAAGAAAATTTGGCAAGACATAAGAAGCGTTTGTGGGCGTGTTTACTGCTGAGTTCGCTGTTGGTGGGCAGTGCGGCGCAGTCGGCTTGGGCGGCGGAAGCGTCTAAACCGGGTTCGGAGCCGAAAGCTGCGGTGGAGACCGAGGAGTTTGCCCTGGAAGAGGTGACCGTCACGGCGTTGCGTTATAAGTCCAAAAACTTGGAAACGCCAGCCGATGTCAGCAGCTACAGCCGGGAGCAGCTTAAAGCCACTGGAGCGACCAATTTGGCGGATGCTTTGAAGTATTCCACCGGACTGATTTATAGCTCCATGGGGCCTCATGGGCAGTCTTGGGGAAATATGACCAGTAAAATCATTATTCGAGGCGTAGAAAGCGGCACCTTGGTTATGATGAACGGCGTTCCCATCAACATGAATGGGTATTACCACTTAGAGAGCATTCCGGTTGAACAGGTGGAGCGCGTAGAGGTGCTGAAGGGCGGCGGCTCCGTTCTTTATGGAAGTGAGGCGCTTGGGGGCATTATTAATATTATTACGCGCGAAAAAGTGCAAAACAGCGTTACTATTTCTGGAGGCAATGACGGTCAAAGCCATAGTATGTCCTTGCAAGCCGGTAAGTCTAGCTTTAATGTTTCCTTCGGCAAAACCAATGAAAGCGGTGTGATGACAGATCCCAAGGCTAATGCTACCTATGGGACTACCGGCGGCAGCTATTACACTGCTTTTGGGGACGCTACCAAAAACAATGTGAACTGGCATTATAAATTTGATGATCATTTTTCCGCTAATTACTCCTATGGGAAAGATGACTATTCTGTACTATATAAAAAAGTTGGCGATGATTCGTTACTGCGTTCCAGCGACTATATTGATGAATCGCATCGCCTGCAGTTGGCGTATGATAAGAACGGCTGGAGCAGCAAGGCGTTCTTTAATCGTCAACATGTGGATCAGCGAGGCACCGAACCGGCTTTAGCGAATAAGCATGATTGGACAGATACCACGAATACCGTATATGGCATCGACACGCAAAAAACCTGGCAGGCCGGGGGGGCAACATGGCTTGCAGGAACGACGGTGCAGCGGGAATCGTACAATGATTTTGGGCAAACCTTGTCTGGCAATAAAGCGGCTAGAACGTTAAAAGCGCCCTATACCAACGGGCCGCATGACCGTAATCATTACGCGCTGTATATGCAATGGGATAAAGAACTGGGCAGTAAAAACCGCCTGATTATCGGCGCTCGCGAGGATGTTGTTAAAACAGGCGAAGGACAGCGCTTTGACGCTCTTTCGCCGCAACTTCAGTTTTTACACCGCTTAGATGAAAATCGCTCACTGTATTTAAATGCCAGCAAATCTTTCCGCATGCCTAATTTTACCGCCTTATATAAAACTAGCAGCGACAATTTTATTTCCAATCCGGATTTGAAACCGGAAACAGGACTCAACCAGGAAGTAGGGTATAAATACGAAAAAGGAGACGTAAAGTGGAAGGTTGCGGCGTTTCGCTTGGAAGTTGACGATCAAATCACTTGGAAAAAAATAGTTTCAGGGGGCTCTACCTATTATGTAGCGCAAAATGTCTCAAAGTTTCGTAATAGCGGTATCGAAGCTAGCTATGATCATAAATTGAGTAAGCATTGGAGTTATTCTTTTGGAAGCAGTTTTGGTAATCCGGAACAGCAGGAAAGCGATGGCAGCGCTTGGACCAGGACGCTGGGGCGCATGACCTTTAATGGCGCATTACACTATATGAGCGGCCCTTGGACGGCGGATTTGAGCGCTATGTATTATGGCGATCGTGTCGATAATGACGGCTTGGATCGCAGTGCGATGATTCCTGTTTCTCTTCATGTAGGCTATAAATTAAAAGAAAACCGTACCCTGACCTTTGATGTGGATAATTTGCTCAATCGGCGCGATGTTACGACGAACAGCAGCGCTTACTATATGCCGGAACGCTCATTCCGTCTGGGATTGACGGCTACTTTCTAATATGAATAGGTGAATGATGAAATGTAAATGGAAACGATGCAGAACGAGGCTTAGTATAGGTATTTTAACAGGTCTGTTTTTATTTGCTTTCAGTACAATGGCAGTTCAGGCGCAAGTGCGCTTGAACTGCCAATTTCCCTATGTGCTGGGAGCGGGAAAAGCGAAGGAAACCTTGCAGCCAGGGGAACGCGCCTATTTACTGGTGTCTGTGGAAAATCGTGAAAGCCCGAAGGCGGCGACTTTATTACAAGTAGAGCTGCCGCCGTTTTTACAGCCTGACGAATGGGCGGGGCCATGGCAGCAGCAGGGAAATGTCTGGCGCACGGAAGTTCCTCTGGAAGAGGGCTTTGACCAAAAATTCTTCTGGCTGGGGGTAAAGGCAGCGGCTGACGCGCCGCAGGGACCGGCCGCAATTTACCTGGAGGCGGACGGGAATAGGCTGTCCAGGCAGATTGCGATTGCTTCCGGCGAGGGAGCAGGGGCTTCGTTAGAAATAACCGATGTGAATTTGCCGTTAGATCGGGATGGACACCGGGATGCGCGCAAGAAATCCCGCGCCGTTGTTCTTCGGGATCGGGAATGGGATTATTGGAAAAATTTATTGCAAGGAAAAGGCGCGTCCAATCAGGAAGTGGAAGCCATTCATCCTGTGACTCATGCAGCGCTGACGATCTCCAATCCTCGGGGGGTTCAAGGTCTGGGGCTTGTTACGCTGCAACTGGCGGATGTTCACACAGGCAATCCCCTGCCCGGCTTTTTTACGCCGGGAACCTCTGGCGAAGAGAAGGAAGGCGGCGCTATGGCAGGGGATGAAGAAGGACTGCACGCCATGATTGCCTTAGACGGTTCGGGGCATCAGACCCTATTGCTGCCAATCTATGCAGACGAAAGAAAGCTGCGCAATGGCGCGTATTTGCTGCAGGCGCAGATTGCTATGTCAGACAGTGAGACCATCGTGTGGAGAGGACCTGTGGAAATGGTGAAACAGGACGCTAGAGCCGCCTGGGTCACTTTGGCCGCGGCGTTGCTGGTCATGGCGGCTTTTATTTGGGGCGCTTTTCGTCTTCGTCCCTTGCTGGCGTCGATGAAAACGCGCTGGCTGGCGACGGTGGCTCTTTTTGGAGCGGCCGCTTTTGCGGTGGTCAGCGTGCCTACTATTTTGTTTGGAGAAGTACTGCATGTATTGCTGGGACCTTTTTCTTTCTTGGTAACCGGTTTGTTTTCCGGTATTGTCTTGTATATGCTGCTGGTGGCCTTGGCGGCTCTAATCCCAAGACCAGGCGTTTTGGCGCTGGCGCTATTGGTGCGGATGCTTTTAGGCATGTTGGCGTTTGGCCAGATGTCGCCTATCAGCTTTCTATCTTTTGGCATGCATGCGCTCTTGCTGGAAGCCTTCTTTTACGGCGCCGGACTGTATCGCTATCTGGAGCAAGTGAAAGGCGGGGCGTCTTTCCAAGCTAGAAAGGCGGTAGAAATTGCTGTTGCCTGCGCTGTAGCCGATGGCGCGGCGACGTATGTGAGTTTGCAGGCCATGTGCCTTTTGTACCGCTTGTTTTATGCTGAATGGTATATTGCGCTGCTGGTAGGCGTAAATGGGTTGCTATATACGGCGATTGGCGCTTGGAGCGGTATTCGTTTAGGACGGAATTTGATTCGCGTGGGAGGAGATTAAAAGATGAAGCCGTTGCTTCGCTTAGAGCATGTTACTTATACCTACCCGCGGCGCAATAAGCCCAGCCTAGAGGACATTAATCTGGAAGTTCACGCAGGGGAGCTGCTGCTGTTAGCCGGAGAAACCGGCTGTGGCAAAAGTACGCTGCTCCAAGTACTTAATGGCCTTGTGCCGCAAGAGAGCGGCGGCAGGCTGCAGGGCAAGGTATTCTTGGACGGACAAGAGGTAAGCGAATGGAGCGTAGGCGAACGAAGCCAGCTCGTAGGCATGGTGTTTCAGTCTCCTGATGATCAGCTGATTTCTTCGTCAGTACAGGAAGAAGCGGCATTTTTCCTGGAAAACCTGGGCGTTGGTTTTGAGGCGGCGGCTTTAGAAGCGTCAAAAGCATTGCTTCAAGTGGGGTTGGAGGGACTAGAAAAGCGCAGCGTACATGCTTTGTCCGGTGGTCAAAAGCAGCGTTTGGCTGTGGCTTCCGTAATGGCGGCGCAGCCGCAAATTTTGGCCTTGGATGAGCCAATCAGTCAGCTTGACCCTCAGGGAGCGACGGAGCTGCTGGAGGTGCTACAGGCGCTTTTGCGCCGCCGCAATACAGCGATGGTGTTGGTGGAGCATCGTCTACATGAAGCCTTGCCCTTATGTACTCATATTGCCATGATGCAAGAGGGAAGAATCGTTTGGCAAGGCACTAGGGAGGAAGCGCTGATGGAGGCGGAACGCTTTGACCGCTATGGGCTGCGCTTGCCCCAAACGGTGGATGTTTGCCGCAGTTTAGGCGTTCCGGCTGTACTGGAAGTAGAAGAAGCGGTGCGATGCATTCAAGAAGCATACCTTATGAAAGCTGGGGGTGAGACATTGCTGCAGCCAGCGTCTGCGGCAATAGAGCCTTTTCCTGTAGTAGAAGCCAAAGCTCTTTCTTACCGTTATGGCCGTCGTCAAAGCTTGGTATTGCAGGATTTGAATCTGCAAATTGAAAAGGGTGAGTTTGTGGCGCTTATGGGCTGTAATGGAGCGGGAAAGTCGACGCTGTTGCACCTGATAGCCGGTTTGCAGGCTCCCGCTGAGGGAGAAATTCTGGTTCAACGCAAAGCGCCGCGAGTAGGCGAAGGAATTGTAGGGATGGTACTGCAAAATCCGGATTTTATGCTGCTCGAAGAAACGGTACGAGCGGAAGTTGGGGGAGCTTCCGGGAAGCTTTCGCCATGGCAGCAGCGACTGCTTGAACGACTGGGCTTAACGGGGCTGGAAGAAGAATTTCCTTTGGCTTTGAGCAAAGGGCAGCGTCTGCGGGTAGCTCTGGCGGCGGTGCTGGGGCGTGAACCGGCAGTGCTGCTTTTGGATGAGCCAACAACCGGGCAGGATATTGCCCATATTCGGGATATTGTTTCCCTGCTGCAAGAGTATGCGGCCGGCGGCGGTACGGTTATTTTATGTACCCATGACACGGAAGCGGCCTCTTGTTTTGCGCAGCGCGTAGTGGTGCTGAACGAAGGAAAAGTGTTTTTAGATGGTACGCCTGCTGTTGTTTTTAGTCAGCCTCTGATTGCGTCTGCCGGTCTGCGTGCTCCGGCGGCGCTGCTTTTGGCGCAGGAATTGTATGGCGGCAAGCATGTAACGGTAGAGGAGGTGGTGGCGCATGTACGACAGTCAAATATGGGAAGCGACGCCAGGGCAAACGCTGCTGCACCGGCTAGATGCCAGAGTTAAACTCTGTTTCTTAGGCTGCTGCGCTCTTTTTGTGATTGTTGTGGAAAGCGGCAAATCTTTGTTTTGCTTGTTTTCTTTTATTCTATGTCTTCACGGAATGGGACGCATGTCCTTAGAAAGGTGGAAGCTTTTATCTCTCTTTGTCCTTTTGGGCATGTGGGGGACGATGATGAGCCAAGCTTTGTTTTACAATCAAGAACCGCGCACCATTTTAGCCTGCCTTGTGCCGCCCTTGACTCCACTTGTTGGCGCCCTTACGGGAGGCGTGTTTGTATATCGGGAAGGCCTTGAATATGGCGCTGTGCAAGCGTTGCGGTCCGGCAGCATGATGGCGGCAGGGCTGCTTTTGGTTTGGACTTCAGATTCCCGCAGCCTTTTACGCAGTTTAATGGCCTGGAAGCTTCCTTATGAGCTTTCTTTTATGCTGACAACGGGCTTGCGTTTTCTACCGGTTTTGTTTCAGGAAACGGCGATTGTTTTAACGGCGCAGCGGCTGCAGGGAGAAGGCGTGCTGCGCTGGTGGCGGCCTGATGAAATAGTGCCGTTAGCCAGAAAAACGCTGTTTCCGATTTTGGCGAGAACCCTGCGGCGAGCGGCTACGCTGGCTGCTTCGGCAGAAAGCCGGGGCTTCGGGCGCAAACAGCGTCTTAAGGTAACGCTGCCGCTTCCGAAATGGCAAAAGCGGTTTTGCTTGTTGCTGCTCTTTTTGATGGTTCTGTTGGTTACTTTCAAAACACTGTCCTTGCTGGCTTTCTATGGGGTTTACTATGGTTCCTGGTGCCAGCCGTTGTATGATGGTATGAAAGGATGGCTATAACGGTATGAATGACAGGTGGCGCGAAAAAGCTAAAGCAGTCGCGATCATAGCGCTGCTCTTTATAACGTTGTTCTTTTTAGGACGATACATCTTTCAGCAAGCAGGCGATGGAACCAATAAGGACAGCTTTCTAAAGACAAGCACTGGCTTATATCAGGTGGTGGCGGAGGTTCCGTTAGGACAGGTGGAAGTGTACAACTACCAGCGCATGGGTTTCACAAAAGGCTTTGTATGCTTTTCGCCGGATGGGGCCGCTTTGGCGGTTGGTACGGAAAACAGCGAACTTCTTGTGCTGGAGAGTGAGATGGGAAAGCTAAAGTGGCGCAAGCGCAGCGGCAACGGAAAGATCAGCGCCCTTGCTTTTAGCCGGGATGGGCGACGCCTATATGTCGGAGAAAACGGTCCTCAAGCAGATTTGATTTGCTTGGACGCGCAAACAGGTGAGGAGCTTTGGCGTCGTGGTTCTGCTAAAGAACTGGGTTCTGGATTGAACGACAAAACCTACCCTGGAATTGTCTGCATTCGGGAGTCAAACGCCGGGACTGTATATGCGGCGGGGCAGCGAACGATACGTTCTGCGGAACGGTATGAGTATCGAGGGCGTTTATATGCGTACACGCCGGAAGGCGCTTTGGCGGGAAAATTTCCGCAAGAGCGTAATTTGGACGCTTGGGTAGGCTGGATGAGCGTTTCTGCGCAAGGACAGGTGTTTTTCGGGACGGCCAATTGGGATGCTAAGCTGCAGTGCCAGGATAATCAATCCATCTATAAATTGGACGAGGGTCTGCGGCAAGTATTGTGGAGCACGTCTATGGCGCCGGTTCCTCCTTACGAAAGAACTACGCTGCGCTCCAGTCCGGAAGTGACCGAGGATGGAAAGTGGGTCGTTTCCTTTGCCAGTGATGGCAGGGCGTTTTTGCACCACGGTGAAGACGGAACGCTTGTTTGGAGAAGAACGCTGAGTAGGCCGGAACTTGTAAACGGTATCTATGTCAATGCCACAGGACTATACGGGCAGGCAACGGCAGACCGCTTGGTATTTACAACTGGCAATACCTATAACCGGGCGAATTGGCAGATGACTACGCCCATGGAGCACCCAAGCTCTAATTGCGTCTTTCTGTTTGATTATCAAGGACGGCTGATCGAAAAAAAAGAGCTGGGCGGTATGGCGGAGCAACTGGCGCTATCCGAAGGGGCTGCGGCGGTGGCGGTGGGACGAAATAGCCGCACGAAGAATGTGGCTGTGCATGGCTTGACCTTGCTTTCGCTTCGCGACGGAAGCGTGCTTGATCGTTTGCCTTTGGAAGGGCCTTGCGCAGGAGCGGCGATTAGCAAGAATGGACGCTTTGCAGCTGCCGTGGAAGCGCCCCTGCAATTGGATGATGGAACGATTATGGGAGAATATAGGCTGATAGTCATAAAGAAACCGGCGCAGTAGTGTGATATAATAAGAAACAAATTTCAAAAAGGTAAGTGAAATGTGTTGTGAAGAAACATATTATTTGCTTTTTAGCGTTCTTTCTTTTTACGGTTTCCGCTGCTGCACAAGGAGACGAGGTGCGGTTTATTGATGTTGATCAGTATTTGGCGGCTAAGGACAATGTAATGCTTCTTGACGTACGTTCCGTAAAAAGCCGAAGCCTGAGTCGGCAAGAAATACCAGGCGAAACGTGGCTCAATCCGAAAAACGAGGAAGCTTTGGAATCGTTTTTGAAGACGGCTGATACGGAAAAAGCCTATGTTATCTTTTGTTCTTGCCCGGAAGATAAATACAGCATACGCATTGCCCAGGTCTTGGCAGACTGCAATTTTGAGAAGGTTTTTGTCTTGAAGGACGGCTGGGATGCTTTACGAAGAGAAGAGGATATTGAAAAGGTGAATATCGAGCAATAAGAAGTATAGGAAGAGAGGGAGCTGAAACGATGCAAGTAAGCCCAATCGGCATTGTCCATTCTACTTTTTGTGAGCCCGAAGGAACGCCTATTCAAGCGGCAGCCTCCATTGGAAGCAAGGCTATTATCGAAGTATATGATGAGTATATGGAAGGGCTAAAAGATATAGATGGCTTTTCTCATTTGATTTTGTTATATCACTTTCATCAAATAAAGAAGGCCAGATTAATCGTAAAGCCATTTTTGGATGACCATACGCACGGTATTTTTGCTACGCGTTCGCCTGCGAGGCCGAATCCTATCGGCTTTTCGGTTGTTCGTCTTAAGATGGTTGACGAAAACCTTCTTTATGTTGAAGATGTTGATATTTTGGATCAAACGCCTGTATTGGATATAAAGCCGTATATAGGTGAATTTGATCATAGAATGACTGAAAAAATCGGCTGGTTTCAAAAATCCATACATAAAATGAATGCTGTAAAAGATGACGGACGGTTTAAAGGCTAAATCCGCGTTTTGAATGCAGGGAAAAGCGCCATAAGGAGACCTAGAGAAAGACTGGCTAGGTTTTTTATGGCGATTTTGTATTTCGTGGCCTGAAATTAAATGCTAGTTTTAACTTTGTGATCAAATTCAATTCCACTATTGTGCATATTGGCCTAAAAAATAGTTTGTTTATACTAAAATTCATGCAAGCGTACAAAGGCAATGGGTGTAGAAAAAGAGAAAATATAAGCTGAATTGCTTAGCAAGAGCAACAAAAAAGAGTAGGAGTGAGCAAGCATGATTTCTCATATTGACAACGTGAATGCGGTGGCTATGAAGATTCCCGGGGCGGAAAAAGCATGGAAAAAAGTATGTATCTCCCCGCAAGAAGGTTGGGAAGGCTATGTAATGCGAGTGTTTGAACTGCAACCAGGAGGAAACACACCAGAGCATACGCATCCATGGCCGCATATCAATTATTTTCTACAAGGAGAAGGGACCGTCTATTTGGACGGGAAAGCCCACGAGGTGAAAGCCGGTTCTTTTGCCTATATCCCGTCTAATGCGCTGCACAAGATGATCAATCGCGGCGAAGACGTATTTCGCTTTATTTGCATTGTACCTGAAGAGGGAGAAGGCTGAAGGTACGGTGCGGTATATAAAAATAATAAAAAATTGAGTGCAAACGGTACGCGTCCTTTTGAGGGACCGTACCGTTTTATTTAGGTAACTGGTTTTCTGGATTATAGATCCAGACCTAGCTGAAATGCAGCATCAAGGCAAGGAAGGCTATCAATTTCACCAGGAGATTCAACTCCTTGCGCACTGATAACGCCAAGGTTTTTCCAGCCTAGATAGTCAGCAAGGGAGCGATAGTATTGCACTAGGGTGTTTGTAACAAAATCCTCTTCTTTGCAAGCGGTTGTTAACAAAATGCTGGCAGTGATTTTTCGCCCGGTGGCACTTTCGTTATAGGTCCGATCCAAGAAAAGCTTGAAGCTGCCGGGAAAGCCCAGATAATACACAGGTGAGGCGATGACGAGCGTATCATGTTCTTGCAGTAAGCGAGAGGCTTCTTGCATATCATCTTTTTGGATGCATTCTCCTTGATGCGTTTGACAATAGTTGCAGCCTAAGCAAGGCGCGATGGTTTTATCGGGAATAAAATACTCTGTAACCTGGTGACCTTTCGTGAGGGCGCCTTTAATGAATGAAGCAGCTAAGGTTGCGGAATTGCCGGTTTTTCTAGCGCTGCAATATAGAACCAATACTTTTCTCATTTCGGTTTCCTCCTTGGAATTTGAAATATTGTCAAATTAAAGGTATCATAAAGAAAAGTATTCGTAAAATTGATTTTCATAATTAGAATAATCGAATTTAATGATAGTTGCTTGCTGAAAATGATAGGGAGGATTTGGATGGACTTCAAATTGCTGCGTAGTTTTAAGATGGTTGCGGAACTCGAGAATATAAGTCATGCTGCAACAGCAGTGGGGTATGCGCAATCAACTATTACAACCCAGATTCAACAATTGGAAAACGAGCTAGAGGTGAAACTGTTTGAACGATTGGGGAATCGAATTTGTTTGACGGAAGCGGGAAGAACCTTCTTAGAATATACGGAGCAAATTCTTTTTACCATGGATCGTGCGAAAGAAAATTTGAAGCATGCCAACCAGCCTTGCGGAGTACTAAAAATAGCAGGGATTCATTCATTATGCGCCAGTATAATGCCTTGTCTTGTACAAGAATACAAAGAAAAATATCCAAATGTAAAAATTGAAATTGCAACAGGAGTTATTGGAGACGTACTTGAGCAGGTAAAAACAGGCAATGTTGACGTGGCTTTATATATGGACTTTGCAGAAGCGCCTAAAGATGTGATTGTCGCCTTTGAGAAAAGAAATCCGCTCTGCTTTTTGTGCGGACCTGCTAATTCGCTTCGCTATAAAACAAATCTCACCCTCAAGGATGTCGAAAAAGAACCCTTTCTGGTTACAGAGAAAGAATGCCGGTATCGCAAGAAATTTGAGCAGATATTCGAAGTGAGAAAATTAACGCCTGCAATTTATTTTGAAACAGGAAACACAGAGATTATTAAGAAATTTGTAGAGAACAACATAGGCATTGCGTTACTACCGGAGGTTGCGGTCCGGTCGGAATTTAAAGAAGGAAAGCTGGTAAAACTAGATGTTGCTGAAAAGATAGAAGAACCGTTTATTCGGCTTATTTATCATAAAGACAAATGGCTTACCGCTGCTATAACGAAATTTACGGAGTTGATGAGGGCGTCTTTAGTTTGAGCGGGGTATTACATCTAGACGTAGTATAAGGGCTGTATGGATTCGTGAAAATGATAAATAGCGCTAGTAATTATTGACATATGCCATAAAAGTGCTAAAATAGAGATATGAAACATATACCAAAAACAAAAGGGGGAAGCAACAATGCCAAGAAGAGATGGAACAGGGCCAATGGGACAAGGGCCGCTTAGTGGTCGCAGGACGGGGGCGTGCGATGGACAAGGAAAGGGGCAAGGCGCAGGCGGAATGGGTAAAGGAATGAGGCGTGGATCTGGTCAGGGAATGGGAAAGGGAAATCGCGGAGCGCTTAGTACGCAAGGTAGTGAGACCTTAGCGAAAGAAGAACTGCTGCAAGAAAAAAAGATGCTCCAACAAAGGCTAGAAATGATTAACAAGGACTTGGAAAAAGTGTAAAATAAAGCAGACGGCGGGAAGGCATTTCCCGCCGTCTGCTTTGGTGAATACGAACAAGAGGTGAAGATTGTGCCAAGACCCAGAAAATGGCGTCGTATCTGTGAACTTCCACAAATAGATTCGTTTGGCCCGCTTACGGCTGCGGTGTCTCATCAAGAAGCCGTTATTATGACGGTTGATGAATACGAAACGATTCGGTGGATTGACGTAGAAGGTTTGATGCAGGAAGAATGCGCAGCTCGTATGAATGTAGCTCGGACAACCGTGCAAAAAATATATAATGACGCTCGACGTAAGTTAGGCCTGGCTTTAGTAGAAGGGAGAACGCTTCGCATAGAGGGAGGCGAGTACCGGCTTTGTGAAGGAGATGAGCCGGTTGTGCACTGCGGCAGATGTCATCGGCGAAGACATGGAAGGCAGGATGAACCATTGGATTGACGGATGAAAAATAAAACAGTATGCTGAAAAAGAATCATATGTGGAAAGAGGAAAACTAGATGCCAAGACCGACAAAAGAACGCGCTGTTGGGATGATGCCGCCTTGGGCGCGGTTTAAACCGGCAGGAATACCGATAGAAGAATTAGAAGACGAGAATATTACGGTGGAAGAGATGGAAGCTTTGCGGTTGGCTGATTTGGAAGGAATGGATCAGGACCAAGCTTCACAGTGCATGGATGTATCAAAACCGACTTTTTGTCGGGTGCTGATGCAGGCCCGACAAAAGGTGGCTCGCGCTCTTTGGGAGGCAAAATGTCTGCAAGTGGAAGGCGGGAATTTTCGTTTGGAAAAAGGATGTCCCCGCGGGAAAAGTTTGTGGAGATGCGATTCGTGTGGTCATCAGTGGCGAGGCCGCTGCGCAAGAGGGCGCTGTGGCGGGGAGAGTCATTGTCCGAAGTGCGGAGGAGAGCAAGTGCGCTTAGATGATTGAGCGCTTGACGGTTTTTCGTGCTTGCGATACAATTAGCATAATGAAACAGGTTTCAAAAGACATTTTCGAGTGTCTTTTTTTGAAAATGATTTTGAAATATGTTTTATAAAAGGAGGCTAAATATGAAAGTAGTAATTACCGCTCAAAATGAGCAACCGGGACAAGTGATGGAATTGCGCTTTGGCAGGGCGCCATTTTTCTGTGTGTATGATACAGAAAGCGGCGTATGGGAAAGCGTAACGAACGCCACCAATATGAATGCGGCTCAAGGAGCTGGGATTCAAGCGGCGCAAGCTGTCGAACGGTTGGGGGCCAAAGTGGTTATTACAGGCCACGTGGGGCCAAAGGCGTTTCGGGTGCTGGAAGCCAATCAGGCGGAAGTGTATTTGGCTCAAGAAGGGTTAACAGTTGAAGCCGCCATGGAAGCTTGGAAAGCAGGAAAACTGCAGCGCCAGATGCAGGCGGATGTAGAAGGTCATTGGTAAAATCTATTGGACTAAAAGATATAAATTAGAGGAGGAATTTTTAATGGAAAAGTATGGAGTACCAACCTATCAGGGGATGTTGTGCGCTCATTTTGGTCATTGCGAGCAGTTTGCTATTGTAGCCGTAGAGAATGGGCAGGTACAGGGAATGGAAATGTTGACGCCGCCCCCTCATGAACCGGGCGTTATTCCAAACTGGCTGGCGCAGCAGGGCGTGCATAAAGTGATTGCCGGAGGTATGGGGGTTAAGGCCCAGATGATTTTTGCTACCCATGGCATTGAAGTAGTCTGCGGTGCAGCGACGCAAGAGCCGCAAGAACTAGTTCGTTTGTATTTGGCCGGACAACTGGTACAGGGAGACAATCCTTGCTCTCATGAAGAGGGACAGCCCTGCACCGGTCATAAGTAAGAAGGAGTGGAGCTTTGAGCGAAGAAGTTAAGAAAGATTCGCCCGAAGAGCTTTGGCAAGATTGTTTGCTTTGGGCCCGGGAAAAAGACAATGATTTTAAAGAACGCTGCCGCGTTGCGGACGTGAATTCGGAGAAGCTGCCTCTAAAAGAGTTAGCGGCTTTGCCGTTACAGCCTAAACCCGAACCCTCCGCGTCTCCTTTTGCGCGCTTGACTTTGCCCTTAAGCAGTGTTGCGCGGTTAATGAATTCGACGCCGTATTTAGTAGAGGAAGTGGACGATTGGGCGCAGAAAAGCGCTTTTTGGCTTCGCTCGTGCGGTATGACGCTAGCCTCTATTCTGTTAGTCGCTGATGGACTAGACGGCGAAGGGCCTGGTTGGGGCGTGTTGGAAGGCGCTAAAACTATGCAGACTACTGTTGTTTCCTTAAGTGCGCGTCCGTGGGAAACAGTCAGCGAATGCGGCGCCAGCGCCTGTGCGTTATCGGCTCCACTGTTGGATGCGTGGATGAATAGCGGCGAAGGTCCAGGAACTTGTCGAACATTCTTTTGCTTGACTGCGGGAGTGTCTGAGGAACAACGGCAAGCTTGGCAAAAGTATTTAGGCTATCCTGTGTATCTTCAGTGGGGCTTGCCGGGACTGCAGGCGTCTCTTGTCGCTTGGGAGTGCCCGCAAGGGGGCGGGTTCCACTTGCCTATTGATTCCTTCTGGCCGGAACTCATTGATCCGCAGACGCAAGAGTTGACGGCGCCTGGTGAGGCAGGCGAGCTAGTGCTGACCGCGCTGAGGCGGCGAAGTTCTCCGGCGATTCGCATGCGAACCGGCTGGGTAGGACGGTTTGCGGAAAAAACTTGCCGTTGCGGCAGTCCGTATCCTAAATTTATACCGGAAGAGTGTTAAAACAGAGCGTTAGAGCGAGAGCTCTGGCGCTTTTATCCTATTATTTGCTTAAAGAGGTGGCTTTTATGAAATATAAAACCGTCGGATCTTGTGCAAAAGAAATATCCTTTGAAATTCATGATGGCAAATTGAGTCAAGTCTTCTTTAAAGGAGGCTGTCCCGGTAATTTACGGGCCATTAGCATTTTATTGGAAGGAATGGACGTGCAAGACGTGATTGATAAATTTAGCGGTAATCTTTGCCGCAATGGTACTTCCTGCACGGATCAGTTGGCGCAAGCATTGGAGGAATGGCAAAAAAGCCAAGAACGTACTGCATGAACCATAAAAAATATATTTCCCAACGAGACTTTTAGGATGAGGAGTGAACTTATGCGTATTAGCATTGCCAGCGGCAAAGGCGGTACTGGAAAGACTACTCTGACGACATTGATGATGCAGAAAGCGCCAACAGATAGTATTATTTGGGTTGATTGTGATGTAGAAGCGCCTGATGGCGATGTTTTTGGCGAGGTAGAGTGGCGTCAGGAACAAGTAGTGACGAGGCAAGTTCCTGAATTGTTCGGCGAGTGTATTGGATGTGGTACTTGTGCGGATCTATGTCGTTTTCAAGCCCTGGCTATGGCTGGGGGAAAACCAATGGTATTTCCGGAATTATGCCATTCTTGCGGTGTTTGTGTCCGACATTGTCCGGCGCAGGTATTGCGGGAGCGGCCGGAAGAAGTGGGGCAGGTGCGGTGCGGCATTTGGCGAAAAGAAGGGCAGGAACATTTATATATTCAAGGATTGCTCAAAATCGGCAGCGTAGCAAGCACTGTGGTCATTGAGGCGGCCAAAAAAGCGGCAGTTGCAGGAAACCCGGAGCTAACCCTTGTCGATTGTCCTCCAGGAACCACCTGTTCGATGGTAGCGGCTGTCAAAGGGAGCGATTGCTGTATTCTGGTTACGGAGCCAAGCTTGTTTGGCATTCATGATTTGCGAGGCGCTCTTTCTGTAGCAGCCAGGATTGGTATTTCTGCGGGTGTTGTGCTTAACAAGAGCGATGGAAGCCATTTGGAAAAAGAAGTGGAAGAGTTGTGCCAGCGTATGAACGTGCCGCTTCTTTTGCGAATTCCTTATTCCAGGGAGTTTGCTCAAAAATATGCTGCCGGGAATATTGACACAGAGATTTCTGTGGATTGGTCGAAGTTTTGGCTGCAAGTGAGAGCGTTGGCCAAGGGGGATAAAGCATGAAAGAAATTGTTGTGCTAAGTGGCAAAGGCGGCAGTGGAAAAACTTCGGTGAGTGCTGCCTTGGCTCGTATTTTGGGAAAAAAAGTTTTAGTGGACTGCGATGTGGATGCCGCTAATTTTTACCTGACGTTGAACGCGAGAGAAATTGAAAGGCAACCTTTTTTTGCGGGGCTGGAAGCGTTTGTAGATCAAGCTCTTTGTACGAGCTGCGGGAAATGTGAAGAAGTGTGCCGCTTTGGCGCTATTACCAGCACCGGAGTAGTGGACGAGCTAGCTTGTGAAGGCTGCGGCGCCTGCGCCTTGGTATGTCCGCAAAAAGCCGTGGGTATGCGGGAACGCCAGGCTGGCTGTTGGCTGGTATCGGAAAGTCCCTTCGGGACGTTGGTACATGCGGAATTGGGCATTGCCATTGAAAACTCAGGAAAGCTGGTTTCCCAGGTGCGCCGCGAGGCGAAAGAACGGGCTTTATCGCAGGGGGCGGAATGGCTTTTAGTCGACGGTCCTCCCGGTGTAGGCTGTCCTACGATTGCTTCATTAACAGGCGTTGATGTTGTGCTGTTGGTATTAGAACCGACGGGAAGCGGCTTGGCTGATGCGAAACGCTTGGTGGCGCTGGCCAAACATTTTGAGCTTCCGGTGCTAGTGTGTATCAATAAAGCAACCTTGCATGAGGGCCAGACGACCATTGCTAAAAAATGGATTGCGGACGCGGGACTTGTGCTGGTAGGAGAACTTCCTTATCATGAGGCGTTTCGCAAGGCGTCTTCCGAAGGCTGCAGCATTTGGGAAAGCGGCGGCAATGAGCTGCAGGCAGCTATCCAATTATTATGGCAGAACGTGCAAAAAGCGTTATAGCGGCAAGCATGGTTTGTGATAAAGAAAATACTATAGAAAACTTGAAGGGGTAGGAAGTATGAGTGAAATGACGAAGATTGAAAAAAATCTTGCAGGCGTTAAACGCCGCTGGTTGGTTATGAGCGGTAAAGGCGGCGTAGGGAAAAGCACGGTAACCGCGCAGTTAGCAGTTCGTCTGGCGGCTAAAGGATGGAAAGTGGGCGTATTGGATGCGGACGTGCATGGGCCGAGCCAAAGCGGAATTTTTGGCATGCGGGGGCAGCAGCACACGGCCGTAGGGGATAGAATTCAGCCTTTTACGCATGGACCGAATGTCAAAGTGGTTACCATGCAGGGTTTGCTCAACACACCTGACGAAGCATTAATTTGGCGCGGTCCTTTGAAAATTGGTCTCTTGCAGCAGCTTCTCGGCGATACCGATTGGGGAAAGCTGGACGTGCTTTTGATGGACAGCCCTCCCGGTACTGGTGATGAGCCGTTAACCTTGGTTCAAGATGTGCCGCAATGTGAAGGAATTGTTGTGACAACCCCGCAAGAAGTATCGTTGGCGGATGTGCGAAAATCGCTGAATTTTGCGGCGACTGTCAAGCTGCCTTTGCGAGGCTTGATTGAAAATATGAGCGGTTTTATTTGTCCTGATTGCGGGCATTGCCATTATCCGTTCGGTCAAGGGGGCGGCGAGAAATTAGCGGCGGAAAAGAAGCTTCCCTTTTTAGGCGCCTTGCCCTTAGATCCTTTGGTTGTGCTGGGCGGCGATCAAGGTCTTCCGGATCAGGCTGCTTCTCCGGCCTGCGAAGAGGCCTGGGAGCGAGTCCTTGCTAATTTGATGCAAAAATAATAAGCTTTGGGGAAAGAAGCGTGAAGGTTTATGAAATGTGCGCAATGCGGACATAAAAACTGCTATAAGATAGGACAGAATTGTTTGGGCTGGTCCGTAGATGACGTGAAAGAACAATATCAAGGAAGAGAGCTGGAAATGATGCAGGCGGCGGCTTGTACAGAAGGGCGCTATTATCTGAAACTGACCCGCCTGGAAGAAAGCGTAGAATTTGCCAAGCTCTTAGGAACCAAGAAAATCGGGTTGGCTTTTTGCATCGGCTTAGCTGAGGAAGCTAAGTTGATCGAGGCGTATTTTGCCAAGTTTTTTGAGGTCCATTCGGTTTGCTGCAAGGTTTGCGCCATTGAAAAAGACAAGCTGGGCTTAGAACCGATAAAAGCCGGAGCTAAAGAAGTTATGTGTAATCCAAAGGTGCAGGCTGCGATATTGAATAAAGAAGCGACAGAATTGAATTTTACCGTGGGCCTTTGCGTAGGACATGATATGCTGTTTACTTCCGCGTCTGCGGCGCCGGTATCGTGCTTGGTGGCGAAGGATCGCGTTATGGCTCATAATCCCTTAGGCGCTGTTTATTCAAGATATTGGCGCAGAAAGCTGGATATCTTGCCGGAGGGACAGATGTAAATAACATTATAAGCATTTGCTTTTTAGTAAAGTCGTATGGACGAAGGTCTATGCGGCTTTTCTTTCTAGGGGTGTAGAACGAATGCTCGCAATTAACTGGTAATCCCAACTCGAATTAATCTGATTTTTTATAGTGCTTAGAAAATGTTTCATTAGAGTTTTGTCGAATTAAAAGTAAGGAATCATAATTCAAATTTTACTAAACGTGAATGCACTTGCTGAGTTACTTTAATAAAAAGGAGTGAATCGGCTATGGCTGCTTGGCCGAACTCAGAAGAACGGAATGCTATTTTTAATAATGTTTTCACTGATGCGAGTTTGAGCCGCTACTATTTAATCATGGTCGTACTTTCTTGTACGGTAGCAACGTACGGGCTGTTATCGAACAGCACGGCTGTCGTGATAGGGGCGATGTTGATTGCGCCGCTAATGGGGCCGATTTTAGGATGCGCACTGGCAGTGGCGGCTAATAGCAGAGCACTGCTTGTGTTGGCGTTGAAAGCAGAGGCTCTTGGAGCGGTAGCTGCAGTTCTATTGGCTATGGTCTTGACCCTTCTGTTGCCGCGGGCGGAGTTGACCAGTGAAGTGATGGCGCGAACTACGCCGACTATTTTAGATTTGGTTATTGCACTGGCCTCTGGTGCGGCGGGAACCTATGCAATTTGTATGAATCCGCAGAGTGCGACCCTTCCGGGGGTAGCGATTGCTACGGCGCTTATGCCGCCGTTATGTACCGTAGGCATTGGTTTGGCGCAGCAGAATATGAGTGTTGCTGGCGGGGCATTTCTGTTGTTTCTTGCCAATATGGTAGCCATCGTTGTTGCGGCTGTACTTGTCTTTGAATTAGCGGGCTTTGCGGACGGGCACGGGCGTGAAAAAGAAGCAGGGGCTCAATCGGCGGCTCGGCGTCTCTTTTATCCCGTATTGCTGCTGGTGATAATCTCTATACCGTTGGCCTTCATTATGTACAAGACATATGCTAAAGCGCATACGGAGCAGATTATTCAAACCTCTCTTGAAGAGTCGCTGGATATGATTGCGCCGCAGTCTACTTTGATTTCTGCTACATTTAATGAAGCGGACCGACGGTATGAAGTGGCTGCGGCATTTCGGACCACGAAGGTGATTAACCCTGAAAACATAAGGCAGATGGAGAATTTATTGGAGTTGCGTCTGGGAAAAGCGGTGAAGGTAAGTGCTGATGTTGTATTGGTGCAAAAAGTGAACGATGAGAAAAATATAGATTCCTTTCAAACGCTGCTTCCCAAGATCAAAGAAAAAGAAATTGTGGAGGTTGTGCGCAGCGGGACGCCTGAAGAAATCATCGAGCAGGCGATAAAAGAAAAGCTGTCGTTGTTGCCCGATGTGGAGCTGGAGGATTATCGCTTTTCGTACCAGCGAGGAGGCAGCACCTATCAGATTGAAGCTGTTATCGCGAGTGCGAAGCCGATAGAAGAAAGTGTACGTAAATCGCTCCAGGCGGTGCTGGAGGAACGTTTGAAACGAAGAGTAGAGGTCCAACTGCGTATAAAAGCGCCTCCTACGGCGGCAGCAGAGGTAGAAAAAGCCTCGCAGCAAGCGCCATAAGACCAAGAAAACCCGGTTTCCCCTCTTGAGGAAGCCGGGTTTTCTTTATTCGTTGATTTTGTATCCTTAATAAACCGGAATGTTGTCGCGAAACATGTCGGCTATGACTCCTTCCATGGAATATAGACCTGGCGGTTGTTTTAACAGAAAGTTAGCTGCAAAAATAGCTCCTTGCCCGAAGGAAGCGCGGCTGATGCTTTCGTGGCTGAGACGGATCGTTTGGTTCGGCATGCCAAAAATAATTTCATGTCGTCCTACTATACCGCCTACGCGGATGGAGTTAACATGTTCGTCGTCTAGCTGCAACAGTTTGGCGATCTTTTTGGCAGTGCCTGAGGTTTCCGGCTTGTTTTTAAAGTGTTCTTCGACGACTTCAATATCGGCATGAGGTGCGATTTTTTGCAAAATTTGGGCTGCAATCAATAAAACGTTGATCCCCAGGGTGATATTAGGAGAGTAGAGAACTGGCGTCTTTTGGGATAAAGACTCTAATAAGTCAAGGTCTTCTTTTTCATACTGAGAGATAGCCGAGACAATAGGAATGCCTTCTTCGGCGGCGCGCTGATAGGCGTGAACGCCGCGTGAACCGGAAAAATCAACAAGAACATCGACAGGATGCTCGCGAAAAAAAGAAGGGCCTATGTCTTCAATAGAAATAATTTCACCAGTATCGCATTCCTGCCCTAATAAGCGGCTGGCATACTTATGGTGATCAGCGGTGCTTTTGCGCACCACCCAGGACAAGTCAAAACGCTTGTCATTTGAAAATTCGTTGGCTACCAGGCGGCCGGTTTTGCCAAAGCCCCAGAGTCCTACTTGGATTGGTTTCAATGAAAGTCCTCCTTTGTTACGCCGGCGAGGTTAGCTGACGGATTCGGGCGAAAAGAGATACGCCCTACCTGAATGTTCAGGATTCACCCCAAGAATGGGTCCCCCGCTTCCAATTTTGGAATTAGGCGCTTGCTATATGCATTACCCGACTTGCGGGAATACAGCGAAGAAAACAAAAAGAGCCCTTGGTGACAGGCTCCTCCTAAAAAACACATATACTATTTGTACTTATAATAACACAACAATTGCTCCTTAGTCAAATTTATCAATAGAGAATTACTTTTGGAGCGGAATTAAAAAATAAACGGTAGCGGAAGAAGCGGCGTGGTACAATAAGAAAATAGAAAACTAGGAAGAGGTTAGGTTATGCGCAAGTATCGAGTGAGTAGCGCCTATGGAGCGCTGTTACAGTGGCGTAATTTTCGTTTTAAGCTGTTTACGGAGAGCGTTTTGGTTGGCGCGGTGGCAGGCGGAGTGGTAGTGTTTTTTCGATACGCCTTAGAAAACGCGGAAGTACTGAGGAATTTTTTATATCAGATGGCTATAAAAGACGCATCTTGGATTTCGATATGCGGCTGGATTGGCTTATCTCTCTTGATCGCAGGGATTCTTCATGCCTTAGTTGCTTGGGAGCCGATGGCGTCAGGTAGTGGTATTCCACAGGTGAAAGGAGTATTAGGCGGTGTTATGCGCATGCCGTGGCTGCGCGTACTGGTTGCTAAGCTTGCAGGCGGCGTGACGGCTATTGGCGCAGGGCTTTCTTTAGGCCGAGAGGGGCCGTCCATTCAGTTGGGCGCGGTGGTTGGACAAGGGATTAGCCGTCTATGGGGAAGAAGTCGCATGGAGGAGCGTTATTTGTTGACCAGCGGGGCTAGCGCTGGTTTGGCGGCGGCATTTAATGCGCCCTTGGCGGGGGTTGTATTTTCTCTGGAGGAACTGCATAAGAATTTTTCACCGGCTGTGCTTGTTTCCGCGATTACGGCATCTTTGACAGCGACGGTGTTATCGCAATATTTTTATGGCGAAAATCCTGTTTTTACATTTACTGGAGTTCCAGTGTTTCCGGTGTCAAGTTTTGGCGTGTTGCTAGTGCTAGGTGTGGGGATGGGGATTCTCGGTGCGGCATTTAATAAAGGGTTGCTGGTGACGGGAAGTCTCTTCGAAAGGTTGCTGCCGGTGTCCGTCTTTTCCAAAGCGCTGTTACCCTTAGCTTTTGCCGGAGTATTTGTGCTGTTGTTGCCGGAGGTGTTGGGAGGCGGCAACGGGCTTGTAAATGAACTGACAGTAACGAATTTTGGGTTCTTGTATTTGCTATCTTTGTTGGCGGCTAAATTTTTCTTTACGCTTATCAGCTATGGTTCTGGCGTTCCGGGAGGCATCTTCTTGCCCATGCTGGTTATTGGAGCGCTAGGAGGAAGTTTATTTAGTTATGGGTTTGTTCAGTTTGGACTTCTTGATTCGTTTTATAGCGCCAATATAATAATTTTCTCTATGGCGGCTTGTTTTGCAGCGGTTGTAAAATCCCCTATTACCGGAAGTATTCTAATCATGGAAATGTCTGGGGCTTTTCATCATATGCTGCCATTGGTTTTTGTGTCTGTGATTGCGTATTTAACGGCGGACTTGTTGCGAGTGCAGCCTATATATGAAGTTCTTTTAGAAAAAGCATTACTTAAGCAGGGTAAAAGAAAAGCCGAAAATGTCCAATCCTTGCGTAGCATTGTGGAAGTGCTTGTCTGTGTGAATTCAAAGCTGGCAGGCAGGCAGGTGAAACAAATTTCCTGGCCGTCTTCGTGCTTGTTGTTTAGTATTCGCCGAGGAGAATCCGAAATTGTGCCCAAGGGGGAAACAAGGATAGAAGCTGGCGACTATTTGTACGTGGCAGTGAAAAATGAGCAAGTGGAATCCTTACAAAAAATGGCGGAAGAAAGCATTAAATAAAGAGGTTATGATATGGAAATGTAACTAGCTAATTTGTTTGACGAATTTAACAGGGGCGGATATAATAAGAATAAATTTAATATGGTTATCGTTAGGAGGAGCCTGTCACCAAGGGCTTCTCCTATTTTTTTATAGGTATTTTGAGGAGGCGTTGTTTTTGCAAGAGGTTTTATTTTATGGGTCGATCTTGATTTTCATGGTTACGTATGGCTTGATTATTTGGGAAAAATATCATCGAATGGTTGTAGCCATGAGCGGCGGGAGTGTTATGCTGCTCTTTGGTTTTCTAAATCAGGATACTGCAATCAAAGAGGCCATTGACTTTAATACGCTGGGATTATTGATTGGCATGATGATTTTGGTAACTATTACTCGTAGGACGGGCGTGTTTGAAGCCGTAGCTATATGGGCTGCAACGGTGACCAAAGCTTATCCTCTTCGTTTGTTGGCTCTTTTGTCTGTAATCACAGCTGGCGCATCGGCTCTACTTGATAATGTTACCACGGTTTTGTTAATTGTACCGGTTACCATTACCTTGACAGACAAGCTTAACATTAATCCGCTACCCTTTTTGATTTCGGAGATTATTGCATCAAATATTGGAGGAACAGCTACCCTTATTGGAGATCCGCCGAATATTATGATTGGCAGCGCTACTGGATTAAGTTTTAACGCGTTTGCCAGTAACTTAGCGCCTGTGAGTATTATCATTTTATTGGCAACGCTGTTGGTTTTACTTTTCCTATATCGAAATGATTTGCAGGTAGAAGAAAAAGATCGGCTTCAAGTGTTGAAGTTGAACTATCAAGACGAGATTAAAGATAGTGCACTTTTAAAAAAGTCATTGCTGGTCCTGGGGCTAACGTTAAGCGGCTTTGTTTTCCATAGTGTTTTGCATTTGGATTCCGCAACGGTAGCGATGTCCGGCGCCATCTTTTTGCTGTTGATTAGCAAGGAAGAGCCCGAAGAGATACTGCTGAATGTAGAATGGCCAACAATCTTTTTCTTTATCGGTTTATTTGTTCTTGTTGGGGGGCTAAAAGCAAGCGGTGTTGTTGGAGCTCTTGCGCAATGGGGGTTGTCAGTGACACAGGGGCAAGTCATGGAAACGGCATTGTTAATGTTATGGTTGTCAGCGATTGCCTCTGCGTTTATTGATAATATTCCTTTTGTGGCAACTATGATTCCGATGTTACAGGAAATGGCTCAATTATCGGGAGGCAATTTGGAACCAGTATGGTGGTCTTTAGCGTTAGGGGCTTGTTTGGGTGGAAATGGAACGTTAATAGGAGCTACTGCTAATGTCGTTGTGGCAGGGATTGCTGAAAAGAACGGGATTTTGCTTTCTTTTCGGCATTACTTGAAAATTGCTTTTCCGCTTATGATTGGTTCTATCTTGATTTCTCATGTTTATGTGTACCTAAGATATTTCTGTGTTTAATTTATTTTGATTTGGTAATTTAAAAATCTAGATAAGTTGAGATGCTTATAATAGAAGCCTTGATTTCATCAATAATTTTGAGAAATTAAGGCTTTTATTTATTTTTCATGTCAGCAAAATAGAGGAAATGAATGTATTTTATAAGAATTATTCAAGATAGAGAATGAGTGTCTTGGCGGCTTAAAGAAAGGATGATCGCATTGCTGAAAACAAAGAAAAAGCTTGCAGGTATAATTGCCTTAGTTGCGGTTGCGGCGGTTATCTTGATTGTTTGGAACAGGCCAGAAACGAAGAAGCCAATAGAACAGCGGGAGCAGATAGTTCAGCAGTCGTTGACTGTAGAACGGGTACAACTCGGCAATGCGCTTCAATACTATGAAACATCGGGAACGGTGAAGGCCAACGTGGTAAGTAAAGTAGCGCCAAAAG
Source organism: uncultured Anaeromusa sp. (assembly GCF_963676855.1). Classification (NCBI taxonomy): domain Bacteria; kingdom Bacillati; phylum Bacillota; class Negativicutes; order Selenomonadales; family Sporomusaceae; genus Anaeromusa; species uncultured Anaeromusa sp. The sequence continues at coordinate 2,196,944 of NZ_OY781460.1, forward strand.
CCATGGGGCAGGTCACTGCGCTGTACGTTAAATCAGGAGACCGCGTCAGGTCCGGGCAGGTTCTGGCGGAATTGCAGGACGAAGAAATTTTGCAAAAGATATCAGCTGCCGAAGCGGGAGTGCGGGAAGCGCAAAAGGGGCTGCAAGTGGCGGTGCGGAACCGGTCTTTGCAAAAAAATACAAGCGAGCGTTATGAAGAGTTATATCGTCAAGGGGCTATTTCTCAACAGCAAGTGGATGAAGTTCGTACCCAAAACGATGTCGCAACGTTACTAAGCGAACAGGCGCAGGCGGCGATGGAACGAGCCATGGCTAGCGAGAAAGAAGCTCGGGCGTATAGCAAATTAGTGGCTCCTGTAAGCGGGATTGTGACAGAGAAAAATCTAGAGCTTGGCTCAATGGCCCTTCCGGGAGTCTGGGCGTTGGTGGTAGAGGATGATCAATCGTTTTTAGTGGAGTGTTATGTGGATGGAGCGCTAAGCTCGCAGCTGCAAGTAGGCGTTGCGGCATTGGCTGAAGTAGAAGGAGTTGGAGAAAGCCTACAGGGACAAATTATCGAACTGACTCCGGCGGTGGATGCGGCCAGCCGTTCTTTTTTAGTGAAGGTTGCGCTGCCGGGAGCGGCGCTTAAAACAGGCATGTATAGTAAAATTCGCTTTCCCTTAGGAGAGCGGCAGGCGGTATTGTTGCCCCAAGAAAGCCTGGTTGCTAAAGGGCAGCTAATCGGGGTGTACGTTATGGATGCAAATAAGAAGCTGTGGTATCGGCTGGTGCGTACTGGGCGCAAAGAAAATGGCCGTGTGGAGATTGTTTCCGGGGTGCAGCCGGGAGATTACGTTGTTGTTCGCGGCGTGGAAGCGGCAAGTGATGGAGCGGTGGCCGGAGAGGTGCTCGGCCTATGAAAAAATTAGGATTTGCCGGCAAGCTGGCTCAGGCTTTTATTCTGTCTAAATTGACGCCGCTGCTAGTGCTTGCTTCGTTGTTGCTGGGCGGCTTTGCCACGTCGTTGACGCCGCGCGAAGAAGAACCGCAGATTGTTGTGCCGATGATTGACGTGGCCGTAACCTATCCAGGGGCTTCGGCGGCGGAAGTGGAAAATCGGGTTACCAAACCGATGGAACAACTGCTATGGGAAGTTCCGGGCATTGAATACGTCTATTCCATGGCGAAACCGGGCAGCAACCTGACTATTTTGCGCTTTCGCGTAGGGGAAAACGCAGAAGACAGCCTGGTACGGGTATATAACAAATTGATGTCCAATTATGACCGGATTCCTCTGGGAGTATCGCAGCCTATGGTGAAAGTGCGCTCGATTGATGATGTCCCCATTTTAGCCCTTACCTTTTGGAGTACTCGTCCTGGTTATTCGGGGTATGAGCTGAGGCGGGCAGCAGCGGAGGTTGCCGAAGAGCTGAAAAAAGATGAGGACGTATCGGAAATAGCCATTATCGGCGGCCAAAAACGCCAAATTCGCGTGGAGCCGGATTCGGCTAAATTGCGTGCGTTTCAGCTTCCCTTTGCCCAAGTGGCGGACAAGTTGCAGCAGGCTAATGTTCAGCTGCAAAGCGGCAATGTGCAACTGGGAAATCAAGAGCAACGCCTGGAAGGCGGGCGCTTTATAAAAAGCGCGGCAGATGTTGGCAATATCGTGGTTGCCGTGGCGCAGCAACGGCCCATTTATCTAAAACAGGTCGCTGCGATTGCTGATGGACCGGCTGAACCGGATCAATATGTCTTTATGGATCAAGGGGCTGGAGGCACCGCCAAGGTGCAGGCAGCTAATGGCCCTTATGAAGCGGTGACTTTGTCGTTGGCCAAGAAAAAAGGCGCCAACGCGACGGTGATTGCCGAAAGGGCGCTGGCGAAATTGGAAGCTCTCCACGGCAAGGTGCTGCCCCTAGATGTGCAGTGGACGGTTACGCGTGATTATGGCGAGACCGCTAAGGAAAAATCTAATGAGCTGCTGCAGCATATGCTGATTGCGACGGTATCCGTAGTACTGCTGATCGGCTTTACTTTGGGCTGGCGAGAAGCTGGGGTTGTCGGCGTGGCGGTGCCTACGACGCTGGCTTTGACGCTATTGGTAACGTATCTGCTGGGATATACCTTGAACCGGGTCACCTTGTTTGCTCTGATTTTTTCGATCGGTATTTTGGTGGATGACGCCATTGTGGTGGTGGAGAACATTCACAGGCGTTTCATGCTGGCAGGCAAAGCAGACGAGGAGATTGCCGCTGCCGCTGTTGACGAGGTGGGCAATCCGACCATTCTGGCGACCCTGGCGGTTATCGCGGCGCTGCTGCCCATGGCCTTTGTCTCCGGACTCATGGGTCCTTACATGAAGCCCATTCCTGTAGGGGCTTCGGCGGCCATGCTCTTTTCCTTGTTAGTGGCTTTCATTGTAAGTCCCTGGCTGGGATATCGTCTTTTGAAGCAGACCTCGCATGAAACGGCTGAAAAAAAGGGACGCTGGCAGCAGGGCTATGAGGCCCTGCTGGAACGGCTTTTGCAGGAGAAAGGAAAGCGCCGTAAAGCGATAGGCGCCATCGTGCTGCTCTTGGTACTGGCTGTGGCCCTAGTTCCCTTAAAAGGCGTGGAAGTGAAAATGCTTCCGTTTGACAATAAAAGCGAGCTGCAGGTTATTGTTGACATGCCGGAAAGCAGCTCCCTCGAGAAAACGGCCGCCCTGACAAGAGATCTTGGCGCTTATTTGCGTACCGTGCCGGAAGTCACGGACTTTCAAAGTTATGTAGGGACGGCTTCGCCGTATAATTTTAACGGTTTAGTGCGGCATTATTTTCAGCGCTCCGGCAGCAGCAGCGCAGATATTCAGGTTAACTTTGTAAGCAAAGGGGAACGGAGCGAGCAAAGTCATGAGTTGGCGAAAAAGCTGCGGCCTCGACTAGAGGAGATTGGCTTAACTTATGGGGCGCGTTTGAAAGTGGCCGAGGTTCCTCCCGGCCCCCCAGTGCTTAGTACGCTGGTGGCGGAAGTGTATGGACCAGCTCCGGAGGGGAGAAAACAGGTAGCTGCTGAAATTCGCGACATCTTTAAGCGCACGGACGGAGTGGTGGATGTCGATTGGTATGTGGAAGAAGATCAACCTAAAACTTTTTTTGAGGTGAATCAGGAAAAAGCATCCTATCATGGAATTAGCCCGCAAAACGTGGCGCAGCTGCTGCAAATGGCTATTAGCGGCAGCGTTGTAGGCCAAGCCCATTTGGAAAAAGAAAAGGAGCCGGTAGAATTGCTTCTGCGGCTTCCGTATGCGGAACGGTCTTATTTGGAAACAGGACGTCTGGCGCAGCTAACTTTGCCCGGCAAGGATGGCACGGCGGTTCCTTTGTCGGAACTGGTGGTGCGGAAAACAGGTATTGAGGACAAGACCATCTATCACAAAAACTTAAAGCCTGTAACTTATGTGGTGGGCGATGTCGCTGGCAGCATAGAAAGTCCTGTGTATGCCATCTTGGGGATGAAGGACAAAGTTGGCGATGTTCTAGTGCCGTCAGGACCGAAGCTGCAGCAATACTCGGCTATTCAGCCATGGCTGGAAGACAGCTACGCCATGAAATGGGACGGAGAATGGCATATTACGTACGAAGTTTTTCGCGATTTGGGAGTAGCCTTTGCCGCGGTGCTGGTGCTCATCTATGTCTTAGTGGTGGCTTGGTTCAAAAATTTCTGGACGCCTTTGGTGATCATGGCGCCGATTCCTTTGACGCTTGTTGGCATTTTGCCGGGGCACTGGCTGTTTGGCGCTTTTTTTACGGCTACCTCTATGATTGGCTTTATTGCGCTGTCCGGGATTGTCGTCAGAAACTCTATTCTATTAATTGACTTTGTACAGGAAGAGGGCAGTGAGGGTAAGGAACTGCGGCAAGCCTTGGTTGAGGCTGGTTCAGTTCGTTTTCGGCCCATTGTTCTGACAGCCGCCGCGGTGGTTGTGGGCTCTTTTGTCATGCTCTTTGATCCCATCTTCCAAGGATTAGCTATTGCCATGATGTTTGGAGCTGTGGCGGCGACGGCGTTAACCTTGGTAGTTGTGCCGTTGTTGTATTTTGAGTTGTTTGGACAAGGCGATTAAAGAGGAGATAATCCATATAGGTGATAGAAAGGAGAAGTCGCCATGAAGGAGATAGCTTGGCGTCGAGTAGCATCTTTACTATCGTTGTTTTTGTTTGTTTTCGCGGTGTTGACAGGGATTGTGCTTTATATAGTACCGCCAACGCGGGTCGCGAATGCCTTAGCTTGGACTTTCTTGGGATTTAGTAAGGGAGAGTATGTGCGGGTGCATACGATCGCCTCGTTTTGCTTTTTAATTGTGGGGATTTGGCATATATGGTTCAATTGGGCGGCTTTAAAAGAGTATTTGCTGCCGCAAAGCAAGGAGAAATGGAAAAGCGAGCCGTTGCTGGCGGCAGGTATGGTTATTTTGCTTATGGCAGGAGCGGTGGTAAATGTTTGGCCGGCTTCTGCGGTTATGGATTTTGGGCAAACCGTGAAGGAGAGCTGGGGCGGGCCAGGGGGCGGAGGCACAAGAGAAAGAGGCGGGCATATTCTTGTGAATGAAAACATGACCTTAGCGGCATTGGCCACAGAAAATCACAAGGATGTACGAAGCTTGGTAGAAAAGCTGGCGCATAGGGGCTGGAAGGCGCGAGGCAATCAGACAATTGTGGACATTGCCAAGCAAAATGGTGTTTCGACAGAAGAAATAATGAAGGAACTGCGGTGAAATTGCTTCCTGTCATTAATGAAGCTGTTACGACAGGACTAGAGACAGAGTGGGTAACCGGAACTCTTTTTTGGATACAAGATGTGAGCTATTGGCTCCCTGATATTGAAGCATTACGGATCAAAGTAGCTCATATCCAAGGAACTTTCATCCATGAATACCAGCAAGAAGCTATAAAATAAAAAAGACTGCCGCATTTTACCGCGACAGTCTTACTCTGAAGAGGTGTAAGCTTTATTCAACATATCTGCTCATCATGACAAAGGTTAGTGCATATTTTTTATAGCTTTCCCAAATTAAATGGAACAGTTTTTTCATGATGCTTACCTCCTTTTTAATTTGATTTATCCTTAATTCAAGTATAATATATAAAGACGCTTGTTTTCACTGATAGTACAAATTTTAACGAAAAAATAGCATGGAGCCAACTTCCTTGATAGTGGTATTTTGAAGGTGGAAGGGCTGTATGAGGAGTGGGCGAAGCCGTTGTTTGAAGACTTAGTAGGCATTTTTTTCCAGGGGGCCTTGACCCAAAGAACTGCTTTATACTCAAAATTGGGATTTACTTTTGTCCATTCAGTAATTCCCTTGCTATTGGCCTTTGTAGTTGTCACTTCTCTTTGTATCGTATTGATTCCCTATGAATATCGTTCAGGCAATTGGTTATGGTGGGTGACGGCTTTATCTTTATTATTTACTTTGCGAGTAGGATATTCTTTTTCAGATTGGATGATGAACGGCGTTTTAAAGCGGTATCCTTTTTGGGAGTGGTCTTATCAAAAGACGAATTTATCGTAACCAATTGATGTGAGGGCGAATGTATGAGCGATATGCTTGAAAAATATGCAATTAAAGCGGATCGGCGTTGGCTGTTATGTATTGCGGGCATAGTGTGGTTGGCGGCTGGCTGGCGCGTATGGTCTATTGGTTATTCGGATGCCGCTTTCAATAGCAAGTTTTCTGGGGAGCATTGGGGGCTTGCATTAGCTGTATTTTTCTTTTTTTATCTTTTGATTTTTAAACGAATCGCTAAGAAGCACATTCAACGGATTATGTTGAAAGAGCAGAACAAGCAGTGCATTTTTTCTTTTTTTGATTTTAAGAGCTACGGGATCATGGTTATTATGATTGCGGGAGGAGCTTTTTTTAGAAAAGCGCACTTGCTAAAAGCAATTAATTTAGGCGTTTTTTATCAAGGGCTTGGGAGCGCCTTGATAGTAGCAGGCATTACCTTTTTGTTAGCGGCTATCTATTTTGAAAAAACGAAAGAGGTTTATATCGCGACTAGCGGTCCTTTTTTTCGAAAAAGACGTGATAAACATTGTGAATGAGCTAGGGGACATGCTAAACTATAAGTAGTGCATAAAAAGTACATTGGTATATTTTGAGGGACCATTGAAATACATTTCGATGGTAATAACTCGAGAAAGCGAACCTTTGTTTAGCACAATGGAATTTAGGAGGTAACTGCTTTGATTTCTAAGATGTATAAAGACATGTTAAATGCGCGCTCCGTTATTCGTGAATTCGCGGAATATGCGGGTAAGCGCGGGGCTGAGATAGGCTATGAGAATGTGTTTGATTTTAGTCTAGGTAATCCTTCGGTTCCGGCGCCGAAAGAGTTTACGGAAGCGATGATCCGGCTGCTGCAAAATGAACCAGCAAGCAAATTGCATGGCTACAGCCCTACTCTTGGAAATCCCCAGTTTAAAAAGGTGGTTGCCGCGTCTTTGAATAAGCGTTTTGGCATGGAGTATAAGGCGGAGCATATTTTTCCCACCAGCGGCGCTGCTGGCGCGCTGGCTCATGCGGCGCGTTGCGTGAGCGGCGAAGGCGACGAGATTATTACTTTCGCTCCCTTTTTCCCGGAATATATTCCCTACATAAATCATATGGGCTCGAAGCTCCTTGTAGTGCCGGCTAATACGGAAGACTTTCAGATTAATTTTGAAAAATTCGAGGAAGTTCTTTCGGAAAAAACCTCGGCAATCTTGATTAATACCCCGAACAATCCCTCCGGGATTTCTTATTCAGCCGAGACTCTTACCAGATTGGCGTCTATTTTGAAGGCCAAGCAGGAAGAATACGGACATGAAATTTTTATTCTTTCCGATGAACCGTATCGTGAAATTGTTTTTGACGGCAAAGAAGCGCCGTACGTCTCGAAATTCTACGATAATACTTTGTCGTGCTACTCTTTTTCCAAGTCACTTTCTCTGCCTGGGGAACGTATTGGCTATGTGGCGGTCAATCCTGCATGTAAAGACGCGGCATTGATATCTCTGCTTTGTGGCCAAGTATCTAGAGGAACAGGACATAATTGCCCGGCTTCTTTGATTCAAATGGCTGTAGCCGAAGTGATCGACATGACGTCGGATATGGCTGTTTATGAAAAGAACATGAATTTGATTTATGATAAGCTGGTAGAATTGGGCTTCACAGTCGTCCGCCCGGGCGGCACCTTCTATATTTTCCCGAAAGCTTTGGAAGAGGATGCGGCGGCTTTCTGCAAAAAAGCGCTGCAATACGATTTGATTTTGGTTCCTGGAGATAGCTTTGGCTGCCCTGGTTTCTTCCGGATGGCTTATTGCATTGATACGGAGAAAGTAGAACGAGCGTTGGTGGCTTTGGAGAAATTTGTAAAAGCGGAATACCGCTAAAACATAAAAAACCGCTGTGCGGTCTTTGGTCTCTTTCTCGTTTTTCGCGATCGCTTTATACATTTTGGTATATGAACAAAGCAGGCTTCAACCGCGTGACGGTTGAAGCCTGCTTTTGTTTAAATATTTTGGTTTACATGTTCTTCAAGCGCTTTAGCCAATTGGTCAGCGCAGGAAGTCTGGTTGCGACAAATATTTCCTTTGAATTTAGAAATGACGTCCTCCACAGGCATACCGTCAATCAAAGTACTGATGGCTTTTAAATTTCCAGGGCAGCCGCCGATGAAATTGACGTCTTTTACAGTTCCGTTTTCGATGTTGAATTGTATTTCTTTCGGACAAACTCCTTGAGGTATATAGCGTTCCATAGGTGCAACAACTCCTGTTTCATTAATCGATAGTGCTGAAAATTAGATAAAGAGATTGACGTTTGCATCTTCGGCTTCATTGAGATAGTAGCCTACCCCGCCGATTTTTACGCCGTCAAGCAATTCTTCTTTTTGGATGCCCATTACATCCATAGACATTTGGCAGGCTACGATTTCAATACCGGCTTTTTGGGCGGCCAGCATTAAGTCTTCCAACGAGGCAATGTTTTTATCTTTCATTACTTTGCGCATAAGCTGCGTGCCCATGCCCAGCATGTGCATGTTGGACAGTTTTAAATTGGTACTGCCGCGAGGCATCATCCAGCCGAACATGCGGTCAATGAAGCCTTTGACGACAGGGACGTCTTCCGGTTTGCGCAAAATGTTAAGTCCCCAGAAGGTGAAGAACATAGTCACTTTTTTGCCCATGGCGGCCGCGCCGTTGGCGATGACGAAAGAGGCCAGGGCTTTATCCAGGTCGCCGCTAAAAACAACGATGGTTTTGTTATCCTTGGCAGCTGCTGTCGGTGCAGCTAGGGAGGCGGTCACGCCGCCTTTTTGAACGGTTGCCGTGATAATACCTTTTTCTTTCTTTAATTCCAAGAGCTGGTTGCCGGTACGGTGGCACCAGGCGCGGATATCTTCAGAAAAGCCAGGGTCGGAAGCCGTGATTTCTAAAATTTCTTCTTCGTCCATGTTGTCCAAGGTTGTTTTGACCTGCATCAGCGGGCCGGGGCAGGAGAGTCCGCAGGCATTAAGGGAGCGATGGTTTTTTTTTTGCTCCGCTTTTACTTCGCGGACGGTTTGCGTTTCCGTATCAATTTCGACGCCGCAAGGGGCTGCAGGTTTATTAGGAAGCTGTACGGCGGCCGTTTTGTAACCGCCTGTCATGTTTTTCACGCGGAAGCCGTGCTGGGCTAGAATGCGCGAAGCGATATAACCGCGCAGGCCTACTTGACAATAAGCCAGGATCAGCTTGTCCTTGTTTAATTCTCCCAGACGCTGACGCAGGTCGTCAACAGGAATATTCAAGGCGCCGGGAAGATGGCCATTGGCAAATTCCGCTTCGGTGCGCACGTCGAGCAGGATGGATTGGCTGCGATCAAAGGAGGGAAGCTGCTCATACGTGAAGACATCAGTTAGACCGGCGAGAATGTTTTCTGCGGCAAAGCCAATCATATTGACTGGGTCTTTGGCGGAAGAATACGGCGGAGCATAAGCTAACTCGAGCTCGGTCAAGTCGGCTACCGTACCTTTGAGGCGCAGCACTGTGGCGATAACGTCGATGCGTTTATCTACGCCGTCTATACCTACGGCTTGGGCGCCCAAGATGCGACCGGAGTCGTCAAAAAGCAGCTTCATCGTCAGCGGCAGAGCGCCTGGATAGTAGGAGGCGTGCGAATTGGGGTGTAGATACACGGTGTGATAGCTTTGTCCCAGCCGCTGCAGAGTGCGCTCGTTATTGCCAGTGGCGGCGGCAGTGAGGTTGAATACTTTTAAGATGGAAGTTCCTTGGCTGCCGGAAAAATGGCTGGAGATGCCGGCGATATTATCCGCTGCGATGCGGCCTTGCTTGTTGGCCGGGCCGGCCAAAGGAATGGCTGTAGGTTTGCCGTTGACAAAATCAATGACTTCGATGGCGTCGCCGACGGCGTAAATGTCAGGTTGATTGGTGCGCAGCTGCGTATCGACCATGATGTGTCCGCGTGAGCCTAGTTGAATGCCGCTGTCTTTTAAAAAGGTTGTATCCGGGGTGACGCCAATAGCCAAGATAACCAATTCGGCTTCCAAACGTGCGCCGCTTTGCAGGGATACGGTAATGCCTGCATCTGTGGTTTCAAAGGAGGCAACGCCGTCATTCAAATACAGGTGAACGCCATTTTCCTGCAGTTCTTTTTCAGCCAGCATAGACATCTCGCTGTCGAAGGGAGCTAGAATGTGCGGAGCTGCTTCAGCCAGGGTGACTTCCAGGCCTCGTTCGCGTAAGTTTTCCGCCATCTCGATACCGATGAATCCGCCGCCGATTACGATAGCGCGGCGGCTGTCTTCGCGGTCAACAAATTCTTTGATTCGATCCGTATCCGGAATGTTGCGTAAGGAGAAAATACGAGGACTGTCGATGCCGGGAAGATTAGGGCGTATTGGTTTGGCGCCGGGAGAAAGAACGAGGGCGTCATAGCTTTCTTCATAGACGCCTTTGTCGCGGCTGGAAACGGTAACCGTCTTTTGGGCCGGGTCAATGGCGGTAACTTCGCTATAAACGCGAACGTCAATGGCAAAGCGAGCTTGCATGGCCGCTGGCGTTTGCACCAAGAGATTGCCGCGTTCTTGGATGGTTTCGCCAATATAGTAGGGCAGGCCGCAATTCGCGAAGGAAATATGTTCATCCCTTTCGAAAAGGATAATTTCCGCTTGTTCGTCTAACCGGCGCAAACGAGCGGCAGCGGACGCGCCACCGGCTACGCCGCCAACAATTAGAACTTTTTTACCCATAAAAACAAGCCTCCTTATTTATTGTCGTAGTAAGCATCACGCTTGCTGTTCGGTGTTATTTGGAATCTGAGAATAAAACGCTGATGAGCTGCGCTACCCGCGGATCGCTGACTTGGTATTGAATTTCCAGGCCTTTACGAGTGCCTGTGATAATACCGGCGGCGCGCAATTTCTGGAGATGCTGAGAGATCGTAGATTGCGGCGCGCCTAAACATTCTTGCATATGCGAGACGTTGCAGCCGCCTTTTTGAAGCAGGCCGCGGACTATGCATAGGCGCAAGGGGTGGGCCAGGGCTTTTAGCAGTTCAGCCAAGTCAGTATAGGTTTTTGTATCTGTGTTCATTGGCACCATTCTCCTTACACATAACATCGTTAAATATAATTATTACGATATAATGATAACTCGTATAGGATTGGCTGTCAAGAGGCTGTATTTGGTAAAATATCGAGGGGTGCTAAAGAGGCAATAGAAGCTGAAAGCATATTAAACCCCTATGCATTAGCATAGGGGTTTAATATGCTTTCAGGAGAGTTGTTTCTTGCGGTAGTGCTCAAAAATACATATCATGGCCAGGAGAAGTAGCAAACCACCCCAGAGTGCGGTTTGCGTCAATACTTCCAATCGTTTCCGTTGGGCGTCGGCGATCCGCTGCTGTAGTTCCTGCAGCGGCGGCGTATGCTTGGGATTGGAAGAAAGAAGATGTTCTAAGTCCCTTTGTTCTGCTTTTTTCAATGACCACTCGATGAAGTCTCGATTGACATCTACGGTGCTTTTTACTCGTTCATATTCGCTGCGCAGCCTGTAAACCTGCGCTTGTAAACGTTGTTGCTCCGATAGCCAGTATTCTTCTTCAAGCGGCGTTGGCGGCGGTTGCGTGATAGGAGCGGCTAATGCACTTTGATAACGTTGAATGTCATAACTACAGTAAACATAAGAAAAACAAAGTGCTACACTATAGAGAAAAAGGCAACAAATGAGTTGGATGCGATATGTATTCAAACTTGAACATCTCCTATTATTACCTAAAGTAAGTATTCATAACAATTCAAATACTGTCCATTTCGGTTACTAAAAGGAATTTTCCTGCTGGAAGCGGTGCTATAGCAGGAATTTTGAGAGAGTATGTTCAAATACTATGTATACGCAGAGCAATTGTAAGGAGGAACCAGTCATGGATGAGCAAGTGCAGTGGTTGAAACAGTTATCGGAGGCGGATGGCGTATCCGGTTTTGAAAGCGAAGTAAAGGAGTTGTTGAAGGAAAAACTGGCTGGATGCAGCGAGATTTCCTATGATAAAACAGGGAGCGTGCTTTTTCGCGCTCACGGCGGCCAAGGCGGCCCCAAGATTATGCTAGCGGCGCATATGGATGAAATTGGTTTTTTAGTGAAGCATATTACGAAGGAAGGTTTTTTGAAATTTACCAATCTGGGAGGTTGGTGGGATCATGTCATGTTAGGCCAGCGAGTTATGGTGCTGACTTCTAAAGGATCTCGCATTCCTGGCGTGGTCGGCAGTAAGCCGCCGCACATTTTAAGCCCGGAAGAACGAAAAAAGCTTGTAGATCGCAAAGATATGTACATTGACGTGGGTGCTGCCGATGAAAAAGAAGCCAAAGAGATCTTTGGCATTCGACCAGGGGACCCCGTCGTACCGCAGGGAGAATTTGCCGTTATGGCTAATCCTGATTTTTTAATAGGCAAGGCTTGGGATAATCGGGTGGGCTGCGCTATTATGGCGGAAGTGCTTTTGCAACTGAGCAAAGAGAAGCATCCAAATGAAGTTTATGGCGCTGGCACGGTCCAGGAAGAAGTGGGTTTGCGTGGCGCCCAGACGAGCGCCGCGGCGATAAAACCGGATCTTGCGTTTATCATTGATACCTGCGTGGCTGGTGATACGCCGGGGGTAACTCCGGAACAAGCATCGGCTAAGTTGGGGCAGGGCGTGGCGGTTACTTTTTATGACGCCTCCATGATTCCCCATACTCCGTTGCGTAACTGGATAATTGAGATGGCGGAAAAGGAGAAGATTCCCTTTCAGCTGGGCTTTTCCGAAGGAGGCGGCACCGATGCCGGCAAGGTGCATCTCTATGGCGACGGCGTGCCTAGCTTGGTATTGAGCGTACCGACGCGGTATATTCATAGCCATCATGGCATTATTCATCGCAAAGATTATGAATCAGCGGTGCAATTGCTTTGCGCCGCACTGCGCAAGCTGGATCAGAAAGAATACGAGGAGCTGTTACAACAATGAGTAATAACGATAAGCTGGAAGCCTTTGCAGGCAAGACTCCGCAATTGGGGCAGAAGGTGTTTGTGGCGAATGGCGCGCGTGTAATCGGTGATGTAACCTTGGAAGATAATGTTAATATTTGGCATAATGCCGTGTTGCGAGGCGATGTACATCCTATTTTTATTGGCGCTAACACCAACATCCAAGATAACAGTACCGTGCATGTTATGCATGATTATCCGGCCATTATTGGACGAGATGTTACCGTAGGTCATAATGCGATTGTGCATGGCTGCAAAGTGGGGAATAATTGTCTTATCGGTATGGGCGCTATTTTATTGAGTTATTGCGAGATTGGCGATAATTGTATAGTGGCCGCCGGTTCCTTGGTGCCGGAGCGAAAAGTGATCCCCGCTGGTTCGTTGGTAATGGGGTCGCCGGCCAAGGTGGTTCGTTCTCTTACCGAAGAAGATATTGCAGCGTTGCAGGCGTCGGCTCAATCGTATGTAGAATTAGCGGCGAAGTATATGAATAACAAGGAGTGAAATGCGCATGGAAAAGACACTAGTGCTTTTGAAACCCGATGCGGTGCGGCGCGGACTTTGCGGTGCTATTTTGGGCCGCTTTGAGCAGAAGGGATTGCAAGTATCAGCCCTGCGTATGCTGAACTTTAACGAGGCTTTAGTACGGGAGCACTATCAGGAACATGTGGAAAAAGCGTTCTTTCCAGAGCTTGCCGCGTATATCCTGTCAGGCCCGGTAGTGGCTATTGTTTTGACGGGGCCGCGGGCTGTAGAGCAAGTGCGGCGCCTTGTGGGCTCTACTGATCCCTTGCAGGCGGGAGCTGGGACGATTCGCGGCGATTATGCGTTAAATGTAACGGAAAATGTGGTGCATGCTTCAGATAGTCCCGCTAGTGCTAGTGTAGAGATTGCGCGTTTTTTTCCAGAGTATAAAAAAGAGGGGGCATAAGTAAGATGAGCGTATATACGAAAACTGGTGACAAAGGTACGACAGCTCTTTTGAGCGGCGAGCGGGTGGATAAGGATTGCTTGCGCGTGGAGGCCTATGGCTCGGTTGATGAAATCAGTTCGGCGTTAGGATTGGCACGGGCTCAGGCAATATCGGCGGAAGTAAAGGAAACTACGCTGTCGGTACAGAAGTTGTTAATGTTGGTGATGGCCGAAATGGCCAGCGTTGATGGCGCTGTATACGTAAAACCGGAAGAGATCAGCAAATTGGAAGCGGCTATTGATCGGTTTCAAGCGCAACTGCCTCCGTTGAGTTCTTTTATTATTCCTGGCGATACCGTAGCAGCTGCAGCCCTAGATTTGGCGCGAACCGTTACGCGACGAGCGGAACGTCAGTTTGTGCGTTTACGGCGAAGCGAAACTGTATCGGAAACGCTTGGTATTGTATTGAACCGGATTTCTGATTTGTGCTTTGTTATGGCTCGTTTTGAAGCGGAAGTAGCTGGAAAATAACTGTAGCTAGTTAATGGCTAAAAGCCCTGTTTGCAGAAGTTTTTTTGCAGGCAGGGCTTTTAATTTTCCATAAAATCAGAAAAGCACAGCAGGAATAGTTGCATTTGACAGAGAATTTAAAAAACATTCCACCTGTGCTTATAATAACTAAAATGTAAGGTAATTGCTCGTACCATGAAAGCCTTTGTTTAGTACTGTTTTTACGATAAAGCAAAAAACAAGGGGGTATTTGTGTGAAAGAGTATCAAAGTGACAAGCTAAGGAGTGTTGGCCTCATCTCACATGGCGGCGCAGGCAAGACGTCTCTGGCGGAAGCAATTTTATTTACTGCTGGTGCAGTAACTCGCTTGGGCCGCGTAGATGAGGGGAATGCTACCACTGATTACGAGCCTGAGGAAATCAAGCGCAAAGTTACGATCAGCACTGCCTTGGCGCCTTGCGAATGGCAGGGCGGGAAAATTACCTTTCTGGATACTCCTGGTTATGCAGATTTTGTTGCCGATGTGAAAGGCTCTCTCCGCGCGGTGGATGCAGCGGTAGTGGTTCTCTGCGCGGCATCCGGCGTGGAAGTAGACACAGAAAAGGTTTGGCGCTTTGCCGGCAGCGAAGGTTTGCCGAGATTGCTATTTGTCAATAAAATGGACCGCGAGAATGCCGATTTTGCAGGGACTTTTGCGGAGATTAAAGAAAAACTTAGCCAACGGGCCGTACCTCTATTTTGGCCTATAGGCGCTGAAGATGAATTTTCGGGCATCATCGATGTGTTGAGCGGCAAGGCTTATTTGCTTGCAGAAGGCAAATTGACAGAAAGGCCGGTTCCCGCAGAGCTAGCAGGCACTCTTGACGATGTGCGGCAAGGTGCGTTGGAAACGATTGCCGAGACCGATGATGCTTTACTAAATAAATATATAGAAGGTACCGAGTTGACCGATGAAGAATTGTATAGCGCGTTGCAACGTGGCATTGGTAAAGCGGAATTATTTCCTGTCTTTTGCGGTTCCGCGCAACGAAATATCGGAGTACAGCAGCTTTTAGACGGTATCAGTACGTTTGTTCCCACCGGAGCGCAACGCAGCGTTCTAGGAACAGATCCACGTAATGAGGAGCCAGTGGAACGTGTGGCGGATGATTCCTTTTCGGCATTGGTTTTTAAAACGACGGCCGATCCGTTTGTGGGTCGTTTAAGTTTCCTGCGTGTTTTTTCCGGAGCGTTGAAGCCGGACAGCACCTTGTATAATGCAAGTAAGGAAAAAAGTGAACGTATTGGCAATATTTTTACCATGCGCGGTAAACAGCAAGAGCAGCTGACTACAGCGTATGCCGGCGATATCGTGGTGGTAGCTAAGATGCAGGAAACGGCTACAGGAGACAGCCTATGCAGCAAAGAACAGCCTATTTTATTCGAGCCGATCGAATATCCCAAAGCTATGTACACAGTGGCGATTGCTGCAAAAAACAAAGGGGATGAAGATAAGCTGGGTGGGGCATTGGCTAGGATGCGCGATGAGGATCCCACTTTGCGCACTTCTAAAACTGGAGACAGCGGTCAATTGCTTCTTAGCGGTATCGGCGAGCTGCATTTAGATATCATGGCCGAGCGCATGAAACGCAAGTTTGGCGTGGAAGTTGTGGTGAAAACGCCGAAGGTTCCTTACCGGGAAACCATCCGCAGCACCGTGAAAGTGGAGGGAAAGCATAAAAAGCAAAGTGGCGGTCATGGGCAGTACGGTCATGTATGGCTGCAATTAGATCCGCTGCCGCCGGGCCATAATTTTGAATTTGTTGATTCGATTTTCGGTGGCTCTGTACCTAGACAGTACATTCCGGCAGTAGAAAAAGGCGTGCGCGATGCCATGATGGGTGGCGTATTGGCAGGCTTTCCTCTTGTAGATGTGAAAGTCACTTTGTATGATGGTTCCTATCATACGGTAGATTCCTCAGAAATGGCTTTCAAGGTGGCGAGTGGCATGGCTTTGAAAAAAGGCGTATTGCAGGCCAAGCCAGTTTTATTGGAGCCTATTTGCAATGTAGAAGTAAAGGTGCCGGAAAGCTGCATGGGCGATGTGATAGGGGATTTGAACAGCAAACGCGGGCGCGTGCTTGGCATGGAGCCAATCGGGCAGGGAAAAAGCCTGGTTAAGGCGCAGGCGCCCCAGGCGGAGCTCTTCCGATATGCCATTGATTTGCGTTCGATGACCCAAGGTCGCGGCTCCTTCGATATAGAATTTTCGCATTATGAAGAGGTTCCTAACAAGTTGGCGGAAACGCTGATTGCTTCTACGAAAAAAGAAGAACCAGTCACTTGAACCAAACAAGCCCGGAGCGTATTGATACGTTCCGGGCGTGTCTGTTTGCTTTTCATTTTCATTTGTAACCCTCAATCGTACCCTCCCTCTACTCCATTTACTCTTGTTTAAAATCCATCACTTTTCCGGTGGCAAATCGCAGAAAATATGCAAATTCTGCTGCCGCAGAGCGTACGCTGGAATGGCAGCAGGCGGCAACGGGCGGTTGGGCCAGTTTTTCAGCAGCGTATGCTTGGTGGAACCTGCGGCTAAGAGGAAGATGTGTTTGCTGCGGTTTAAAAAAGGTAAGGTCAACGTCAGGCGCCTTGTGGCGTCAATGGGTGATGGTGCATCGACACACCAGCGTTGCGTGTGTAAAGAGCGACTGTAGGGAAATAGAGACGCAGTGTGACCGTCGATTCCCATTCCAAGAATTAAAATATCTGGCCCTTTAGTAGCGATATGGTTGAAAAACGAGCGAAGGTAGGTTTCGTGGCGTTCGGCGAGGCTGGCGGCGGAGCCTGTGGCGGGGTAGTAATGAATGTTCTGCAGTGGAATTCCTAGGGGATCAAGGAAAACGCGCGTGGCTGAACCGGCGTTACTGCGTGAGTCCTGCGGTAGTACGATTCTCTCATCACCCCAGAAAAAATGAATTTTCCGCCATTCTTTCTGTGAAAGCTGCGAAGATGTCAGCCAGTGCTGATAAAGAGATAACGGCGTAGAACCTCCAGATAAGAAGAGGGTGAGTGGGCGGTTTTCTTTTTGCAAGGAGTAACGAATTGTTGTCTCCAATTGTACAACTGTTTCTTGAAATAACAGCGAAGCGTCTGGAATGCAGTGCCACTTCATAAAGATCCTCCTGGAATATTACGCCAGTTGGCAGGAGAGGAAGCAAACAAGGAAGAAGCTGCCGTAGGTCCTTGACTTCCGCAGGCATACTCATGTAGGGGTGAGTGTTGCGGTTGTTCTTGCCAGTAATCAAGAACCGGCTGAAAAACAGACCAAGCTGCTTCAATATCATCATTACGTACAAATAAGGTTTGATCACCACAGATAGCGTCGAGTAGAAGGCGTTCGTAAGCATCCATGCTGTCTTGTTGATGATCAAGTTCTTGATAGCGGACATGCAGTTTTAGCTGGCTCATGCAAAGTTTGGGGCCGGGGCGTTTGGCTTGGAGGTTTACATGAATGCCTTCTTCTGGTTGGATAGTGAAGACCAAGGTGTTTTGCGTCAAATCTTGAGGTGTAAGAGGAGAGAAAATGCTGTGTGGGACTTCTTTAAAAGTAATGGCTATTTCTGTGCAGCGAGCGGCCAAACGTTTTCCGGAACGTAGATAAAAGGGGACACCAGCCCAACGCCAATTATCAACATACAATTTGAGAGCGACAAACGTTTCCGTTGAAGAGTCCGCGGCGACGCCGGCTTCCTCTTTATAACCGAGAGCTTTCGCAGAAGCTGTATATTGACCACGGATGACAGAGGAGGCAATGTCTTCTTCTGTCAAAGAACGGATGGCGCGCAGGACCTTAACCTTTTCGTCTCGATAGCGGTCTGCGTTAAATATGGCTGGCGGTTCCATAGCGACCATGGCCAAAAGTTGTAGCATATGATTTTGAAACATGTCCCGTAAGGCGCCGGCTTGTTCATAATAACCGGCTCTTTTTTCTATGCCCAGATCTTCGGAAACTGTAATTTGAACATGTTCAATATACTGCTGGTTCCAGAGAGGCGCGAAAAATAGGTTGGCAAAACGAGTTACTAGAATGTTTTGTACGGTTTCTTTACCTAGATAGTGGTCAATGCGGTAAATTTGTTCTTCTGTCCAATGTTGATAGAGAACATGGTTGAGAGCCAGCGCCGTAGACAAGGATGTGCCAAAAGGCTTTTCTACAATCAGACGTGACCAACGCATCGGAAAGGATGAGGTGTTTTGTGCTGCAAGACCGCAGCTGCCTAAACCAGAAACAATATCTTCCGTTAGGTTCGGAGGGGTTGCCAGATAGAAGAGATGATTTTCTTTTAATTGATGATATTCATCAAGGTGCTTTAATCTTTCTTTCAATTCTTCATAAAATGCGGGGGTGCTATAGTCGCCGGGCAGATAATCGATATGATTAAGGAATGCAGTGAGCTCAGCCTCGTTGGCAGATAAGTCGGCAGGAAGAGCTTTTTGTAAGCTCAGGCGAAATTCTTCCGGCGTATAGACGCTGCGGGCGCAACCAAGGATGTAAAAGCGAGCCGGAAGACGCCGACGCTGGTAGAGGCGCCATAAGGCGGGAAGAAGCTTCCGACGCGTCAAATCGCCGGAAGCTCCGAAAATAATCAACCCGCAGGGTTCCGGCTGCAGTTCTCCGCAAGACTTGGTGAATGGTTCACAAAGAAAAATAGCAGGAGATGCAGACATATAAACTACCCCTATCTTATTCTTTTATTTCTTTTTTACCGTATGTAAAGCCAATGATTTGATCGGAAAAAATGCTAAAGTCCTGCAATTGGATACTATAAGAAGGGTTGGCGTAGGGGGTGATCTTGGCATTTTTCAAGATTATGCTGCTGGAGTTATTGATAATAATAGCTTCTTTTTGCGGCGCATTGGCTAAAAGCGTGTTGCGCAATTCATTGCAGTCGCTAAAAAAATTATTATTATCAAGAACAATTTCACCTTCAATGGTGCCAAAATTAGTTAATAGCATAATATTTGTATCTTCGAGTTCGCCTGATGCATCCTCCTCTTTTAGGGTGTTTAAAGACATAGCGGCACAATTAATGGTGACGGCTTTCACATCAATGCGATTGGCGATAAAGCTGGGAGCCTTAGTTTTTTCGTTTTCCAAAATAAACGCCTCCTTTACTATGTGGTTAAATTTTAATTCGACATTAGTTTGAAAATACCTGTAGCTTAATCATCGGTAGTGCTTTCTTGTAGGCTATTGACAAAGAGGCTCGGGTAACATATAATACATAACGTGATGTCGGGGCGTGGCGCAGTTTGGTAGCGCGCTTGGTTCGGGACTAAGAGGCCGCAGGTTCGAATCCTGTCGCCCCGACCATTAAAATTCAATACAATCAAGAGTCTTGCCAGTTGGCGAGGCTCTTTTTGATTTTAATTATGGTAAATCTTCTAACATTCTTCTAACTTTAAACGTTTTTAATAAGCATAAGTCTTAATAAACATTATAACAAACAAAGTATTCGCCAGTTTCTTTGTTTGCATGTACTTTGGTTTTAATTTTGCATTGGCCTTTTTTTTGAAAGAGTTCTTCGGCTCTAGCCAAGGCTTCTTTTAAACTCGAAACTCCAATTTCACACATGCTATACACCTCCCAATTTTTTTATAGTATAACATTATTGATAATTATTATCAATACACTAATTAATAAGACTAACTAGAATAAAAAGTAATGGGTCTTTGGTAATAGATGGATACTGCTTGCAATAGTGTTTGCAAGCGCTATTTTAATTTGCGGCAAGCTTTAAAAAAGTCACGCTTAGCAAGAGGAGATACCTAGTAGCAGAGGGAATTTATTTTTTTCTTAAAACAGGACTTGACAAAACAAGATGAAGCTGAAGATATAAACTCAGGACTGAGATAAAGGACTTTTGGAGAGAGGGATCTTTGGACGAATGTTGAAATTAATATGAGCCTAATAAGGTGAAATTTTTACATAAAGGAGTTTGACGTAAAATAGATGAAATGTAGTAACAAAAAAACATGGTTATGCTTCACTTTTCTTTTGTTTTCTCTTTTATTTGTTTCTGCTGCTGAAGCAGCCGCTTTGCGCCAAGGGGATCGGGGCGAGCAGGTGCAATGGATTCAAGAAAGACTGGAAGACATGGGATATGAAGTGGGGGAAGCGGACGGCGTTTTTGGTGAGGAAACCCGCCAGGCGGTTGTTCAGTTTCAGTTAAGCCGGGGGCTGGAAGCGGACGGAGTTATAGGAGCAGGTACTTTTTACGCGTTGCAGCAACGGCAGGCAGTAGTTGAAGTAAATCGCGGATTTGGACGCAGAGGCGCGCAGATTGTACAAATGGCTCAGCAGTATATGGGTACTCCTTACACCTGGGGAGGAAGCAGCCCAGGCGGCTTTGATTGTTCTGGTTTTATCTACTACATATATGGCCAGTTCGGTATTTCCTTGCCGCGCATGAGTGACGGTCAATTTGAGGTAGGCCGGGCGATTTCAGGAGATAATCTTTTGCCTGGTGATTTGGTTTTTTTCACTACCTATGAGCCTGGAGCGTCTCATGTGGGGATTTATTTAGGTGGAGGCCGCTTTATCCATGCCAGTTCGGCTGCGGGAGAAGTGACGATTACGCCATTGAGCAAATCTTACTATCAAGAACGTTATTTAGGGGCGCGACGGGTTTGGTAAATAAAAAGAGTTATGGAATGCTTGCTTGCAAGTCTTCCATAACTCTTTCTTGTTTTCCTTACTGGATTTTTAAATCAATAGAGGCTTCAAAGGTTCGTTCCCAGGGAGTTTTGGCGGTAGCGTCATACTTGCGCAGCGGCAATGTATAGCCTGCGGCGGGAAAGTCGTAACGCCTCAGATGTATAACGCTGCTTTGCAAATGACGTTGCAGGCGAAAGTTGGCTTCGGCGTAATTTTGCTTTAAGGAATAGGGATCTTGGTGTTTGGCGAGCAGCCAGCGGTTTAGGCGGCTTTGGATGGTTTTTTGATAATACCAATCGTCAAGGAAGCGCTCACCCAAAAAAGAAGCTTTTTCCCCTGTCGAGGCGTGTCCTTGTAGCACTGCTAGGGCGTGCGTTACAATCGTTCCCAGGGAGTTGCTGGTAGTGTTCCAACCGGCATAAGCGGTTAGCTTGTTTACCGGGACATCCAACAGCACTAGCCAAGGGTAGATTGTATTTAATGAGGAAAAATCTTCGCTGAGATCAACTAAGGCGACTGCTTTGCCTTCTTGCAGTAAAGATGCTATTTCTCGAGCCGGCGCCAATTGCTGCCAAGGAGAGTCGCCTTTGCGTCCGGCATGAATATAGAGAATAAAATCAGTATTGCCGCCGCTAGTAGGGATGACGCCACCAAGAGCCAGCTTTTCTTTAGCGTTGGAAGCGATCGAATGGGGCATGTAAGGCATGAGCATGCCTGGTACGTCTGGACGAGAGTAGCGGATTTCTGCCGTAGCGACTTGTGGACGCTGCTGAGAAATAATTTGTCCCAAGAAAGAGAGAGCCACTTCGTCAGTGCCGCGTGTAATTTCGACGTTATGAGCTTTCTTTTGTGCAGCGTATTGTGCTAACTGTTCCTTTTCCTGATTAGGAAGACCAAAAGGGAAGCCGTCATCTTGGCCCAGAATTAGCATCTGCAAGGTTCCAGAAGCGGCTAAATCAATGAGAGAACGATTGAATGTCAAATTCTGCTCGTAGAGAGCGGCGTATTCGCTTTTTAATTCTTCGGGCAGTCTTTTTTCCATAGTCAGAAGAGGTTGCACATCGTCAGGATTATCAAACCAGCTGACTTCGTCAGCCCAAACGGAATATTTTTTTAAATGATATTGGTAGATTTGGTAAGGACTGTTATCAGCTAATAGCAGTCTGGGAATGATGCTGAAGGCGTATAACGGTATTTTGGGATAGTCTTTGTGCCATTGCTTCAGCCACTGGAGCAGTTGCAGTTCTTGCGCTTCTTTACCGATGCGTTGTCGTGAGGCTAGAAGGCTGCCGTGAACCAGCATGTCCGTAGAAAGAATAACAGCATCGGGTTTTTCTTCTTTTAGTACGGTGTCTGCCCAGGCTGCGAGCTTCTCTGGCGTTGCCGGACGGCGATAATGATCAAGCAGTTCCATGGGAGGTAGGATGATTTGCATTCCGGCTAACTGAGCCAGCTCGACGACAAAGTCAGTACAAGGAGGTCGGCTGTCGAGGGGGAGCAGCAGTATGCGAAACGGTGATGTGCTGTTTGGAACGGGAACTGCTGGCGGTTGCGGTGCTGGAGTTATTCCTGTTGCAGGCATAACTAAGAGAAACGCAAGCAATGCGGCAATAAAAGGAAGCCAACGAAAAACATGTCTTTTCATGGAGGCCAATGACTCCTGTTCTTTTTAGGAATAGAAATTGCGAACAAAGAAAACCCGGGAGATGGCTCCCGGGTAATTGTTAGTAAAAAATGTACTTATTCCTGCTTTTCGCGCAGGCTGCGGTGCAGTTCGGCGTGACCCTGACGAACTACTTCCAGCGCTTTTTCCAAATTTCCCGAAAGGTGACGGAACACTTCGTCCGCATAGGTAGTGGAATCCTGCTGTAATTGACGAGATTGCTCTTGAGACTGGCGGTTAAGATCACGGGCTTGTTCCTGCGCTTGTTGCATGATTTGCTGTGCTTGTTCTTGCGCTTGTTTGGCAATAATGTTATCGTCGGTCATTTTAGCGCCGTAGACTTTCGCCTGTTCGACTACCCGTTGCGCCTCGCGTTGCGCGTTTTCTACAATCTGAGTTCGCTCGGCCAATACTTTACGCGCTTCCATTACTTCTTGAGGGATAATTTCCCGCAGATAATCCAAAAGACGTACCAGTTCATCTTCTTCAACAATGCGTTTGTTGGTAAAAGGAACATGGGATGATTCCATTAGCAATGTTTCCAACTCATCAAAGATTTCTTCAATCGTCATAAAATGATGCCTCCTTACAATGTTTTCCGGGCAGCCAGCTCCCGGCAGCGTTGCGTAATTTCATCGTACAACATGGGGGGGACCAGTTTGGAAATATCTCCGCCAAATTGAGCCAATTCCTTGATGCCGCTGGAACTGACAAAGGAATATTCACTGGATGTCATCATAAAAACAGTTTCGATTTCAGGACGAACACACTTGATGAGAAGTGCGCGCTGAAACTCATATTCGAAATCACTGAGAGCGCGCAACCCGCGCACAATGATGCGACTATCTTTTTGCAGAACAAAATCGGTGAGCAAGCCGGAGAAAGAGTCGACTTCAACGTTGGGAATATGTTGAGTAGCTTGTTTTAGGAGACGAACCCGATCTTCCATATTGAACAAAGGATTTTTGCCAGGATTGCGAAAAACAGCGATAATCAAGCGGTCGTACATACTGCTGGCGCGTTCGAAAATATCCACATGTCCGTTAGTAACTGGATCGAAACTGCCCGGACAAACTGCAATCTTCACGAAAGATCCTCCTTGTGTGTTGGCATTTTATAAAAGCTAAGCATTGTTTCGCCATATTGTTCTTGGCGGCGCAATTCCAAATGGTTCAAATCTTTAGGGGGCGCTTCGTGCTGTGAATGTTCGAGGATTAAAATTCCGTTTGGCAATAACGTTGGATTTTCATCAATAAAATGAATAATTTGCATCGGGTGCCCTTGATTATAGGGAGGATCGCAAAAAATAATATCGAAAGCAAGATGTTCTCTTTGACAGCGTGCTAAAGCCGCTAGAGCTTGTGTGCGCCAGATATCGCAGCGATTTGATAAATTGGTATAAACAGCATTTTCGCGAATCAAGCGATTGCATTCTTGTGCTTGATCTACGAAAATAGCATGAGCGGCGCCGCGACTGAGCGCTTCCAGTCCTAGATTGCCGGTTCCGGCAAATAAGTCTAGAATGTGCGCGCCGGACAGAAAATCCTGGATGATGGAAAATAAGGACTCTTTAACTCGATCAGTTGTAGGGCGAGTTTTTAAGCCTGGCAGCGCTTTGAGCCGCTTGCCTTTGGCTGAACCTGTAATGATGCGCATGAATGAAAAACCTCATGTCCATAATGATAAAAAGATAGGCCGTGTTATGTGGAATACAGGCCACTGCCTATTGTATCACACCTTTACGTGCATCGGCCAGAGAGGGAAGTAAGAAAAGCTCTACAACATAGGTCCATTCTTCAGGCGTACGCACTACCCCTACGCCGATAACGGTAAAATCAGAGTCTAAGATATTACGGCGATGTCCGGGGCTTTGCATTAAGAAAGAATGGGCTATTTTCATGGACTCTTCTTCCGGGTCGCGCCAGCCTTTAAATAAATTCTCTGCGGCTGCGCGATAGGTGATGTTTCTTTTGTGAAGGCGGTCAAAAGGAGAATTGCCTTCAGGGTCATAATGCGAGAAAAAATTTCGTGTGGCCATGTCCTGCGCGTATTGGCGAGCTAAGCAAGAAAGCCGCGCATCCAAGCGTAGCGGCTGCCGACCGCCTTGGGTTCGTTCCTGATTGACCAAGGCAGCTAGCTCTTGTTCTTGGCTTGTCGGAGGTTCTAGAGAAGTTCCGGAAGCGCAAGGAGTTTGTGAGGCATAGGCGAGCGAATGGGATACAAGCAAAAGGGTTAAAAGCAATACTTGAAGAAGGCGCATAGGAGCAACTCCTTTCGTGTCAAAAAGAAATAAAAAAGAATATGTATTGGACACGGAAGTATGCAAATAACAGAACACGTTTAAAAATCACTATAAATAATGCTCTTAATGTTATTCCTCATTTTTTTTGAGAATCCTGTAAGAATAACGATGAAATTTTATGCACTAAAAGTGGCAAAATACGAATAAATATGCTATTATTTATTTAACAACGCTTTTTGTGTACAATACGCATAAAAAAACAGAAGGTGTTGCAGCGGAAAGCTCCGGCGCAGCGCCTTGACAAGGATGATGAATGTTTGTTACACTGTCTTCAATGTAAATGTGTATCCATTCCGTCATCCTTTAAGAAGATCCAGCGAGGTCGGCAAGGAGAACTAACGGAAGGACTAGAGGAACGGTTGACCGTTCCTGGCTCTTTCTGCGCATGTTAAGCTCCTTGCCGTTGTCGGCAAGGAGCTTTTGTTTTCCCGGTTGACAGAATGGGGAAGGAGAATGCTGCTTATGAAAGGTCAGGTTTCACTCCGAGGGAAAGACATCCTTGGCTTGCGTACCTTCTCGACGGAGGAAATTCGTCGGGTTTTGGATACGGCGAAGGAAATGAAAGCAATTGTGGGGCGGGATATTAAAAAGGTGCCGACGCTGCGAGGCAAGTCGGTAGTTAACCTTTTCTTTGAACCAAGCACGCGTACGCGCACTTCTTTTGAATTAGCAGGAAAGTATTTGGGTGCCGACGTTGTGAACATTACTACCAGCTCCAGCAGCGTTGTTAAAGGAGAAAGCTTGCGGGATACTTTGCTGACCGTGGAAGCTATGGGCGTAGACGTCATTGTTATGCGCCATGCGGCGGAAGGGGCAGCGGTATACGCATCGAAAATTGCCAAGCCGGTGATTATCAATGCCGGAGATGGGGCGCATGAGCATCCTAGTCAGGGCTTGCTGGACATGTTTACCATTGAGGAACGTAAAGGCAGTTTGGCAGGTTTGAAAGTAGCCATTATTGGCGACATTTTGCATAGCCGCGTAGCGAGATCTGATATTTGGGGCCTAACAAAGATGGGTGCAACAGTGCATGTGGCTGGTCCGAAAACCTTAATTCCCCCTGGTATTGAAGAGATGGGTGCTGTGGTGCATGAGCGTATCGAAGACGCGCTGGATGGAGCGGATGTAGTCAATGTACTGCGCATACAGCTGGAACGACAAAAAAAAGGCTTGTTCCCTTCGCCGCGAGAATACGCTCGCATTTTCGGCATCAATCGGGCGCGCTTGTCTTTGGCTAAGGATGACGCGGTGCTTTTGCATCCAGGGCCGATGAACCGAGGGCTCGAGATTTCGCCGGAGGTGGCGTACGATACGCAGTCCGCCATTCAAGAACAGGTAAAAAATGGTTTGGCTGTACGGATGGCTCTGCTCTTTTTGGTACTGACGGGAGGGAAGCATGTTGAAGACAATCATTAAAAACGGACATGTCATTTGCCCCAGCCAAGGCTTGGACGGGGTTATGGATATTATTGTGGAAGACAGCCGCATTGCGGCTATCGGTAAAGATCTGGCAGCGCCGGCAGGCGCCCAGGTTCTGGATGCTGAAGGGAAGACAGTAGCCCCTGGTTTTGTCGATCTTCATGCCCATTTGCGCGAACCGGGCCAAGAAGCAAAAGAAGATTTCGAAACCGGCAGCCGCGCTGCAGCCGCAGGCGGTTTTACCAGCGTGGCTTGTATGCCTAATACTCGCCCGCCCGTTGATAGCAGCATTGCAATCAACGGGCTAAAAGAGCGGGCTCGGCAAGTGGCGATTGTCAACATGCTGATTGTAGGCGCTGTCAGCAAAGGGCAGGATGGCAAGGAACTGGCGGAAATTGGAGACATGCTTCTCAATGGTGCAGTAGCGTTGTCTGATGACGGACATTTTGTTCATAATGCCAAAGTGATGCAAAATGCTCTCGATTATACGGTCATGTATCAAAAGCCGATTATGAGTCATGCAGAAGAGCAGTCCTTGGTGGAGGACGGTTATATGCACGAAGGGAAAGTATCCACTATGCTGGGGATGCATGGGCGCCCTTCTGTAGCAGAGGATATTGCGGTAGCTAGAGACGTGTTGCTGGCGGAATATACCGGCGGCCATGTGCATATCTCTCATGTCAGCACAAAAGGCGCGGTGGAGATCATTCGCCAGGCTAAAGCCAAAGGCGTCAAGGTGACGGCGGAAGTGACGCCGCATCATTTGGCGCTGACCGATGAAGCGGTTATGGGCTTTGATTCGGCCACCAAGGTTAACCCGCCGCTGCGCTCTATGGACCATGTGACCGTATTGCGGCAGGCGCTGCAAGAGGGCATTATTGACGCTATTGCGACAGACCATTCTCCACATGCGTTTGAAGAAAAAGATAGAGAATTCAAATATGCTCCCAGCGGTTTTACTGGTTTTGAGACGGCGCTGGGTGTTGTGTTGACTACGTTGTATCATGAAGGAAGCATGAAGCTCCCTGAGATCGTTGCAGCTATGACCTCGCGCCCAGCGAAGGTCCTGGGCCTTGATTGCGGCACGTTGCGCGTAGGCAGTGAAGCGGACATCGTTATTTTTGATCCAGAGGCCGAATGGACGGTTGATAGCCGCCGATTCTACAGCAGGGGTAAACATACTCCGTTTGAAGGGAAGTCCTTAAAAGGCCGCGTGACGGCCACCTTAGTAGGCGGAAATTTGGTGTATCAAGACGGAGAGGTGCTTGTATGAAAGGAAAACTCATTTTAAACGACGGAACTGTATTTCATGGCGAACTGCTGGCAGCAGGCGCAACGATAGGGGAAGTCGTTTTTAATACCGGCATGACGGGCTATCAGGAGGTTTTGACGGATCCGTCTTATTGCGGTCAGATTGTCACGATGACCTATCCTCTGATTGGTAATTATGGCGTAGCGGAAGCCTTTGCTCAGTCGCGGCAGCCATTTGTTAAGGGATTTATCATTGGTGAATTGTGTCAGACTCCGAGCAACTGGGAAATGGAAGGCAGCTTCGGTTCCTATTTGCAGCGTTTCAACATTCCTTGCCTATATGGAGTAGATACTCGGGCCATCACGAAGAAAATCCGCAACCATGGTACGATGAAGGGGATCATTGTATCCGAAGAAGCGGCGCAGGCCGATGTGGACGCTTTATTGGCGAGCGAGCTTGGTTGTTGCCAGGTCATGGACGTAACCACCAAGGAAACATACCACATGAGCAATCCAGGCGGTCCGAAGGTAGCGGTGCTGGACTTTGGAATTAAGCAAAACATTCTTAATTCCTTGCATCAGCGCGGCTGCGATATTACGGTATATCCAGCGACGGTGAGCGCTGCAGAAGTGCTGGCAAGCAACCCGGACGGCGTCTTTTTGTCGAACGGACCTGGAGACCCCAAGGACTTACAGGATATTATCCAGATGGTCCGGCAGTTATTGGAGAAAAAACCGCTCTTTGGCATTTGCCTGGGTCATCAGATCCTGGCGCTGGCGTTGGGAGCGGATACGTATAAGCTGAAGTTTGGTCATCGCGGTGCGAATCAACCGGTTAAAAACCTACTGACAGGGAAAGTGCATATTACTTCGCAGAATCATGGCTACTCTGTCAAGGAAGAGTCATTAAACGGTCTGGACGTTACCATCAGCCACCGGGCTGTAAATGATGATACGGTCGAAGGGATTCGGCACAATACGCTGCCGCTGTTTTCAGTGCAATACCATCCGGAAGCCGCGCCTGGACCGGATGATAACACCTATTTGTTTGAAGAATTTATGCAGTTAATGGGGAGGGCGTAACCATGCCAAAAAAGGAATATCTCAAGAGGGTCATGGTCATTGGCTCGGGCCCCATTGTTATCGGCCAAGCTGCCGAATTTGATTATGCCGGTACACAGGCGTGCCGGGCGTTAAAAGAGGAAGGGTTGGAAGTAGTTCTAGTCAATTCCAATCCGGCGACGATTATGACGGATGCCAATGTGGCGGACCGCGTATATATCGAACCCCTGACCGCCGAATTTTTAGCAGAAGTCATTGAGAAAGAACGTCCAGACGGTCTTTTGCCTACACTTGGGGGACAAGTTGGACTCAATCTGGCTGTCAAATTGGCAGAATCTGGGGTGCTGGAAAAATTCAACGTAGAACTTCTGGGCACATCCTTGAAAGCTATTAAAAAGGCAGAGGATCGGGAGCTGTTCAAAGAAACCATGCAGTTTCTCAATCAACCCATTCCTGAGAGCACGATTGTAGAAGATTTGGATGCGGCGCGGGAGTTCGCTGCTAAAATCGGCTATCCGTTGATCGTGCGTCCGGCGTATACGCTGGGCGGCACCGGCGGCGGTATTGTAAACAATGATGATGAGTTGGATGAAGTTGTCGTTAGAGGTATTAAGTACAGTCTGATCGGTCAGGTGCTCATTGAGCGCAGCGTGGCTGGCTGGAAAGAAGTCGAATACGAAGTCATGCGGGATGCCAATGACAATTGCATTACCGTTTGTAATATGGAAAACATTGATCCTGTAGGAGTGCATACCGGCGACAGCATTGTCGTAGCGCCGTCGCAGACGCTGACTGACGCAGAATACCAGATGCTTCGTACGGCTTCCTTGGATATTATCCGCGAGCTGGGCATTGAGGGCGGCTGTAACGCTCAGTATGCCCTGGATCCCCAAAGCCGCCGCTACTATGTTATCGAAGTAAATCCACGCGTTAGCCGCTCTAGCGCCCTGGCCTCCAAGGCAACCGGTTATCCTATCGCCAAGGTGGCTAGTAAAATAGCCATTGGCTATACGCTGGACGAAATCACCAATGCTGTTACCGGTAAAACCAAAGCTTGCTTTGAGCCTTCCTTAGACTATGTGGTAGTCAAGTTTCCACGCTGGCCTTTTGATAAATTTGTTTTGGCTGATCGCACCCTAGGAACACAGATGAAGGCGACTGGGGAAGTCATGTCCATTGACCGGACGTTGGAAGGCGCTCTCTTGAAGGCCGTCCGTTCTTTGGAAATCGGTCTAAACCACTTGGAACTGCCGGACTTGGCGAAGCTGGATGATGCTGTATTGCGTAAAAGGCTGCATGCCATTGATGATGAACGGTTATTTGTGATTGCTGAGGCCTTGCGCCGAGGCGTGACGGTGAAAGAAATTCACGATATTACCAAGATTGATATTTTCTTTTTGGAAAAGATGCGCAACATTGTGTCTATGGAGGCGCGTTTGCGCACGGACGGCCTAACGGAAGCCAATCTGCTGCAAGCGAAAAAATGGGGCTTTACGGATCGCACCATTGGTCGTTTGACCGGCAAAGAAGAACTTGCTATTAGAGAAGAACGTAAAACGCTGGGGATTCTGCCTACGCATAAAATGGTAGATACCTGCGCCGCTGAGTTTGAAGCGGCTACGCCATACTACTATTCAGCGTACGCGCAAGAGGACGAAGTGGTCCCGAGTGATCGCCGCAAGGTGATGGTGCTGGGATCCGGGCCAATTCGTATCGGTCAAGGGGTTGAGTTTGACTACTGCTCCGTGCATTCTTCTTGGGCCTTGCGGGAAATGGGTATAGAAAGCCTGATTGTCAACAACAACCCGGAAACGGTAAGCACAGACTTTGACACGTCGGATCGGCTGTATTTTGAACCGCTGACGCCGGAAGACGTACTCAATATCATCGATAAGGAAAATCCAGAAGGTATTATTGTTCAGTTTGGCGGGCAGACGGCTATCAATTTGGCCGAGCCGCTGGCCAAAGCTGGCGTGAAGGTACTGGGAACTTCCGTAGACGACATTGACCGCGCCGAAGATCGGGAACGCTTTGATGCTTTATTGGAAGAGCTGAACATTCCTCGGCCGAAGGGTGAAACCGTCACCAATGGTGAAGAGGCAGTTGTTGTTGCTAACTCCTTGGGTTATCCTGTCGTGGTACGTCCGTCGTATGTACTGGGCGGCCGGGCTATGGAAATTGTCTATAACGAAGCGGAGCTGCGTGATTATATGGGGCGGGCAGTGAAAGCTTCGCCAGAGCATCCGGTTCTGGTGGACCGCTACATGCAGGGCAAGGAAGTGGAAGTAGACGCCATTTCCGACGGCGTGGATGTAGTGATTCCCGGCATCATGGAGCATGTGGAACGCGCTGGCGTGCATTCTGGCGACAGTATCGCCGTTTATCCGCCGCAGACGCTGGAACAGCGTACGATGGACACTATTGTGGACTATACGCAGCGTATGGCTAGGAGCCTGAAGATCAAAGGTCTTCTGAATATCCAGTATGTTGTATTTGAAGGCGAAGTATACGTGATCGAGGTCAATCCTCGTTCCAGCCGTACAGTGCCTTTCCTCAGCAAGGTGACGTCAGTGCCTATGGTTAATGTGGCTACGCGCTGCGCTTTAGGGCATACCCTAAAGGAGATGGGTTATACTCCGGGGCTGATTCCCTTTAAGCCATATATCGCTGTCAAGGCGCCGGTGTTCTCATTTGGCAAGATGCAGCAGGTAGACATCTCCTTGGGACCTGAAATGAAATCAACCGGCGAAGTGATGGGGATTGACTATCATTATGCCAGAGCGCTCTACAAAGCGTTGGTGGCGGCAGGAATGAACATTCCTGCTCATGGATCGGTGCTCTTTACGGTAGCCGACAAAGACAAAGAAGAAGCTGGGCAAATGGCTTTGAAATTTGCGGCTTTGGGGTATAAGCTGCTGGCTACGGAAGGGACGGCGAAGCATCTGCGCTCGCTGGGGCTGGACGTGGAATTGGTACAAAAGGTGCACCAGCGCAAAGATGATATTATTCGTCTGGTAAAAACCGGTGGGATTCACTTGGTCGTCAATACGCTGACCCAAGGACGAGAAATGGAGCGCGATGGGTATCGCATTCGGCGTGCAACGGTAGAACACGGCATTCCTTGTCTGACGTCTATGGATACGGTGAGGGAAGTGTTGGAAGTCATGCGGTTTATGCGTGATCGCCGTTTGGTGTATGTATTGGCACTGCAGGATTATGTGGGAGGAGGAGACGCTCTTGCCTAAGCTGGTGGAAGAAGCCACCGTGCTGCAGCAGGAACTTTTAGCGCCCGGCGTATATCGCCTGGCGCTAAAAGCGCCTCAAATTGCAAGACAGGCGCAGCCGGGGCAGTTTGTACATGTACGAGTCGCCGCAACGGCGGCGCCTCTTTTGCGTCGTCCGATCAGCATTGCCGGGGCTTCAGAGGATGGAACATTGGTTTTGATTTACCGCGTTGTGGGAGAAGGCACGAAACTGCTGTCTGCTTTGGCGGCAGGAGACATGTTGGACCTAATGGGGCCGTTGGGGAACGGCTTTAAATTTGAAGGCAAGCAGCCTCTTTTGGTTGGCGGCGGAGTTGGTCTGGCGCCGCTGCTCTTTTTGGCGCAGCGCCTTTGTCCGCTGCCGGTTAAAATTGTATTGGGCGGGCGCTGTCAAGAAGATTTATTCTGGTTGGATTTGTTTCGCGGCGTATGTTCTCATCTTATCGCCACCACTGATGACGGTTCCTGCGGCTTGCAAGGTACAGTTGTTGCAGGTTTGCCAGAGGCGTTGGCACAAGGCGTTGATGGCGTATTTACGTGCGGTCCGGAGCCTATGATGCAGGCGGTGGCCGCCTGGGCGGTTCAAGAGCAACTGCCTTGTCAGGTTTCCTTGGAGAAGCATATGGCCTGCGGCGTAGGCGCCTGCCTGTCTTGCACCTGTGCGGATAAAGAAGGCAAACGGCGCAAGGTATGTACCGACGGGCCTGTCTTCCAGGCGGAGGAGGTTTTTTACGATGCCTAATCCTTCCATGTCGGTCAAACTGGCCGGTCTTACACTGAAAAACCCGGTTATGACGGCTTCGGGAACCTTTGGCTTTGGGCTGGAATACGGCGAGTTCTTTGATGTGTCCAAACTGGGAGCCATAGTGGTCAAGGGCACTACGCTGACGCCTTGGCCTGGTAATAGCGGACAGCGTATTGTAGAAACTCCTGCCGGTATGCTCAATTCCATTGGCCTTGAGAATCCAGGGGTGGATGTATTTTTGACGCAAACGCTGGAAAAATTAAAAAAAATCGATACGAATATTATTGTCAACATTTCCGGGCGTACCGAAGAAGAATACGCGTTGTTGGCGGAAAAATTAGACGTAGACGGCGTGGCGGCGCTAGAGGTTAATATTTCCTGTCCGAATGTCAAGCAAGGAGGCTTGGCTTTTGGTACGGATTGCGCCATGGCTTCCGGTGTTGTAGAAGCAGTGAAGGCGCGCACGAAAAAACCGGTCATCGTGAAGTTGTCTCCTAATGTGACGGACATTGCGCAAATGGCGCAGGCCGTAGAAGCGTCAGGGGCTGACGCCATTTCCCTAATCAATACGTTAACAGGCATGGCTATTGATATTCACACCTGGAAGTCTAAACTGGGTAATGGCGTTGGCGGCCTTTCGGGCCCGGCGGTGAAACCTGTGGCGGTGCGTATGGTCTACCAGGTAGCTAACAAAGTAAAGGTGCCAATTATCGGCATGGGCGGCATCATGACTTCGGACGATGCGGTGGAATTTCTGTTAGCTGGAGCGACGGCAGTGGCGGTTGGGACGGCCCAATTTGTCAATCCTACGGCGTCGCTGGATGTTGTCGAGGGTTTGGAAGCCTATGTGCGGCAGCGGGGACTCGAAAATGTGCGGCAGATGATCGGTCAAGTCCGGTTGTAAGGCTGCGAGCAATGGAGTGTAAAAAGGATGAGCGGAAAAGAGAAACGGATTATTGCGCTAGACTATTCCACGCAGGAAGAAGCGCTGGCGCTGGTCGGTGCTTTAGGAGAAGAAGCTACCTATTATAAAGTAGGCATGGAGCTTTTTTATAGCAGCGGCGGCGATATAGTGCGGCATCTAAAAGCAACAGGCAAGAAGGTTTTCTTGGATCTCAAGCTGCATGACATTCCTAATACGGCGGCAAAAGGGCTGGGTGCCTTGACTCGTTTGGGTGCTGATATGCTGAATGTGCATGCATCAGGAGGTCTGGAGATGATGCGCCGTGCCGGTGAAGTGGTAGCGGAGGAAGCGACGCGTTGTGGGAAGCCTGTTCCTGTTGTGCTGGCAGTCACCGTTTTGACCAGTATTGGCGGCGACGAGTGGGCGCGTCTGGGCCAGGTAGAGCCCGTAAATGAGGCGGTGTTGCGTTTGGCGCAGCTGACGCAAGAAGCAGGCTTGCAAGGAGTGGTCGCTTCCCCGCAGGAAGCTGCCGCTATTCGCCAAGCCTGCGGCAAGGACTTTGCTATTGTGACACCAGGCATTCGGCCTGCAGGCGTCTCTGTAGACGATCAGCAGCGGGTGGCGACGCCTGCCAGTGCCTTGTCTGCAGGCGCCAGTCATCTAGTGATCGGACGTCCTGTAACGAAGGCGGAAGACCCGCTGGCGGCACTGCGGCGCCTAGCTAGGGAAATGGGAGGAGAATGAGCATGCGTGAAGAGGAAGTAAAACAATTGCTGCAAGAGACGGAAGCTATTTTGGAAGGGCATTTTCTGCTGACTTCCGGTTTGCATAGCCCGTTGTATGTGGAAAAATTCAATTTGTTGCAGTGGCCGAAACAGACAGAGCGCCTGTGCAAGGCATTGGCGGATCGGTTTGCTGACGCTGGAGTAGAAGTAGTTATTGGTCCGATGACCGGTGGTATTTTGCTGGCCCATGAAGTCGGTAAGGCATTGGATACAAGGGCTATTTTCACGGAACGGGAGAATGGCGCGATGGCCTTGCGACGTGGCTTTTTTATTCGTCCTGGTGAAAAGGTGCTGATTGTAGAAGATATTGTGACTACCGGGGGCTCTGTAAAAGAAGTCGTTGATGTAGTGCGCGCCCAAGGCGGCGATATTGTAGGTGTTGGCCTGCTGGTAAACCGCAGCGGCGGTAAAGCGGATTTCGGCGGTTTGCGGGTAGAATCCTTGCTTAACTTGACTGTGCCGACTTATGCGGCGGCAGAATGCCCTCTTTGCAAAGACGGCAAGCCCATGACGAAACGCGGCAGCCGACATCTCAAAGTATAAAAAGATAAAATTACTGCATAAAATACAAAACTCCTCTTGCCAGAAGAGGGGAAAGTTGATATAATTCATATTCGTAAGAGGTGCTCCGGCATCAATATCTGCGGAAGTGGCTCAGTGGTAGAGCATCGCCTTGCCAAGGCGAGGGTCGCGAGTTCGAATCTCGTCTTCCGCTCCAGATGTATAATTAAAAGCTCAGTCTAAACGACTGAGCTTTTCTTTTTGTAGTAAAGAGTTAGTTAGGGGGTTGGCGGCATTCTTGTAGTTGAGACAAGTAGCCGCCCTCTTTTGGAAAAGGATTTTTTTAGGCACCGAGGCGCTGCTGCTCTTGTTCTTTGCGGCGACGCTCGTTATTGCGGATTTTAATGGTGCCCACTACGATTTCCGGGAGTAGGACGAAGAGCAGGCCGATGTAGCCCACAGAGCCGTAGCCTTTGACTACGATGTTCGTCAATCCGAAGACAGAGATGCTTGTGCAGAGAATAATGGAAACAACTGAGATGGCAATGCGGCGCAAACGTACCGTTTGAAAAATGTTGCGGCGGTTCAATTCCGGTTCAAAGCGGGCTACGGCCGAGAAAATCAAGGAGATAGCTGTTCCCAGGAGAGCAACGAAGAGAATGGTGGTGTAAAGGATCTTAAGCCAAGGAAGGTTTAACTGTGTGCAGACGAAGTATACGGGCAATGTTTGATTCAGTACTTCCGGGCTGAAGCCTAGCAGCATAATGCAGACAGCGACAAGGAACAAGCCGTTCAAAAGCGTTCCGAAAAGCATGAACCAGTTACAGTCTCTAGTGGTTTTAATATGTTGGGATACCGAAATAATCGGCAAAACGGTGAACGACTGAAAGCCTATGTAGATCATAGTGAACCAGATGGCGTCGCCGAAACTGTGACCGAAGGTTTCTTGTGTTGTGATGATGCGTTCGAAGTTAAGTGCGCCCATTTGCAGACCAAGGATACAAAGTGTCAGCAGTGTTGCGATTAAAAAGTAGGTTTTAAAGCTCAAGGCTTTTATAACTAGATCGGTGCCGGAAATGGTCAATAACAAAATGATGGCACCGATGGCGACAATGCCAACGCCATAAGGAATTCCCAGCGAGCTTTGCAGCAAGGAACCGGAGCCGGCAATGGAGGTGCTGACACCACAGATAAAGAGCAGGATATAACCGATTTCAAAAACAAGAGAGAAGTATTTTTCATAGGGATGAAAGAGGGCGTCGCCAAAGCTTTTGTAATCATAAGTTTGATAATCTTTGGCTAAGATCAAAGCGTTGCGGTGACCCCAGCCTAGAATAAGCATAGCGATGACCGGAAGAAAGACCGAATACCAGCCATATTTTACAAAGAAATTAACTTCTTGATTGCCTGTGGCGAAGCCGCCTCCGCAATGAGTTGCAAACCAGACGGCGGCCATGGCCGCTGCTGCGCCAAGGGAACCTGTTTTTTGATTGTTCATACTAAAAATCCTCCTTAAAAGTACGCAAAATAAAATAAGCCCCTATTGACACAACCGTGTCAATAGGGGCGAGAAGATCGCGGTACCACCCTATACTTATAGCTCATTACTCAGCCATAAAATGGCTGATGCCCGTAACGTGGACGATCGCTGAAGCCTAAACGTAAATACGTATTCAGTATCAGAGCTCCCGGATGAGTTTCGCAAGAATCGTTTCTGCTGGTTTTCACCAAACACCAGCTCTCTGCAAGAAATTAGACTTTGCTTTATTCCGATCATCGCTTTTAAAAGTCATAGAATTTTAGTTAACAAAGATGTAAAAGCAGCTGCAACATCTTTCGTCGAATGTATACATTATCGCAACCAATGAACGCATTGTCAATGGGAAATGATAAAAAATATAACAAATTTACTTTTTGTCGCTTAGTGATGTATACTCAAAAAGAGCAAGGGTATTCGGGGAAAGAACTTGTTAGGAGAGTGTGAGGCTAGTTTGGAGTGTTTCAAAGTTTTATAATTTTACCTTGGACAAGGCGGGCGGCCTATGTTATAATACAAAACGTGCCCGGGGAAATGCCTATGGCGCATTCATATAGGGGTATAGCTCAATTGGTAGAGTAGCGGTCTCCAAAACCGTTGGTTGAGGGTTCAAGTCCTTCTGCCCCTGCCAGAAAACAGACGGAATTCTTCGTGCATTGAAGAATTCCGTTTTTTGTGTTTAGTGTACTTGCATTGGGAGGCTTGGTTTATGGAAGAGTTGTTGGAACAATTTAAAAGCTGGGCGTTCTTGGCTGAATTGCCGCAGGAGAGACACGGATGTCAGTACATTCGTGAAGAAAAGCTGGACAATGAGAAGTATTTTTTCTTTGCTTATTATCGCCGGGATGGCGCCCGCTGGGTAAAGGCTTATTATGATGTTGCGAAAAAAAGCTATTTTATGCGCATTGGTCTTGGTTTATTGGAATTTAACGATATTTCGTATTTTTCCCAATCTCTTCATGAATTTGAAGCCTTGCTGCGTAGTCGTTTAGACAAGACGTTGGAAGAATTCATGACGTTTGTGCCGGAGCAAGTAGGGGTAGCCATGCAGGAAAAAAGGCTTTTGCAATGGACCTATGCGGAGCAATTGCCAGAGGAACTGTTTGGCTTTAAAATGCTTTTGTCACCGAAAGAGCCTGTAAAAGTAATAAATGGGTCCTATCTTATTCTTGATTATAGTGATTTAGTGGCACAAACGTCCCTTGTTTTGTATTATAATGTATATAGAGATGAATTCTTTGGCGAGCTTCGGTTACAAAGCTTGCCGGAACTGGTAAGTGATTTTGATGCAAAGACATTGACAGAGCTGGAACAAAAATTGGAGAAACGCTTGACGCCAGTGCTGGAGGCGCTGCGTCAACGCCTGGAAAAGGAGCAGAACCAATGAATACGGTAATTCCTACAGCCTTGACGGTTGCAGGCTCAGATTCTGGCGGCGGGGCCGGCATTCAGGCGGATTTAAAAGCTTTTGCTGCTTGCGGTGTATACGGTATGAGCGTGCTGACAGCGATTACGGCGCAAAATACTTGCGGCGTAACGGCGGTACGTGATTTAGATGTGGAAATTATTGCGGCGCAAATGCAGGCGGTTTTTGACGATATACCGGTAGGCGCAGTGAAAATAGGTATGCTTTCTTCCGCTGCCATCATTGAAGTTGTGGAAGCGCAGTTGAGACGCTATCAGGTGCAGCCGGTTGTTTTAGATACTGTCATGATTTCCAAACATGGCGCGCCGTTGTTGCAAGCGGAAGCAGTGGGGGCATTAAAGAGAAAATTGCTGCCGCTTGCGACCATTGTGACTCCCAATTTGCACGAAGCATCGGTGCTGGCTTCCATGAAAGTTGAAAATGAAACAGATATGCGTGAGGCTGCGAAGCGGATTCAGGCCATGGGGCCCAGCTATGTAGTAGTAAAAGGAGGACACTTGGAGGGGCATCCTTGCGATATTTTATATGATGGAAATGATTATAGAACATTTCATAATCCACGGTTGCCTCGTATACACACGCATGGTACTGGATGCACCTTTTCTTCCGCCATTGCTGCTTTTTTGGCTCGTGGCTGGGGGGTTGCCGAAGCGGTTGGGGAGGCGAAACGTTATATTACCATGGCGATTGAGCATGGTTTTTCATTAGGACAAGGAGTAGGTCCTACACATCATTTTTATGAATTGTACCAAGCGGCCTTTGGCGCTGAATGGGGAGGAAACTATGGCAAGAGTGCTATTGTGCGATGATTCTGCGTTTATGCGGATGATGCTGAAAACCACTTTGGTGGGACTTGGACATCGTATTGTCGGCGAGGCGGGCGATGGCGAGCAGGCAGTAGAAAGATATGAAGAACTACTGCCGGACTTGGTTACTATGGATATTACTATGCCTAACGTGAGCGGTATTGAGGCGGTGAAGCGCATTCGCGCCAAAGACCAAGATGCTTGCATTGTTATGGTCTCTGCGCTGGGACAGCAAGCTATTATGAATGAGGCTCTTGAAGCAGGTGCAAAGGACTTTATTGTTAAACCTTTTGTACCGGAACAAATAGCGGCGGTGTTGGAGCGGGTTTTAAATCCTAAAAAGCCTGCTTGACAATCTCTGGTGTTATGTTATAATACAACACGTGGCAGACGAAACGCTGATTGGGCGATTGTTCAACTCTTGGGTTGACAAAGCTTTCGGCATTCGGTACAATCGTTACTGCGACAGGTAATGGCCCCGTGGTGTAGCGGTGAACATGCCGCCCTGTCACGGCGGAGATCGTCGGTTCGAATCCGATCGGGGTCGCCATTTGCCATGGTAGCTCAGTCGGTAGAGCAGAGGACTGAAAATCCTCGTGTCGGCGGTTCGATTCCGTCCTATGGCACCATTATGCGGAAGTGGCTCAGTGGTAGAGCATCGCCTTGCCAAGGCGAGGGTCGCGAGTTCGAATCTCGTCTTCCGCTCCATTTTTTAGGCGGCATAGCCAAGTGGTAAGGCAGAGGTCTGCAAAACCTTTATCCCCAGTTCAAATCTGGGTGCCGCCTCCAATTTTATTACGTATAGAGAGCCCTGTATCTCAAAGGATGCGGGCTTTTTCCAAATCTAGGCGGGTGTGGTGGAATGGCAGACACAAGGGACTTAAAATCCCTCGGAGGCAACTCCGTGTCGGTTCGAGTCCGACCACCCGCACCAAAAAACAAAAACTCCGCGAAGCGGAGTTTTTTTTATGGTTCAAGAAAGTATAATTTTTCAGTAGGCCTTTCGTCGGTTGGCAGTTTTACAAGATATGGCTTATAATAGAAAAGGAAATACCATATATAGTAGGAGGAGACGCTTGTGCGCTGTCCGTTTTGTGCCTTTCCGGAAAGCAAGGTCATTGATTCCCGGGCGGCTGAAGAAGGGGTGTCCATTCGCAGGCGCCGCGAATGCCTGCATTGTCAACGACGTTTTACTACATACGAAGTGGTAGAAAAAGTGCCTGTTATGGTCGTGAAAAAAGATGGTCGGCGAGAAATGTTTGATAAGGCCAAACTGCAAGCGGGTCTTATGCGGGCTTGTGAAAAAAGGCCGGTATCTTTGCAGGAAATTGAAGAATTGGCAAATCAGGTGGAACGAGATATCTATAATACGATGGAGCGAGAGATTTCTTCGCGAGAAATTGGCGAACGAGTCATGAATTTGCTGCAGGACGTGGATCCGGTGGCTTATGTGCGTTTTGCCTCCGTATATCGGCAATTTACGGATTTGCATAACTTTAAAGACGAATTGGAATCTTTGCTTTTGCGGCGACAGCAAGGGCCTAGTAAGAGCAAAGGGCGTAAAAAAGGATAATATAACACTCCTGCTCCCATTTTGAAATAAGCGAGGCGGTTACTATATGTTTACAATGATTCGTAAAAGAGATGGCCGGGAAGTTTCTTTTGATGAGACAAAAATTACCGATGCTATTTTTAAGGCGGCGAAAGCCGTAGGCGGTGCGGATCGGCAATTGGCAATGGAACTTACGTTGGATGTGTTGCGCTTTTTAAAGCAAAAATATAATGGCGGCAGTTTTACGGTAGAAGATGTTCAAGATACTGTTGAAAAAATTCTGATTGAAAAAGGGCATGCAAAAACAGCAAAGGCTTATATTTTGTATCGGTATCAACGGACGCGGATGCGCGAATCCCAGTCAGAGCTGATGGACGCTGTAGCCGATATTTTGGTGGAGACAAGCCGCGAAAACGCTAATGTTTCCAATTCGCCTTCGGCTAAAATGCTGCAGATTGCTTCTGCGGCGAGTAAAGCATACTATTTGAATCGTTTGATTCCCGAAGAAATGGCTCAAGCCCATCGACGGGGAGATATTCATATTCACGATTTGGATTTTTACGGTAAAACACTGACGTGTGTGCAAATCCCACTAGGAAAACTATTGCATTCCGGATTTAATAATGGACATGGCTTTATTCGTTCTCCGAAACGTCCGGCCAGTGCGACGGCGTTAGCTGCTATTATCTTGCAAAGCAGTCAGAATGATATGCACGGCGGACAAAGTTTCGCTTTTTTTGACCGCGACATGGCGCCGTTTATGGCGGAAGCGAGTGAAGAAGAAGTCTATCAAGCCATGGAGGCTTTGATTTACAACCTTAACTCCATGCACAGCCGTGCTGGAGCTCAGGTTCCGTTTTCTAGTCTGAATATCGGCACAGATACGTCACCCGCTGGCCGGAGCGTAATTAAAAATGTTCTCTTGGCTTATGAAAAAGGCTTGGGACGAGGCGAAAACCCGATTTTCCCGAATATTATTTTCCGTGTCCAAGATGGTGTCAATTTCAATCCTGGTGACCCCAACTATGATTTGTTCCATTTAGCTATGCGCGTAGCTTCGCAACGATTGAACCCTACGTTCAGCTTTATGGATTCTTCTTTTAACGCGCCCTATGGAGAC
Organism: uncultured Anaeromusa sp.; assembly: GCF_963676855.1. Classification (NCBI taxonomy): domain Bacteria; kingdom Bacillati; phylum Bacillota; class Negativicutes; order Selenomonadales; family Sporomusaceae; genus Anaeromusa; species uncultured Anaeromusa sp. Next base: position 2,237,934 of record NZ_OY781460.1, read on the forward strand.
CAGGTTGGTTATATGGGGTGTCGCACCCGGGTGATGGCTAACTGTTGTGGGCCGGAAGTAACTGACGGCAGAGGCAATCTTAGCTTTACTACCATCAATCTGCCTCGCTTGGGTATCAAGGCGGAGCGGGATTTGATGAAGTTTTATCAAAGTTTGTCCGATTTGATCGATTTGACGTGCGAACAGCTGTATCATCGCTATCAAGTACAGGCAAGTTTAAAAGTCAAAGACATGCCGTTTTTGATGGGGCAGCAGTTGTATTTGGAATCGGAAACGCTTAAACCTAATGATGTGATTGAATCGGTGATTAAACATGGCACCTTGTCGGTAGGTTTTATTGGTTTGGCGGAAACCTTGATTGCGCTTACCGGCGCGCATCATGGAGAAGACGAAGAATCAAGGGCTTTGGGCGAGGAAATCGTTTCGTTTATGCGCGATAAAGTCGATAAGGCGATCGATAAATATGGTTTGAACTATTCGCTGCTGGCTACGCCTGCAGAGGGCCTGTCCGGTCGTTTCTTGCGTATGGACCGTAAAGAATATGGCATCATTCCCGGTGTGACGGATCGCGACTATTATACGAACTCGTTCCATGTACCTGTATATTATCCGATAAATGCGTTTGAAAAAGTCCGCATTGAAGGTCCGTATCACAAAATGACCAATGCCGGACATATCAGTTATGTGGAATTTAGTTCGCCGCCGGTTAATAATTTAGCTGCTGTAGAAGCAGTGCTGCGGCATATGAAAGAGAATGACTTTGGGTATGCGGGGATTAATTTTCCTGTTGATTTTTGCCAAAACTGCGGTTATCTGGGGGTAATTGAAACCGAGTCCTGCCCTTCTTGCAGCGCTACTTCGGTGCGGCGCGTGCGCCGGATTACAGGATATTTGAGTACTACGGAACGGTTTAATGATTCCAAGAAACAGGAACTCAATGAGCGCGTCAGCCATTTTCGAAAATGATTGTCAAAACAAGGGAAGTGTAATTGGCTATGATTCGGTGTGCGGATATTCTAGATGAATCTATTGTAGATGGTGAAGGAATTCGGCTTACGGTATTTTTACAAGGTTGTCCAAGACGCTGTGAGGGCTGTCATAATCCGGCGCTGCTTCCCGTTGACGGTGGTACAGAGTGGGAAGAGAGTCAACTGGTACAAGAACTTTTGAAACGGCTGACTCCTTTGCACAAGGGGATCACGTTCAGTGGCGGCGACCCCTTGTTGCAGGCGGAAGAGCTGGAAATTGTGCTGGCCGAGCTGCGCATGCGGCGTTCTGAGATGGATATTTGGCTTTATACGGGCTATGTATACGAGGAAATCAGTCATTTACCAGCTTTGCGCTGGATTGATGTGCTGGTTGATGGCCCTTTTGTGCAAAGTGAACGGGATTTGACCTTGCCATATCGCGGTTCGCGCAATCAGCGGATTTTGGATGTGCGTAAAAGCCGTGAAGCTGGCTGTGCCGTATCGTATGTATTAGCGGCGCGCTAAGCAATCACTTTCCTAAGGAAGGGATTTTCATGAATCAGTATTGTATTATACCGGAAAACCAAGATTCATTTTTGCAATTTTTGCAGCCCTTGGTTTTGCCGCAAGAAGAAAAAACCAGACTTTGCTCTGCTAGAATCGCCAAGGTGGATGTGGATACGCAAGACTTGTCTTGGGTCGTGTATTTGGAGGTAGAACGCTTGTTGGCAGCGCAGACGCTGCAACAACTATCCCAAAGCCTATGCCAGGGGTGCGGCTTGAAAACAGTACGCTTTGTGCAGCGACCTGGACGCCTGGAGGACTATTTGCAATTGCATTGGGCAGATGTTTGCGAGTTGGTTTCTGGAGCGCAGCCAGCGCTGAAAAGACTGCTGACCTCTTCTGGTTGGGAATGGAAAGACGAGTGTCTGACAGTGAATGTGCAGGGCTCCTTAGCGGCGGAATTGGTAGAAAGCCAAAATGTGGCTGCAAAACTGCAGCATTGGATTGAGGAAAGTTTTCAGCGTCAATGCCAGGTTTTTTGTAATATTACGCAGACGGAGCCGGTGGCGGCGCAACCGGAAGACGCATTGACGCCGGAATACCTAGCTGCCTTAGAGATGGTGCAAGAACAGCAGAAAAGTGGTGGCGACGGAAACGGGAAAAAGAGTAATATCTTTTTTGGGCGGTCTTTATCTAAAGAAAAAGTGCAGCCTTTGTCGCTTGTTCAAGATGAGGAGAAATCGGTTATTGTTGAAGGAGAATTGAGCCAGGTCGATATTCGCGAATTGCGGACCGGGCGATTTTTGATGACCTTTGATGTGGGAGACCCTTTAGGGGGTATTGCCGGCAAAGTGTTTTTTGACGATGGGGAAAGCTGTCGCAAAGCAGTGGGCGATGTGAAAGATGGTTTGCGGGTTCGTCTGCGTGGTAAGGTGCAGTATGACAAATTTAGCAACGATCTTGTTCTGTTTGCCGACAGCATGAACCGCGCGGATAAAGAATTGCGCCAAGATGAAAGCGTGGAAAAACGAATTGAGCTGCATGCGCATACGCGGATGAGTAATATGGACGGCATGGTATCGGCGAAAGAGCTGATTAAAACGGCGGCGCGCTGGGGACATCCGGCCATTGCGATTACTGACCATGGAGTTGTGCAGTCTTTTCCAGAAGCGCAGAAGGTGGCGGGAGACTGCGGTATCAAAGTGATTTACGGGATGGAAGGGTATCTATTCGAGCACGATATCAACCAGGCGCGGCATATTGTAATTTTGGCTAAGAATCAAGTGGGGCTGCGGAATTTGTATCGTTTGGTTTCCATTTCTCATTTGAAGTATTTGCATCGCACCCCCCGTATTCCTCGCTCCGTGTTGTTAGAGCACAGGGAAGGGCTTATTTTGGGCTCTGCCTGTGAGGCGGGTGAGTTGATTCAGGCGATCGTGCATCAAGCGTCGGAAAGCGAATTGCTCAAAATTGCTGATTTTTACGATTATTTAGAGATACAGCCTATCGGCAATAATGCATTTTTAGTGAGGGAAGGCATCGTGCCGGACGAGGAAGGGCTGCGTAATATTAATCGCAAAGTGTGCGAATTGGCTAAAAAAGTTGGTAAGCCTGTCGTGGCTACGGGAGATGTGCATTTCCTAAACCCGGAGGACGAAGTATACCGGCGCATTTTGATGGCTGGCAAAGGCTTTTCCGATGCGGATCATCAGCCGCCACTTTATATGCATACTACGGAAGAAATGTTGATGGAATTTTCTTACTTGGGAAAGGCCAAAGCTAAAGAAGTGGTTGTTGAAGCGCCGCTGCAGGTTTCTTCGTGGATCGATGATTTTAAGCCCATTCCCAACCGTTTGTTTACGCCTGAAATTCCGGGAGCCGAAGAGAGCATTCGCTCCATGTCCTATGACAAGGCGCGGGAATGGTATGGCCAGGAGTTGCCGCAGTTAGTAGAAGAGCGTCTGGAGTTTGAGCTAAAATCCATTATTGGCAACGGGTTTGCCGTGTTGTATCTGATTGCGCACAAGCTGGTGAAAAAATCGTTGGACGATGGCTACTTGGTAGGATCTCGGGGTTCGGTAGGTTCTTCGTTTGTGGCGACCATGAGTGGTATTACAGAGGTAAATCCTTTGCCTCCGCATTGGCGGTGCGAGCACTGCTTATATAGTGAATTTGTTACCGACGGCAGCTACGGAGGCGGCTTTGACTTGCCGGATAAAGACTGTCCGCAGTGTGGCAAGCGGTTGCGCAAAGACGGACAAGATATCCCTTTTGCCGTTTTCATGGGCTTTAACGGTGACAAGGTGCCTGATATTGATTTGAACTTTTCAGGAGACTATCAGCCGGTGGCCCATAAATATACCGAGGAGCTTTTTGGTAAAGACAATGTGTTTCGCGCCGGTACCATTGCCACGGTGGCGGATAAGACGGCCTACGGCTTTGTGAAGAACTATTTTAATGATCGGGGCCAAAACCCTCGTAATGCGCATATTAATTGCCTTGTCAGTGGTTGCACCGGTGTGCGGCGCACGACAGGGCAGCATCCGGGAGGCATTACCGTTGTACCACGGGATATGGACGTACATCAATTTACGCCCATCCAGCGGCCGGCGGATGATAAAAATTCCGGAACCATCACGACGCACTTTGATTATCACTCCATTGACGCCTGCTTGGTTAAACTGGATATTCTGGGGCATGACGATCCGACGGTCATTCGCATGCTGGAAGATTTGACCGGGATTGATGCGAAAACCATTCCCTTTGACGATCCGGTGACGATGAGTCTTTTTTCCAGTACCGATGCAGTTGGCTTGACTCCTAAAGAGTTGATGGGCAGCCCGGTGGCGACCTTTGGCATACCGGAATTTGGTACGAAGTTTGTACGGCAGATGTTAGAGGATACGCTGCCGACAACGTTCAGTGAATTAGTGCGTATTTCCGGCTTTTCTCATGGTACCGATGTTTGGCTGAATAATGCGCAGGACTTGATTAAGGATGGTACGGCCAAGTTATCGGAAGCTATTTCCGCGCGCGACGATATCATGATTTATTTAATTCATAAGGGCGTGGAGCCTTCAGTAGCCTTTAAGATCATGGAGGGCGTGCGCAAAGGGAAAGGTATTACGCCGGAAAATGTAGCAAAAATGAAAGAGAAAAGTGTTCCGCAATGGTATGTAGAATCCTGCCAAAAGATTAAATACATGTTTCCTAAGGCCCATGCGGTAGCCTATGTGATGATGGCCTTTCGCATCGCCTGGTTCAAAGTGCATCACCCCTTGGCTTTTTATGCCGCTTACTTTACTGTGCGCGCCACAGAATTTGACGCCGCCCGTATTGTTGGCGATAAGGGAAGCCTGAAAAAAGAGATGGATGTCATTGAAGCACAGGGAAAAGAGGCCTCTACTAAGGATAAAGCGCTGTTTACGATCATGGAAATGGCGATGGAGATGTACTTGCGTGGTTTTGTCTTTAAACGAATTGATTTGTATGAGTCTGATGCGGATAAATTCCGTATGGTTGACGGGGCGCTGCTGCCGCCATTGGGAGCACTGCAAGGTGTGGGGGGCTCGGCGGCGCTGAACTTGGTTGCAAGTCGCTGTCCAGACAGGCCCTTTACTTCGCAAGAGGATTTAAAGTCGCGTTCTCGTGTTTCCAGCGCTGTTATCGAAGCGTTGCGTAATCATGGCTGCTTGGAAGGGTTGCCTGAAAGTAATCAGTTGATGTTGTTTGGCTGATTTTAAGCAAAAACACCATTGGAAGACCAAGTCGGTCAACCAATGGTGTTTTTATTTTTGTACCCCTGTTAGTTCCTTAAGAAAGAGCTTTTACAGCGGCTAAAGCGCTGTCGAAATCAGGCGTATCTTCTACATTGGGAACATACTGGATGTAGCGGATGATATCGTCTTTGTCGATGACGATAACACCGCGAGAGAGCAGGCGCAGTTCTTCGATGACAAAACCATATTTGCCACCAAAGTCCAGCGATTTATGATCAGAAAGGGTGGTGAGATTTTCAATGCCTTGAGCGGCGCAATAGCGTTTGATAGCGAAAGGTAAATCTACGCTAATGGAAAGAATGGCTACATCCGGAAACTTGGATGCATCTTGATTGAAAAACCGAGTCTGGGCATCGCAAACAGGGGTATCAATAGAGGGTACCACGCTGATGATACGAAGTTTTCCAGCGGTGTTAGACAATGAGAAGGACTGCAAATCTTGAGTGAGCGCTTGGAAATCGGGCGCCTTTTCACCGACTTTCAATTCACGCCCCAAAAGGGTCAAGGGAGTTCCTTTCATTTTTAAGTAACCGGTTCGTTTTTCCATGTAAATTCCTCCTTTTATTTTTGAACTTTATAAACAATAATCGAAGCTATATAATAATATTTTTTAACTACATGTATATTTTATCAAACTGACCGGAAATGTCAACAATAATTATTATCGATTATAGGAAGCGCTCTTGCCTTCATGGGAGAGTAGTTGACTAACATGAATGATTTTTCTTGTTAAACAGGAAGAAAACGGGGAAAGAGCAGGGGTTTTAAAAAACGATAGCGAAAATAAATTATTATATAAAGTAGAGCAAGGCAGGAGGGGCAAACATGCGCACAAAAGGAATCAGCCGTAAGGTGATGCATCGAGAAGAAAGCCGAAAAATGGGGCGCGTGGCTATGTATATCGGTGGCGCGGTGGCGGTGATTCTCTTGCTGCTTATGATCGGATCGGCTTTATTTTAAGAAGGTGCTGGTCAAATTGTGACAAGCAAGGTATAATTTGAAAGGAAGTTTTTCTTAAATAATATTAATTCGCGGAGGTTGCTATGACGACACAGAAAATGGACATGCTGGAAAAAGGCGCTATTGTACAACGGGATCGCAAGACCTATGCTGTTGCGCCACATATTCCGGGAGGCATTATTTTAGATCCTGATGTATTGCACAAAATTGCGGATGTGGCGAAGAAATATCAGGCTCAGGCGCTGAAACTAACTATGGCGCAGCGTATTGCTATCGTTGGGATCAAAGAAGAGGATATTGACAAGGTTTGGGAAGAACTAGGAATGGACAAAGGGCATGCCATAGGCCTTTGTGTACGCAGCATAAAAATTTGCCCTGCTACGCATTTTTGCAAGCGGGCGCAGCAAGACGGAGTAACGCTGGGCTTGGCTTTGGATGAGAGGTATCATGGTATGGAACTGCCGTCTAAGTTTAAAATTGCAGTCTCCGGTTGCGCGAACGCTTGCACCGAGCCTGTACTGAAAGATATCGGTATTATTGGTTTGCCGAAAGGTTTTACGGTGTTGATGGGGGGCAATGGAGGCGTGAAGCCTCGCTTGGGCAACGAAGTGGCCCAAGGCTTGAACCAAGAGGAAGTGCTTGCTTTAGTCGATCAGATTGTGGCGTATTATAAAGCAAATGCCAATAAAAACGAGCGCTTAGGACGCATGATTGATCGTCTGGGTTTGGAGACGGTGCAAAAGGCGATTTTATAATGTAAGAGAAGGAGGAGGCTCTTCAATGGACCAACAGTGGATTGTGGAAACCATTAACGCTATCGCCTCCATGGGGGCGGATGAAGCGGGGGCGGCTAATCGTCTGGCTTTTACAGTTGCCGATAAGGAAGCGAGAGGTTATGTTGCTTCTCTTATGGAGTCGTTAGGTATGACTGTGCTCATTGATGCTATTGGTAATGTGGTTGGCCGTTTGGAGGGATCAGAGCCACAACTGCCGCCGGTGGCGATGGGTTCACATGTGGACACAGTACCTCATGGTGGACATTATGACGGTGTTGTCGGCGTTGTGGGTGCGCTTGCCGCGGTAGGGCGTTTGAAGGCGGCAGGCCCGCTGCGTCGTACGGTGGAAGTGATTGTCTTTGTTGCAGAAGAGTCTAGCCGGTTTTCTCACTCGACGATGGGCAGCAAAGCGATGATAGGTAGTGCTAATTTGAACGCTTGGGAGCGAGCTGTCGATAGCCAGGGGATTACGTTTCCGGCAGCGCTAGCGGCAGAAGGGCTTTCTTTTGAAAATCTGAAGCGAGGCGTTGGGGCGGAGCCAATCTATCAAGCCTATTTGGAGCTGCATATTGATCAAAGCAAGCAACTTGAGGAACGTGGCGCGGCGGTAGGCGTTGTGGAGGCCATTGCGGCACCTACACGCTTTAAGATGACGGTGACCGGTATGGCCAGCCATTCGGGCACTACACCTATGCATGATCGCTATGATGCTTTGGTTAGTGCTTCAGAGTTGGTGCTGGCTATTCGTAACATTGCGAACGATCATGCGGAAGATGATATTGTGGCTACTGTCGGAAATCTAAAAGTCTATCCTGGCGCGATGAATGTAGTGCCGGGCAAGGCGGAACTGTGGGTGGATCTACGAGGAACCGATCACGAATACATTGTGGAAAGCCTTCAGGAAATAAAGGATGCAGCTCTTTCTGTCGCAGAAGAGTATGATACGCCAGTAACAATAGAAATGCTTTCGGCAGACAAACCGGTAGCTATGGATGATGAACTGGTATTATTGGCGGAAAAAGCGGCGGAGGAAGTTGGCGTCGAGTGGATGCGTGCAGTCAGTGGGGCTGGGCATGATGCTATGAACATGGCTAAAATTGCTCCTGCGGGCATGATTTTTGTACGCTCTCGTAATGGCGTCAGCCATCATCCAGATGAATATGCGTCTCCTGAAGACATTGAGGCGGGAGTGCAAGTGCTTACTGCTATGCTGCGTCGGTTGCTTACCTGAAGGTCAAAGCCGGTTTCTTGAGGCGTGGTGTATAGTAGTCTTCCTTGACGGAGCGGTAATGAATGAAGTAAGATAATAGTATACTGCCGAATCCATATTATGGTACGGGGGAACCAACTTATGGGGTGAATCCGCCTAGGCGGAAGGGTATTTTCTCTCTCTTTTTCAACCCGAACCCGACAGCTAACCTCGGAGGCAGGAGTTTAAAGAGAGGTGATTTAGGCATGAAGTGTTTAAAGCAAATCGGGACTTTTGTGTTGTGCGGCTTATTATGTATGATGCCGTCGGTGCTCGCGGCAACTACTACGCCGCCTGTGACACACCAGGAACAGCTGGTCGTACAACAAGGGATGCGCGGGGAAAATGTCATGCGGGTCCAGCATCTGCTGGCTAATCAAGGATTTTATGCTGCGGCTGTAGATGGCGTATTCGGTCCGCAAACGTGGCAGGCTGTTGCTGATTTTCAAAGCATGAGCGGCCTGGGAGTGACTGGAGTGGTTGATGCGGGTACTCTGAGTGCGCTTGAACGGGCTCAAGACCAGCCTGGTCGTTTTGGACGGTCCATGAACATGAAGGCTACGGCGTATTCTCGATTCGACCCTGGCTGCGGCAGCTATACGGCGCGAGGAAATTTATTGCATAAGGGCTTAGTGGCTGTAGATCCAAACGTAATTCCCTTAGGAACTAGACTGTATATTCCAGGATACGGCTTTGCCATAGCCGATGATACCGGTGGCGCCATTAAAGGTCATATAATTGATTTGGCTTTTGATAGTCATCAAGAAGCCATCAATTTTGGCGTCAGACATATTACGGTGTACATTTTATAAAAAACATAGCAGTATTAAAAAAGGGCAGGCTTGAGCCTGCCTTTTTTCATGGGGTGGAGCAGATGCAAAATGGCGTAAGAGAAGAGATTGGTATTGCCGGACCTCGGCGTGAACTCCAGGCGGTGGTGCATTATCCGCAGGGCGTAGTCGTACACGAAACTTGCTGGCTGGTAATGAGCCATGGATTTCGAGGTTCTAAGGATGGACAAGGGCAGGCAGTGGAATTAGCTGAGCAGGTGAGCGCCAGGGGGATGGGCGTAGTTCGGTTTGATTTTACACCGTGTGAGTCCTTAGACAGGCAGGTAGAAGAACTTCTTTGCGTGACCAGGTGGATGCAACACCAAGGGTGGATGTCGTTGGTTCTTCTAGGTCGTAGTATGGGAGGTTGTGCATCACTTGTGGTTGCCGGCCAGCTAGGCAAAAGAATAAAGGGGCTTTGCTTATGGGCGACTCCTGGAGAGCTACAGGTGACCTTTCAAAATGCATTAGGCCGGGAAGCGTATAGGCAATTGCAGCAAGGAAACAGCATTGAATTGCAGGACGAATGGGGATGCCTTCAGTTGAATCCGGATTTTATTGGAGGTTTTGCCGTGCTGGGGCTGCCGGAAAAGTTGAAGGCGCTGGGGCCATTGCCATTGCTGATTTTACATGGTACAGAAGATGAATTAGTGCCTGTGGAGCAAGCTCGTGTTTATGCAAGTGTTGCTCAGGGTCCCTGTAAACTAGTCGTTTTAGAAGGTGCAGATCATCGTTTTAGTGAACATTTTAGGGAAAGCGCGGCGGCGGTAATGGCTTGGTTAGAGCCGTGGTATACAAAAATATCCAGTTCATGTATACTGTAAGAAAAAAGATACTATTGCGGCAATTGTCGGAGTGAGAGATAGATCTTTTACTGAGGCAGGCGCCGTGACGGGCAGGCAAGGAGGGTATGTATGGATTTTCAATGGACCCAAGATCAAGTGGACTTGAAAAACATGACCCAAGAATTCATTGCAAAAGAGGTTGTGCCATACGCTGGAGAGATGGATGCCGCTGGCGGGCTGCGTCCGGGATTGCAGGAAAAGTTCCATGAAATGGGCCTGTTGAACTTGATTGTTCCCGAAGAGTACGGCGGTCCTGGGCTTGACGCGCTAACAGTAGCGGTGCTGTATGAAGAAATAGGTAAAGGCTGTGCTGGCGTGGCTACCAGTATTGCTGCTAATGCTTTGGCGGCGTATCCGGTATTGTTGTTAGGCACAGAAGAGCAAAAGAAGTTCTTTTTTGACAAATTAAATGAAGGAAAGTTGGCTGCTTTTGCACTGACAGAGCCGAACGCAGGCTCTGATGCAGGCGGCGTTGTTACATCTGCCGTAAAGGATGGCAACGAGTATGTCTTAAACGGCAATAAATGTTTTATTACCAATGCTTCAAGCGCCGATATATTTGTTGTTTTTGCTAATACGCGCAAAGTGGCCGGTATTCGCGGTCTGACTGCTTTCATTCTGGAGAAAGGAACTCCGGGCTTTTCTGTAGGAAAAAAAGAAGAGAAAATGGGAATTTGCGCGTCAGATACTTGCGAACTGATTCTCGATGGCGTGCGAGTGTCGGAAGAACGTCGCGTCGGTCGCGAGGGCGAAGGGTTTAAAATTGCTATGAAAACTCTGGATGCGGCCCGCCCGTTGGTGGGGGCTGTGTCTGTGGGAATTTCTCAGGCAGCATTGGACTGCGCAGTAAAATATGCCAAAGAGCGCCAGCAGTTCAGCAAGCCGGTGGCTTCTTTCCAATTGGTGCAGGCGATGGTGGCTGATATGGCCATGCAGATTGAGGCGGCGCGGCTGTTAGTGCATAAGGCTTGCTGGCTCAAAGATCGGGGGATGTCTTACTCCAAGGAAGCGGCAATGGCCAAGTGCTTTGCTTCTGATGTAGCTATGAAAGTGACCGTTGATGCCGTTCAAGTAATGGGCGGCTATGGTTATTCGAAAGAGTATCCGGCGGAAAAATATATGCGTGATGCTAAGATTATGCAGATCTATGAGGGGACGAATCAGATTCAGCGCTTGGTTATTGCCAATGCGGTTTTGTATTGAAGAATAGGCAGCAGAAGAGCTTCCGTATAGACGGAGGCTTTTTTTTATTTACTAAAAATTAACAATTCCATAGCACGGACTTTACATAGAATTTTTATACTGGAGGAGGTGGGAAAATACATAGTAGGAGGAGATTGTGTGAATAAGAAAAAATGGCTGATGCCCTGTGCTGCGCTGACGGTGCTGGTGGCGATTTTGGTAGCGTTGGCAATGCCACAGACCAATGCGGTGGCTGATGCAGCCAATGATCAAGCTTATTATGGGAAAAAAGCGAAATATGTCTTCTATTTCATTGGCGACGGTATGGCTTTGAGCCAAATTAACTCCGCGGAGATTTTTAAGGGCACTCAAAACGGCAATGGTTCTATGGCCAGACAGCCTATGAATTTTACCGCTTTTGCACACCAGGGCTTGCAGAGAACGCAGTCGGCGGATACGTTCATCACTGAATCAGCTGCTGCAGGAACGGCGCTGGCTACAGGTAATAAAACAAATAATGACATTCTGGGTATGGATCCCACTAAGAGCGTGAAGTTTAAAACCATGGCGGAAATGGCCAAAGAAAAAGGTATGAAAGTGGGTATTGTCTCCAGCGTGTCCTTGGACCATGCAACTCCTGGCGCTTTTTATGCGCATCAACCGACTCGCAAAAACTATTATGAAATCGGTCAGGAAATGATTAACAGCAATTTTGATTATTTTGCCGGCGGCGGGCTATTGGCTCCTACGGGCAAGAAAAAAGACCAGCCTAACTTGCTGGATATTGCCAAACAAAAAGGCTATCAAGTAGCTGTTTCGACTGAAGAAATCCAAAAAATTGGCCAAGGCAGCGGTAAAACGATTGCCATTGCGCCAAACCTGGCGGCGGAGGAAGCCATGTCTTATGAAATTGACCGCGGCGATAAAGTGTCTTTAGCTGAGTTTACCCGCAAAGGCATTGAGGTGTTGGATAATCAGAACGGCTTTTTTATGATGGTGGAAGGCGGCAAAGTCGACTGGGCTTGCCATGCTAATGATGCGGCAACAACTGTAAAGGATGTCGTAGCTTTTGAAGAAGCCATTGCAGAAGCTTTAAAGTTTTACGCCAAACATCCGGATGAAACCTTGATCGTCGTTACTGGCGACCATGAGACCGGCGGCATGAGCATTGGCTTTGCCGGTACTGGCTACAAGACGTTCTTTAGTAAACTTGGCGGTCAGACCTTATCTTATGAAGAATTTGACAAACAGATCAAAACCTATCGCGATCAAGTGGGCGCTTCTAATGCCAACTTAGAAGACTGGATGCCTGCTTTGGCAAACCAGTTTGGTATGAACGAATTGACGGCATACGAGAAAAATCGTCTGGTTCAAGCGTTGGCTGCCAGCATGATCGATCCGAAGAAACGTCCTGCTGACGAAGAAACCACCTTGGCATACGGTCCCTACGAACCCTTCTCTGTAACGGTGACGCATTTGTTGAATCAGCGCGCAGGGATTGGCTGGACCACCTATGCTCATACTGGCGTGGCTGTGCCTGTGTATGCCCAAGGAATCGGCAGCGGCGTTTTTGAAGGGTATTATGACAATACAGATGTGGCGAAAAAAATGATGAATATTATGGGCGTTGCGAAATAATGAAACGGGATCGCATGGTTGTTTTCGTTATTTTATTAGTGTCCCTCGGTTTATACTGGCTGCCAAGCCAGTTTACGCCGGAGGATGATGGATATATACGGGCCAAGGGCACCGTGCTCTCTGTTGATAATGAACACGTATACGTCCGCGGCGTAGTTCGCACAGGCGTGCAGGAGGTTGTGCTGCAAATAGCTGACGGTCCGTATGAAGGCAAGACCATTACTTGCAGCAATACGCTGTTGGGAAAATTGGAAATGGATAAGATGTTTGCTCCGGGCGATATGGCGCTGGTGACTGTGAAGGGGACGGCAGGCGAGATTCAGGCCGCCAATGTGGTGGATCATTATCGTCTATATGCGGAAGGCTTGCTCTTTTTCCTCTTTGCGGCGCTTTTATGCTGGTACGCCCGCTGGACTGGGCTGAAAGCGCTTCTTTCCTTTGTATTTACCGTTTTAGCCTTGTGGAAGGTACTTTGGCCGCTGTTTTTGCTTGGATGGGATCCGGTATTTGTATCCATCTTGGTTGTAGCGGCTATCGTCGGTACGGTTACGCTATTGGTTATCGGCTTTAACCGCATTGCTTTAGCGGCTTTTTGCGGTACATTAGGGGGAGCGGTGGGGGCTGTAGTGCTGGCTTTTTTATTCGGACAGCTTTTTCGGGTTCACGGCGCAGTTTTGCCATATGCAGAGACCTTGCTGCATATGGGATACGCTCAGTTAGACCTGACCAGAATGTTTCTGGCAGGGATTATGCTGGCTTCTTCCGGGGCGATGATGGATGTGGCCGTTGATATTGCCGTAGCTGTTGGGGAGTTGAAATGTAAGCGGCCAGATTTAAAGCGAGGGGAGGCTATTGCATCGGGCCTGCATATAGGACGGGCTGTGGTCGGCACGATGACAACAACGTTGCTTCTGGCTTACAGCGGCTCTTTTATGGCGTTGATGATGGTTTTTATCGCTCAAGGGACGCCTGTAGTCAATATTTTAAATTTGACTTACGTGGCGGCGGAAATACTGCATACGTTAACAGGAAGTATTGGTGTTGTGTTAGTAGCTCCTTGTACGGCCTTGTTGGCAGGAGTGCTCCTTGTGGAACCTTCATCGGCGTTGACGTGTGAATTATCAGCAAAAAAACCTTGACTTTTAAGAGCTCGACGTATTATAATTACCACTGTCCTCGGGGTTATAGCTCAGTTGGTTAGAGCGCATGCTTGACATGCATGAGGTCAGCGGTTCGAGCCCGTTTAACCCCACCAATTAACAAAGTAAGCTCCCGTGTGTTCGGGAGCTTTTTTTTGTCGTGGCAGGTAAAACTGCAGTGCATAGGGAATTGATAGAAGATGAGAAACAATACTCCAGGGGGCGAACGGATATGATGAAAATTACGCGGGTGGATGCAACGTTTTGTACAGATAAGCTACAGGAATCTAAAGAATTTTATATGAACTATTTTGATTTTGAATTAGTATATGAAAGCGATTGGTATTTGGAAATGATGGTTCCAGGCATGCCAACCAGCGGTTTGAGCTTTACCTTGCCGCGCCGTGATGAAGGCGAATTTTTTTGCGGTACCGGTACGATTCTTTCTTTTGAAGTGCCGGATGTGCAGGCAGAGTATCAGCGTTTAAAAGAGGCTGGCTTGTCGCTTGTGCAGTCTCTGCAGGACAAGCCTTGGGGAGAGCGCAGCTTTGTAGTGGATGATCCCAATGGAATTCATCTTTATATTTATGAAACCATTCCAGCTACGCCGGAGTATCAAAAAATTTATGATTCGTTTCGGCAGGCTCGTTGATGAGCAAACCATTGCATGAATTACAGCTGTCGATACAAGCCAATGCGGAACAGATTGTTGCTTGGCGCCGCCACTTTAGAAAGCATCCGGAGTTAAGCGGTCAGGAGAAGGTTACGCAGGAAACTCTATTAAAGACGCTTAGTGAAATGGGCCTAACGCCGCGCAAAGCCGCCGGAACAGGTGTTATCGCCGATATTGTCGGCGGGCGCTCTGCTGGTAAAATAGTGGCTTTGCGGGCAGACATGGATGCGCTGCCGGTGGAAGATCAGGGGCCGGAGACCTACCGTTCATGTGTGCCTGGTATTTGTCATGCTTGCGGGCATGACGGACATATGGCCGGCTTGCTGGGCGCTGCAGTGGCTTTGGTGCAGCAGCGAGAACAGCTTCCTGGTACGGTGCGGCTGCTATTTCAACCTTGCGAAGAAAACTTTCCCAGCGGTGCGCAGGCGTTGATCGACGAAGGTGCTTTATCCGGCGTGAGCGCTATTGTTGGCTTGCATTTATGGCAACCATTGCCGGCGGGGACAATTGCCGCCGTGCAAGGCCCGGTGATGGCCAGTCCAGATGCCTTTGAAATTATTGTTCAAGGCAAAGGCGGCCATGCTTCCATGCCGTTTCAGACGGTGGATGCCCTTGCGGTAGGGGCGCAAATAGCTGTGGCGTTGCGCAGCTCTGTTAGCGCGGTGATTGATCCGCTGGAGCCGGCGGTGTTAGCGTTGGGGATGCTTCGGGCGGGGGATGCTTTTAATGTTATTCCAGAACAAGCTGTTTTAAAAGGAACGATTCGCAGCTTTTCTCAACCTGTACGTGACGCTTTGTTTCAGCGCTTGGAGCAGGTGTGCCGAGGGATTTGCGAGGTGGAAGGCGCTTCGTATGTGTTGAAACGCATTTATGGCCATGCTCCTGTTGTTAACAATTCGGATGTGACGGCTGTTGTTGCGCAAGAAGCGGCAGCGGTGGCGGGAGACGAAAATGTAAAACGGGATTTTCGTCCGGTTATGGTAGGGGAAGATTTTTCTTGCTACTTGGCTAAGGTGCCGGGGACGTTTTTGCTCGTTGGAGCTGGCAATGAGGTACAAGGCATTTCTTTTCCGCATCATCATCCGCGGTTTGATCTTGATGAGGCGGCGTTGCCGATCGGAGCGGCCATCTTGGCGCGAAGCGCCTGGGCGCTACTGGAAAAGGTTTGATAAAAAGACCATGAAGCGTTGCGTTCATGGTCTTTTCAATGGTTTTTCGGCACTTGAAAGGATGCTTGGAACACGGTATTATTAATAAATATGTGTTGCACTATAAAGTGCAGCAATAAGGAGAGGTGAAAGGCTTTGGGACAGCGCAGGGCCATCATTTCCTCGATTCAGCCCGGCAGCATTGCCGAAGAAATTGGCCTGCAGCCAGGCCATGAAATTCTTTTGGTGAACGGCCAGGCGATGGAGGATGTTATCGATTGGAGTTTTGCCGTGGCCGACGAAGAAGTTGTGTTGACGGTGCGGACAGAAGACGGTGACGAAGTTGTAGAAATTGAAAAAGAATATAATGAAGAACTAGGAATTGAGTTTGATGAAGCTGTTTTTGACGGCATTCGGCGTTGCGGTAATCGCTGCATTTTCTGCTTTGTCGATCAAATGCCTTCGGGAATGCGGCAAAGTCTGTATGTAAAAGACGACGATTATCGGATGTCTTTTTTGTATGGGAATTTTATCACTCTGACCAATGTGCGTCAGGTTGACTGGGAACGTATTTTTCGACTGCATTTGTCCCCTCTTTATATTTCCGTGCATGCTACTGACGGTGCCGTGCGCGCCGCTATGCTGAATCAGCCGAAAGCGGCGGAGATCCTGCCGCAGCTGCAGCGGCTGGCACAAGCAGGCATTGAAATGCATACACAGGTGGTATTGTGCCCTGGACACAACGATGGCGAGGTGCTGCGAAAAACGATTGCTGATTTATATGCTTTGCATCCAGCGGTGCAATCGCTGGCAATTGTGCCGGTGGGGCTGACGCAGCATCGTCAAGGCTGTGCAGAGTTGCGAGGGTTTACCCCGGAAGAGGCGGGACGAATTATTGATGAAGTCGCTCTTTGCCAAGACCGGTTCCTCCAGGAGGCGCAAACTCGGTTTGTCTTTCTGGGAGATGAATTCTATTTAGCGGCCGGTCGGCCGTGGCCAACCGAAGAGGCTTATGAAGGCTTTCCGCAATTAGAAAATGGCGTCGGCATGGTGCGCGATTTCTTAACGGAATGGGAGCGACTTTTAGAAGATGTGCAAACTACGCAGCCCACGGCAGAGTCTGTCTGGCTTGTAGCGGGAACGTCAGCGGCTAAGGTGCTGGCACCGTTGCTGGCAGGCCCGTTGTGGCAGCATGTGCGCGTAATGGAAGTAGCGAATGAGTTTTTCGGACCGGCCATTACGGTGACAGGCCTTTTGACGGGCGGCGATATTTTAAAAGCGCTGCAACGCGAAGAAACGCGCCCGCAACGGTTGATTTTGCCGGGAGTAGCTCTGCGCAAGGGTGAGGCGATATTTCTCGACGATATGACGTTAGCGCAGGTGAGTGAACAAGCTGGCTGTGAAGTGTGTGTTGCTCATGGAGCGGAAGACCTGTTTAGCATACTGAGGGGGCGGGTTTTTTGAAGCGCTTGGGCTTGATCCAGGTGTATACTGGCGATGGCAAAGGGAAAACGACGGCGGCCTTGGGGCTGGCCTTAAGGGCCTGGGGAAAAGGCTGGAAGATTGCTATCGTGCAATTCATGAAGGATGACCCAGAGTATGGCGAGGTAAAGGCGCTCCAAGAGTTGGATGGGATTGATTTATTCCCTGTGGGGAGAAATGATTTTGTTGATTTGTCCCACCCGGAGGAAATCGATTGCCGCCTAGCGAGGCAAGGCTGGAACTTGGCCCAGTCCTTTTTAGCAGAAGGCGTCTATGACATGGTTATCTTGGATGAAATCATTATTGCCATTGCGTGTGGCTTGCTGGCGGAAGCGGAGGTTGTTGCTGCTTTGCGGCAGCATAAGAAGCGGCCGCAGCCGCGCGCGGAGATTGTGATGACCGGACGCTATGCTATGCCAGGCGTATTGGCGGAGGCAGACTTGATTACGGAGATGAAGGAACTGCGTCATCCTTTTGTGCAAGGAATTGAAATGCGTGAAGGAATTGACCATTGAGCCGGACTGCAGGGTTGCGGCGGAAAGAAGGTGCGAGACATTGAGCAAACCGATTGTGGCCATTGTTGGCCGACCGAATGTTGGCAAATCAACTTTGTTTAACAAGATAGGCAGGAAGAGAGTATCCATTGTGGAGGACATGCCGGGAGTAACAAGGGACCGTATTTATATGGACGGTGAGTGGCTGGGCAAAGAATTCACCATGATTGATACCGGCGGTATTGAGATTGAGACAGAAGATAAAATCTTGAACCAAATGCGTCACCAGGCCAGCTTGGCGATGGAAGAGGCGGATGTTATTGTATTTGTGGTAGATGGCAAAACAGGGGCGACTAATGCGGATGAAGAAGTAGCCCACCTGCTGCGGGGCACAAGAAAACCAGTAGTGCTGGCCGTGAATAAGGTAGATCATATCAATCAAGAACTGGCTATTTATGAGTTCTATAACTTGGGGTTAGGAGATCCTGTCGGTATTTCTGCCGCCAACGCCATGGGGTTAGGGGATTTACTGGACGCAGTTGTTGCCTGCTTCCCAGCCGATATGGAGTCGGAAACGGTTGAAGAAGACGTGATCAAGGTGGCTGTAATTGGCCGGCCTAATGTCGGTAAATCGTCTTTGGTCAATGCTATGATTGGTGAAGATCGAGTTATTGTCAGCGACATTCCTGGTACAACCCGGGATGCTATTGATACGCATTTTACCAAAGATGGGCAAAAATATATGTTGATCGATACGGCGGGTATGCGCCGCAAAGCAAAGATTGAAATGCCGGTCGAACGTTATAGTGTTGTTCGCGCTCTGCGGGCGGTGGATCGGGCGGATGTGGTGTTGATGGTGATCGATGCGGAAGAAGGCGTAACCGAGCAAGATAAAAAAATTGCCGGATACGCTCATGAAGCTGGCCGAGGGTGCGTGATTGTCGTCAACAAATGGGACTTGGTGGAAAAAGATAGCAAGACCTCTTTACGCTACACCGAAGCCATTCGCAGCGAATTGGCCTTTTTGCAGTATGCGCCGGTTGTGTATTTGTCAGCTTTGACTAAGCAGCGAGTGCCACGAGTGACAGAGCTTGTTAAGTATGTAGCGGAGCAGCACAACATGCGTGTGAAAACCAGCGTTTTGAACCAGGTCCTAGAGGATGCGGTAGCGATAAATCCGCCCCCGACAGGACATGGAAAGCGGCTTCGTATTTATTTTGCTACACAGGCGGACGTGCAGCCGCCGACATTCGTCTTTTTTGTCAACGATGCGGAATTGATGCATTTCTCGTATCTGCGCTTTCTGGAAAATCGCTTGCGTGAGAGTTTTGGCTTTGAAGGTACTCCTTTGAAGCTGGTGGTGCGCAATCGTAAAGAAAAGGAAGATGCGTAAAAAGGAGGCTGCATGGTGGAGTTTCTTTGGATTGTTGCTGTAAGTTATTTGGTGGGGGCCATTCCCAACGGCTTGTTACTGGGGAAAGCGTTTTGGCACACGGATCTGCGTCAATTGGGCAGCTGCAACATTGGGGCGACGAATGCCTTTAGGGTGCTGGGGCCTTGGCCTGCTTTCTGGGTGTTTTTGACCGATGCCGCTAAAGGTGTTTTTGGTGTCTGGCTGGCAAGTCAAATGGCGATGCCGTCTCTTTGGGTGGTGGCGGCGGGTATTGCTGCTATTGCCGGACACAATTGGTCTGTTTTTCTGGGCTTCAAAGGCGGGCGTGGCGTGGCGACCGGCTTGGGAGTTATTGCCTTTTTGGTGCCTAAGGTGACTTTAATTGTTTTTGCTGTTTGGGCGTTGATTGTCTGGCTGACTCGTTATGTGTCGCTGGCGTCCATTGTAGCGGCGGCCTTAGTGCCTGTTTGTATGTGGTTTTTGGGAGAAGAGCCAGCTATCTTGCTGTTTGGCGTTTTGGCGGCAATTTTTGTTATCGTGCGTCATCGTCCTAATATTCAGCGGCTGTTGAAAGGCGAAGAGTCAAAGATTCGTTCTGGTAAGCGCTGACTGAAGAAGGAGTTTGGAGTTCTAAAAAGAATATATTTCTTAAAGGAGGGAATGGTATGGAAGAAACAATGGCATCTTTACTGCAATGCAAAAATTGGGCGTTAGTGGGGGCGACCTCTAACAAGGGGAAATTTGGCTATAAAATTTTTCAAGTTATGCGAACGAATGGTTTGCATGTATTCGCTGTCAACCCAGGGTTGCAAGAAATTGACGGCCAACCGTGCTACGCCTCTTTGGCGGATTTGCCGGAACCGGTTGAAGCGGTAAATGTCGTAGTACCTCCTAAAGTCGCTTTGGGAATTTTGGAAGAATGCCAACGTCTGAATATCTCCAAGGTCTGGTTGCAACCGGGAGCTGATACGGTAGAAGTGGTGGAAAAAGCCAAAGAGTTAGGTTTGCAGGTAGTGTATGACGCGTGCATTATGATTGAGTTGAGACACAGAGGAGGAGTATGAATGGCTGCTTTGAAAGAAGTAAATGATGCAATGTACCAGGAGGAAGTATTGGATGAGAAGCAACCGGTATTGGTTGATTTTTGGGCGCCCTGGTGCAGCTATTGCAACAAACTGACTCCTGTCTTAGAAGAAATATCCCTAGAATTGGCGGATAAACTGAAAATCGTAAAAATCAATGTAGATGAAAACCGCTCACTGGCTCAACGTTATGATATTAAAGGTCTGCCGACGATGATGTTAGTCAAGGATGGCGATGTGGCAGAAAAAATTGTTGGCTTTTTGCCGAAAGCATCTATTGTAGGAAAGGTAGAGCCGTTTCTTTAATGAACTATTGAGTTGATTGATGCATTTCGACACAAGAAAATCATCAGTAAAATAAGGCATAAGAAAAGGACGCCATTAGGCGTCCTTTTCTTATGCCTTATTTTACTGGGCAATCGATTGATTTAACGAGGTGATCAGCGCTTCAATGTCAATGCCATGGGCGCTGGCGCCCTGCTCGATATTTTCGAAGCGGGCGGCGGCGCAGCCTAGGCAGCCCATACCGAAATTGCGGAATACGTCTACTGTTTCAGGGTGCTGTTGGACTACTTCGATAATGCTCATTTCTTTAGTGATGCTTTTCATGATTTTCCTCCTAGTACTCTGCCATGCAGAACTAATTCTCTATGGTTTATTATAACATTGATTTGCATAGATCACACGCTGAAAGCATTTTTTTCTGTTGAACCGCAACGTGAGGCGGAAAAATAAGCTAATTTTGCAAAAAAGAACAAAAATGGGTCAAAAGTCTTGTTTGATGGGGCGTTTGTTCTCTTTTTATAAAAAATGTAAAAAACCTGGAAAAACAAGAAGGATTTTCACGAACAAATACGAATAATCATAAATGTGGGTTAAAGTGGTGGAAAGTGGGTGGTAAAGGTGCTTTTGGGAGAGTATCAACATACCTTAGATGCCAAAGGTCGCCTGATTTTACCTGCTAAATTCCGCGAAGAAATTGGAGAGACCATTGTTTTTACCAAGGGTCTTGATGACTGTTTGTTTGGTTATTCCCTTTCTGAATGGAGCCTTTTAGAAGAAAAATTGAAAAAATTACCGTTGGCGAAGCCAGAAGCCCGAGCTTTTACACGATTTTTCTTTGCAGGAGCCGCAGAAATAGGGTATGATAAACAAGGAAGAATATTACTTCCTCCCGTATTGCGTGAACATGCACGCTTAGAAAAAGAAGTTGTCGTCATCGGTGTATCAAATCGTATCGAGATTTGGAGTCAAGATGCTTGGAATACTTATAATGAAGCATTGGCTCCAAGTGTATCGGATTTGACCCAGGAGTTGATTGATCTGGGGATTTGATGACGAGGAGGTTCGTTTTGCAAGAGTTTCACCATGTCAGCGTATTGCTGGAAAAGACCGTACAGGCGGTCCTGCAGGATCCAGCAGGAATTTATGTGGATTGCACCTTGGGTGGTGCCGGTCATGCTAAATATTTAGCGGACCAATTGAACGCCCAAGGACGTTTCATAGGTATTGACCAGGATCCGGCGGCGTTGGCAGCCGGCAGGGAAAGACTGAGCGGTGTGCAATGCCAAGTGGATTTAATGCACAGTAATTTTTCCCGCCTCAGCGATGTTTTAGCGGAATTGGGTGTGGCAAAGGTCAATGGCATTGTTTTTGACCTGGGTGTTTCTTCCCATCAGTTGGACGTTGCCGAGCGTGGGTTTTCGTATCAGCAGGATGCGCCTCTCGACATGCGGATGAATCCGCAGCAGGCGAGCAGTGCTTATGATGTAGTCAATACCTACGAAGAAGCGGAATTGACGCGCATTATAAAAGAGTTTGGAGAAGAACGTTGGGCTAAGCGTATTGCTGCTTTTATTGCAACCGCTCGGCAGACGGCTCCTATTGAGACAACCGGCCAACTAGTAGATATTATTAAACGGGCGATTCCGGCTGCCGCCCGGCGAGATGGGCCGCACCCGGCCAAACGCACTTTCCAGGCTATTCGGATTGAAGTGAATCAAGAACTGGAAATTTTACAAGGGGCATTTCGTACTGCTATTGAACATTTACTCCCTGGAGGGAGATTAGCGATTATTACTTTTCATTCCCTAGAAGACCGTGCAGCTAAACAGGCGTTGGCGGCGGCGGCGAAAGGCTGTATTTGTCCGCCTAAGCTTCCTATATGTATGTGCGGCCATCAGCCTCAAGTGCGGTTGGTAGGAAAGCCAGTTACGCCTTCAGAGCATGAGCTGGAGAGTAATCCCAGGGCGAGAAGCGCCAAACTACGTATAGCTGAGAAACTGGGCAGGTAATCAGATCCAAGGAGGGACTCGCATGTTGGCTCAACAAAGACAGGAGTGGAAACATCCTGTAGAAGAACAGCAACATACACCTGCGAAAATCTTTCGTAAGCAACCGCAATGCGATGTTCGTTTGCGAGCGAGAGTGGGCTTGCTTGTTTGCGGCGTAGCATTGTTGGCCATTGTCGGTGCAGTTTGCAGTGAGTTCGTCGTTACTACCGGGTATTCGGTTGTAAAGACGAAATCCCAAGTTATGGCACTAGAAAAAGAAAATGAACAATTGCAGTTGGAAATTGCGCAACTCAAAGCTCCGCAGCGCATTCAAGCTGTTGCTATGCGAGAATTGGGCATGGTGACGCCACAAAACTTGTACTGCGTTAATCCTCAGACGGCTCCTAACTATGCTTCAGTAGAAGCGCAGGATGATCTTTGGGATCGTGTAAAAGCCAACTTAAAGGGAGCGACAGCACAAGCAGGTACAAATCGCTAAGCTATTATATTTTTTACTAATAGATTTATGAAAAGCAGCCAGTACGGTTGCTTTTTCGTGTTTTGTCATACTTTCGTGATTGGACTTTTTTTGCAGTAATCGTTACAATTAATACCAAGTAAACGCAGAGGAGATGTACTGATGCAAAAGATGCTGTCAGAACTTATAGCGCTATTGCCTGAAGCTCAATGCCAAGAAACTTGTGAAGTTGCAATCACTGGAATTACACAAGACTCCAGGCAGGTAAGGCGAGGAAGTCTTTTTATTTGCTTGCCAGGCAGTAAAGTAGATGGGCATGATTTTGCCGAAAAGGCAATAGCTGAAGGAGCGGTAGCTCTTTTGGCGGAACGACCGCTGGCTGTTTCCGGCGCTGCGGTGATCGTGGTTCCTGATGTACGCAAGGCTATGGGACGTATTGTTCCTTTTTTTTATGATAGGCCGACGCAAAAACTGCGTTTGCTAGGGGTTACCGGTACAAACGGTAAAACTACTACAACCTATTTATTAAAGGCTATTTTGGAGGCGGCAGGCTATCGCGTTGGCCTGATTGGGACGATTCAGTCCCTGATCGGCGATGAAAAGGTTCCAACTAAGAATACGACGCCTGATGTGGTTGAACTTCAAGAATTAATGTGGCGTATGGCGGAAGCCGGCATGGAGTATGTTGTTATGGAAGTATCTTCACATGCTTTGGCCCTGGACCGTGTGGCCGGCTGCGAATTTGATATGGCTATGTTTACGAATATGACTCAGGATCATTTGGATTTTCATAAGACTCTTGGAGAATATGCCGAAGCTAAGGCGCGCTTATTTTCTCTTGCCTCGCAGGCTGGTTCTAAAATAGGCAAGCACGCGGTGATCAATGCAGACGATGCAGCGGCGGAGGTCATGCGGAACGCGACTGATTGTGACATACTTACGTATGGAATTGAGAACGCCAAAGCGGACTTGCTGGCTAAAGAGGTTCAGGTGACGCCGGAAGGCGCACGCTTCATGTTGCAACGCAAGGGCGAAGAATGGCCGGTTAAACTGCTGCTTACAGGACGCTTTAATGTTTATAATGCATTAGGAGCTATAGGCGCGGCTTTAAGCGAGGGTATATCTTGGCCGGTGATACAAGAAGCGCTGGCCGTTTTTGCAGGCGTGCCGGGCCGTTTTGAACGGGTAGATGGCGGTAAAGGCTTTGCGGTGATTGTTGATTATGCGCATACTCCTGACGGCTTGGAAAATATTTTACGTACAGCTAGGGAGATGAAGCCCTCCAGAGTGGTGACTGTTTTTGGCTGCGGTGGTGATAGAGACCGCACGAAGCGTCCGTTGATGGGGGCGCTGGCCGCACGGTACAGTGACGTGGTAATTGCTACCTCAGATAATCCTCGTTCAGAAGAACCGGAAAGCATTCTGAATGAAATTGAAGCAGGTATTTTGAGAGAACTGCGCCCGGAGGTGCAGTATGAAAAGATCGTTGATCGACGTCAAGGCATCGGTCGAGCTTTAGAATTAGCGCAAGCTGGAGATATTATTTTAGTAGCTGGCAAAGGACATGAAAACTATCAAATTCTAAAAGACAAGACGATTCATTTTGATGATAAGGAAATAATTCAAGAATGGTTGCGGCAAAAGGAGGTATAAAGATGAGCGCACAGTTTACGTTGGCGGAAATAGTGGAGGCGACAGGCGGCAAGGTAGTACGGGGGGGGAGTGAGCAACTGTCTTGTGCTGGGGTTTCAACCGACACACGCGCGTTGCAGTCGGGAGAACTTTTTGTAGCCTTGTCAGGAGATGCGTTTGACGCGCATCATTTTTTGACCGACGCGGTGCAGGCTGGTGCAGCGGCGCTTGTGGTACAGCGCGAAGTTGCGGTGTTAGAAGACGTATCTATTCCTGTTGTGCTGGTTGCTGATACGCGTAAAGCGTTGCAGGATTTAGCGAGATTCCATCGGTTGCGTTTTGCCATCCCTGTTATCGCCGTAACTGGCTCAAACGGAAAGACCAGTACGAAGGATATGGTAGCTGCGGCCTTAGGGGCGCGCTTTAATGTGCTGAAAACGCAAGGAAACTTCAATAACGAAATCGGCCTGCCGTTAACGTTGTTATCGTTAGAAGCTTCTCATGAAGCAGCTGTAGTAGAAATGGGAATGAGAGGTTTAGGGCAGATTGCAGAGTTGGCTGATATTGCTCGGCCGACGCAGGGAATTGTGACCAACGTAGGAGAAACGCATCTGGAACTTCTCGGGTCGGTGGCTAATATTGCCAAAGCGAAGGCAGAGTTGGTTCAGGCGCTTCCAACTGACGGCATAGCTATATTGAATCAGGATGATGCCCTGGTGAGGTCTATGGCGGCTCAAGCTCCTTGTCGTGTAGTTTCCTACGGATTGAGTAACAAGGCAGATGTGTGGGCGGAGGATGTGCATTATTCTGCGCAAGGTATTCGTTATATATGTTGCTATAAAGACGAACGGCAAGTGATGGAAATTCCTGCGGTAGGTGTTCATAATGTCTATAATAGCTTGGCTGCTGTTGCAATAGCGAAGGAAGTAGCAGGCTTATCTCTGGGGGATATTGCTGCAGCGTTGCAGCAATATGAGCCGAGCGGTATGCGATTTGAATTTGAACAGACGTCCCGGTATCTTTTGGTGAATGATGCCTATAATGCCAGTCCTTTATCGATGCGAGCGGCTATTGATACTGTGGCTGCTATCGCCCAAGGGCGTGTTGTGGCTGTTTTAGGTGACATGCTGGAACTAGGGGAGGCGGCCATTGAGGCGCATCGGGCTATTGGAATTCATTTAGTTACTTCCGGTATACGACATGTTGTAACCGTAGGAGCATTGGCTGGTTATATTGCCGAGTCAGCTAGATTGGCAGGGGCGGAAATCGCTTTGGCTTGCAATGACCATGGCGAGGCGCAATACGCTTTACGCAGCATCTTACGCAAGGGTGATACGGTGCTCGTCAAGGGATCGCGTGGGATGCATATGGAGGCTATTCTGGAGCGCTTGCGTTAAAACATCCAAATAATAAAACAGGGAGTCTTTGAAAGATGATGGAGTGGATTTTGCCGGGCCTTGCCGGGATGGTGGTTATCTTGGTGACAGGGCCGATTTTAATACCGATTTTGCATAAGTTGAAATTCGGACAGAGCATTCGCGAAGAAGGACCTCAGCGACATTTGGCCAAAGCGGGAACACCCACGATGGGCGGCTTACTGATGCTCTTGTCCATGACGGTAGCTACGCTGCTTTTTGGCGATTGGCGTCCAGAAGTGCTGGTAGCGTATTTGGTTTTTGTGGGCCATGGCTTGATCGGCTTTAGCGATGATTATATTAAAGTGGTATTGAAACGAAATCTAGGGCTGACTGCCAAACAAAAGCTGTTAGGGCAGGCTGTGTTGGCGGTAGTGCTGGCCTATGTGGCGCAGGTCTATTTGCAGCGGGGCACAGAAGTATGGCTTCCTGGCACTTCGCAAATGCTTGATTTGGGTTGGGGCTATTATGTTTTTTTATTTTTTATTCTTGTTGGCGCGAGCAATGCTGTGAATTTGACGGATGGCCTAGATGGGTTGGCAGCGGGAACCATGACGATTGCCAGTGTTTGCTATGCCGTCATTGCCTTTTATTTCGGGCATGCAGGACTTGGCGCATTTGCTGCGGCCCTGGCAGGATCCTGCTTGGGTTTTTTGTGGTTCAATGCGCATCCTGCGAAGATTTTTATGGGCGATACGGGCTCTTTGGCCTTGGGCGGTGCGTTGGCGGCTCTGGCGGTATTGACTAAAACGGAACTGCTGTTGGGCATCGTAGGTCTTGTTTTTGTAGCGGAGGCATTGTCTGTTATTTTGCAGGTGTTTTCCTTTAAAACAACAGGCAAGCGTATTTTTCGCATGAGTCCGCTGCATCATCACTTCGAATTGGGAGGCTGGTCGGAGCGCAAGGTGGTTCTGGCGTTTTGGTTAAGTGGCGTAGGCGCTGCCTTGGCGGCGTTGGGCGTTTTGTGGATTAGCGGCTTACGCTGACACCGAGGGAGCAGGTAGGAGGAAGATACATATGGAAATAGCAGCAAAGAAGGCTGTTGTGTTAGGTGCAGGAGTTAGCGGTGTGACAGTAGCCAAGGCGTTGCGGCGTGTGCAGGCGGACGTAACGCTTGTGGACGGCAAAAAAGCGGAGGAATTGTCTCTTCAAGTATTGAACTTGGCGAATGAAGGAATTCATCTTCAACTGGGTGCGGAAGCGGAAGAGTGCCTGGAAGACGCTGATTTTCTAGTGGTATCTCCCGGAATCCCATTAAAGGCGGCGTATGTGAGCAAGGCGCAGCAAAGAGGCATTCCGGTAGTTAGCGAGGTGGAAATTGCTTATCAACTTTGCAAGGCGCCTATGCTGGCTATTACGGGAACAAATGGTAAGACTACGACGACCACTCTTTTGGGGGAAATGATCAAAGCCGGCGGCTTTAAAACGGCTGTAGGCGGAAATATTGGCGCAGGCCTTTCAGAACAGGTACTGAACTTAGGTGCTGATGACATGGCGGTGGCTGAAATTTCTAGTTATCAATTGGAAAGTGTACAGGAGTTTCATCCGTATGTGGCAGCAGTCTTGAATGTGACGCCGGACCATTTGGAACGTCACGGCACCGTGGCACAGTATGGCAGTATCAAAGAGCGGGTCTTTAATAAACAGGGCCCTGAAGACGTTGTCGTACTCAACTATGATGACCCGATGACGCGTGATATGGCTAAACGGGCCCCGGGACGGGTGCTTTTCTTCAGTCGTCTGGAAGTGTTGCCTGAGGGCGCTTTTGTGCGCGCGGGGAAAATGGTTATTCGTTGGCAGGGGGCGGAAGTAGCGTTATTTGATGTAACGGAGTTGGACCTTCCTGGAGCTCATAATGTGGAAAATGTACTGGCCGCAGCGGCTATGGCGTATGTGGCAGGCGTGGCTCCATCGGTGATATGTCAAGTGTTACGTTTCTTTGAAGGGGTGGAGCATCGGATTGAGCTAGTGGCTGAAGTTGACGGTGTGAAATATTATAACGATTCCAAGGCCACCAATCCAGAATCGACCATTAAGGCGCTGGAGGCCTTTGATTCCGGTATTCTTCTTTTGGCGGGGGGCAAGGATAAAAATACGGACTTGCAGGCTATGATGAAGCTGGTCAAAGATAAGGTACGTCACTTGGTTTTGTTTGGCGCGGCGGCAGAACGCTTTGAAGCGGCGGCCCAGCAAGCAGGAGTGCAACAAATTCGCCGCGTTTCCGGCGTCGAAGAAGCGGTACAAGTGGCTCGAACGCTGGCGCAGCCTTCGGAAGTGATTTTGCTGTCACCTGCCTGTTCCAGTTTTGATCAGTTTTCTAGTTTCGAAGAGCGTGGACGCTTCTTTAAACAGTGTGTTGCGACGCTGGAGGCTGCAGCAGGAGGACAAGCATGAAAGTGGTGTTGTCCGGCGGTGGAACTGGTGGTCATATTTACCCGGCCCTGACAATTGGCGAAGAAATTTGTCGTTTGTGTCCGGGAACTGAGCTTTTATATATCGGTACAGCAAGCGGTCTTGAAGCGGATTTGGTTCCAAAGGCAAAAATTCCCTTTGCTACAGTAGCCTCACGAGGCCTAAATCGCAAAAGTTTGTTGGACAGTATAGGGGCCGCGGTGACTGCGTTGGGTGGTGTGTGGCAGTCGATGCGTCTATTGCGTCGTTTTCGACCTCAGGTTGTTGTGGGGACTGGCGGCTATGTCTGTGGGCCAGTGTTGTTAGCTGCATTTTTATTAGGAATTCCGACGTTGATTCAAGAGCAGAATGCTATTGCTGGTATTACTAATCGCCTTCTTTCCCATGTTGTCGATGGAGTGGCTTTGGGTTATGCGGAAGCTTCGAGCCGCTTTTCCGGCCGTTGCTGCCAGACTGTGACAGGCAATCCGGTGCGTCGCGAGGTGCTGACAGCACAACGGGAAGAAAGTTTGAAACAATTGGGGCTGAGCAGTTCCTGCAAGACACTCCTGGTTGCCGGCGGCAGCCGGGGCGCTCGCAGTATTAATCAGGCAATGATTGAAGTGCATGCTGTCTTGGCGGTGCGAGACGATGTGCAAGTGTTGCATATCACAGGGAAAAACGAGTATAATAACGTAGTTGACGAGTTGCGGCGACGTGGGCTAGAAGGGGCTCCGCGCCTTTTTGTTCGTCCATATTTGCATGAAATGCCGGCCGCCTTGGCAGTTGCGGATTTAGCCGTATTTCGCGCTGGGGCGCTGGGAATTGCGGAACTGACTGTACGCGGTGTACCGGCAATTTTAGTGCCATATCCGCATGCGGCGGAAAATCATCAAGAATGGAATGCCCGTGTACTGGCTAATGCCGGAGCGGCTAAAGTGTTAGGGGACGCACAAATGGAAGACGGGCTTTTGCAAGAAACCGTGCTGGCCTTGTTGGACGATTCGCAGCAGTTGACTGCCATGGCGGAAGCCAGCAGGGCGTTGGGTCGCCCGCAAGCGGCAAAGGATATTGCTGAATGGGTTATTAAATTAGCTAAGTAGCGCTGCATATAGCAGCAAGGAGGAAGAATAACGTTGCTTTCATCAACAACTAAGTATCACTTTATCGGTATTGGCGGCGCAGGCATGAGTGCTTTGGCCACCATTGCTTTGGAAAAAGGAATGCAAGTATCTGGTTCAGATGCGCAGGATTCGGCCACCTTGGCTCGTTTACGCGCGGCTGGGGCGGTTGTGCATATTGGTCACAATGAAGAACATGTAGCCGATGCAGGTGCTGTGGTCGTGTCTACGGCTATTCATGCCGACAACCCGGAAATTGTGGCTGCTGTTAGACGTGGACTGCCTGTGTTGCATCGTGCGGATGTGTTGGCGGCATTTATGCTGGAGCAAGATGGAGTCGGCGTAGCCGGAGCCCACGGCAAAACGACAACAACTTCCATGCTGGGGTTGATCTTTGAGCGTTGCGGCGCAGATCCAACGGTGATTATCGGCGGTGACGTGGATTATCTGGCGAGTAATGCTAAATGGGGCCGTGGTCAATATTTATTGGCGGAAGCGGATGAAAGCGACGGTTCCTTCCTTAAACTTTCACCGCAGATGGCTGTCATTACCAATATAGAAAATGACCATATGGATCACTATGGCACAATGGAAAACGTGTTGCAGGCGTTTGTCGATTTTGTAGCGCGCTTGCCTGAAAAGGGCAAAGCCGTGGTTTGCCTGGACAATGAAAATATACAAACAATTTTACCGCGTTTAAACCGACAAGTAGTTACGTATGGCCTGGAACGTTCTGATGCAGAATACCGCGCATTACATATTCGTATGGAAACCGGTTGCACTACGTTTGAAGTGTGGCATAAGGAACAGCGTTTGGGGGATGTGACGTTGACGGTGCCGGGACGTCACAATGTTTCTAATGCCCTGGGGGCTATTATTGTTGCGTTGGAAGCCAGTTTGCCTTTTGCCGACGTTGCGGCTGCGTTGCTGGAGTTCCGGGGCGCGAAACGTCGTTTTCAGACAAAATACCGTGATGAAAACGTCTGGATTGTGGACGATTATGCACACCATCCAACCGAGGTGGCGACGACTCTCGTAGCGGCGCGACAAACCCAGCCGAAACGACTCGTTTGTCTGTTTCAGCCGCATCGCTATTCCCGAACCCAATTGTTGTATCGCGAATTTGGCGCGGCCTTTGGCGCAGCGGACGTACTGGTATTGACCGATGTATATTCGGCAGGTGAGGCGCCTCTGCCAGGCGTAAATGGCGAAATGCTGTTTCGAGCGGTTGTTTCCAAAGAAGGACAAGAAGTTTATTATGTGCAGGATAAAGCCGCATTGGCTGATTTTGCCATGAAACATATGCAGCAGGGTGATTTGATTATGACCATGGGGGCTGGCGATATTTGGCGCGCAGGAGAAGAATTGGCGGCGTTGCTGAAAAGCGAATAAGTGCGAATGAACTAAGGATCCCAAGGAAAGAAGGCAAAGAACAATGAAGGAAAAGAAGATTGCCGTAGTCATGGGAGGCCCATCCACGGAACGGGACGTTTCGCTGCGGACTGGCAATGCTATTTTGACGGCATTACAGCGATTGGGGTATCAAGCTGTGGGGATTGACCTAGAACCAGAGCGGATCGAAAAACAGTTGGCCGATTGTGGTGCGGAAGTAGTTTTTGTCGCTGTTCACGGCAAGTATGGCGAGGATGGAACGCTGCAGGGCCTTTTGGAATTGAAACAGCTGCCATATACTGGTTCTGGCGTATTGGCCAGTGCATTAGCTATGGACAAGGTAGCGTCTAAGATGATGTTCCAAGGCGCTGATGTGCCGACGCCACGCTTTGCGGTGCTGCAAGAACAAGAGAACAAGGAAGCTTTGGCTCAGGATGTTGTCAAACAATTTGGTCTACCTGTGGTCATTAAATCGGCTGCTCAAGGGTCCAGTATTGGCGTGTGCATTGTGCACGAAGCAGAAAATGTGCAGGCTGCCTTGGAAGAAGTGTTCCGGTACGGAAAAACAGCATTACTGGAAGAATGTATTATCGGCCGAGAAATTACGGTTCCGGTGTGGTGCAATACTGCAGGCGCCGAAGCTATGCCGGTTATTGAAATTGCTCCTAAATCCGGTGTATATGATTATCAATCCAAATACACTAAAGGAGCCTCGGAATATATTGTTCCCGCCAAACTGCCGGCGCATGTAACGTTGATGGTACAGCAGGCGGCGGTGCAGGCTTGTCAAGTTTTGGGATGTTTTGGTGTTGCCAGAGCGGACATTATGTTGGACGAAAAACTGCGCCCCTATGTATTGGAAGTCAATACCGTTCCCGGCATGACGGAAACTAGCCTGGTGCCTAAGGCAGCAGCGGCTGAAGGATGTTCCTTTGAAGCGCTGTGCGAACGCATTTTACTGCAAGCGTTGACGCGGAAATAAGCAAGAGGACAAGTTGCGCTTCCCCCCCAGAGGCGCGCTTGTCCTCTTGCTGCGCCAAAACGTGATGTTTAGCGCTCATCTTTGGGCATAAGGTCTGGTGTGACGAATGACTTTTCTAATGGTATAATCGTTATAAAATGATAAATTAGAGTGGGAGTCGATGCTATGGGAGCAGGGGCTGTTTCTCCTAAAAGAAGGTTTCGCTTTTGGCCGCTGCTGCTTTTGGGCTTGCTATTTTGCTTTGTTGGGTTTGGTGGCTTATGGCTAAGCGGCTCTTCCTGGTTGGCCTTGGGGCATGTAGAAGTCGAAGGCTTGCAAGAACTTTCCAAAGAAGAACTCTTGGTAATTGCAGGCATTGGTGAGCCAGTTAATCTGTTGCGAGTGAGACCGGAACTTTTGCAACATCGTTTGGAGCAAGATTTGCGTATCCGCCAGGCGGAAGTGGAGAGGAAATTTCCGTGGAATTTACGTATTGTTGTGGAAGAAAGACGGCCATTGGCGTATGTAACGGCGGCATATGGTATTTTAGCGATAGATCGTGACGGTACTGTGCTCAATGTGCAACGCTATCTTAAAGATATGCGGTGGCCTTTTATTACCGGTATTTCTGCAGGGCAAGAGTACATTGGCGATAAGTTGAGCCAGCCGCAGACGCTCATGGCGCTGCAGTTTTTAGATCGATTGGATGCGCAAACGTTAGAGAAGGTATCTGAGGTGCATTTTGTAACCCCAGAGAGAATGCAGTTGTATTTGATTTCTGGAGCGAAGGTTCGCTTAGGAGATGGAACCAAAATGGCGGAGAAAGCGCAAACAGTAAAAGAAGTTGTGGAACAATTGGGAGATAAGTTAGAACGAGTGGATTATTTCGATGTCAGTTTTGCGACACCGGTAATCAAATTCAAGCCGTAAAGCTTGAAAAGAGGAAGCACAAGAAGGGAGTTAAGAACGGTGTTGTCGATTAAACAAGGGCAATGGGCCATTGCTTTGGTTTGTTTTATCTTAGGTATTATGCTGGCAGTGCAGTTTAAAACAACGGAAGATATGCGGTCAGCGTTGTCGGTGCAGCGAGTGGAGGATTTGTCGCAACGGTTGCTGCAAACGGAAAAAGAACGGGACTCGTTAAACAACCAGGTAAAAGAGTTGCGCGAACAAGTTCTGGGTGGGCGGACTTCGAAAGAAATACAGCTTATCCAGATGGGTGCGGGTGTTGTTGATTTGACAGGCCCGGGTGTTGTTGTGACGATCAATGACAGCAAACGGCCAAGCAAGCCGGGAGAAAATCCGAACTTATATGTTATTCATGATGATGATATTCTTAAAGTGATTAATGAACTTTGGGCTGCTGGAGCTGAAGCCATGTCGATTAATGAGCAGAGGCTCATTGCATCGTCGGAAATACGTTGTGCAGGACCGACGTTGTCGGTAAATAATACGCGGTCTTCGGCGCCCTATGAAATTATCGCCATTGGTGAACCTAAAACATTGGAAAATGCATTGCGGATGCGTGGGGGCGTTGTTGAAACCTTGCAGTTTTGGGGCATTCAGGTGACCATCAAACAGACAGACCGTGTCGCGGTTCCCGCTTATAAAGGCGCTTTTCGCTTTGAATACGCCAAACCGGCCAAGGAAGGGGGCGCACAGTAATGTACCTTCCGATTGCAGGCTTATGTTTGGGATTATTTGTGGGGTCTCTCATTCCCGGAACGGTTCCGGCTGAGTATGCTAAGTATATGTCGATTGCTCTCTTGGCTTGCCTGGATACCGTCTTTGGCGGATTGCGCGCCGGAGCGGATGAGAAATTTGACAACAGCGTATTTGTAACTGGTTTTTTTACCAATGCGTTGATGGCGGCTGGCTTGGTTTATAGTGGTGAGCGTTTAGGTATTGACTTGTATTATGTAGCATTATTGGCGTTTGGTTTGCGTATTTTTCAAAATTTGGCGATAATACGCCGCTATTTTCTGAAAAAGTAGGTTCCGTAAAGAGGAAAATGGAAATAGCGCGTGGAAGTAATTATAAGTTTTTTCGCATGCAGCAGGGCGTTTGGCCTTGACGTAAGGAGGATTTTCGTTCATGTTGGAATTTGACATGGAGTTGGAGCATTTGGCAACCATTAAAGTAGTAGGGGTCGGCGGTGGCGGAAACAATGCCGTCAATCGCATGATTGCAGCAGGATTAAAGGGCGTGGAGTTTATCTCCGTAAATACCGATGCGCAAGCATTGCTGCAGGCACAGGCTCCTTATCGCATCCAAATCGGGGAAAAGCTAACTAAAGGTCTAGGTGCTGGCGCTAACCCGGAGGTTGGCGATTTAGCCGCTCAAGAAAGCCGAGAAGAGCTGATAAAGGCCTTGCGGGGCGCC
This sequence comes from uncultured Anaeromusa sp., assembly GCF_963676855.1. Lineage (NCBI taxonomy): Bacteria > Bacillati > Bacillota > Negativicutes > Selenomonadales > Sporomusaceae > Anaeromusa > uncultured Anaeromusa sp. Next base: position 2,272,121 of record NZ_OY781460.1, read on the forward strand.
GATATGGTGTTTGTAACCGCTGGCATGGGCGGAGGCACCGGAACCGGTGCTGCACCGGTTGTTGCCGAATGCGCTCGAGAGGTGGGGGCCCTCACCGTAGGTGTAGTTACTAAGCCGTTCTCTTTTGAAGGAAAGCGTCGCTTTAAGCAGGCGGAAAAAGGGATTGCGAATTTGAAAGAACGCGTAGATACGCTGATTACCATTCCGAATGATCGTTTGATGCAGGTGGTAGATAAGCGGACGCCCATCATGGAAGCGTTTCGGATTGCCGATGATGTGTTGCGTCAGGGCGTCCAAGGTATTTCCGACTTAATTGCCGTCCCTGGGTTAATTAATTTGGATTTTGCCGATGTGAAAACAATCATGAGCGATACCGGCTCTGCTTTGATGGGGGTAGGTATTGCGGCAGGAGAGGGCCGGGCGATTGCGGCGGCTGAAGCGGCCATCAAGAGTCCGTTGTTGGAAACTTCGATTGATGGAGCCAAAGGCGTGCTGCTAAATATCACCGGTGGTACTAACCTGAGTTTATTTGAAGTGAACGAAGCAGCGGCTATCATTGAACAGGCCGCAGATCCGGAAGTGAACTTGATTTTTGGTGCTGTCATTGATGAATCCTTGCAGGATGAAGTCCGGGTTACGGTTATTGCAACCGGTTTTGATCAACGCTCGGTGCGGTCTGTACAAGTTGGCGGCAATGAAGGCAAAAAGGAACGTGTTGGACAGGTTCCTGACTTCAGTCTGGATGTGCCGGTCTTCATGCACAAGAGGTAATTCGCAAAGAGCATGGGACTCCCATGCTCTTTTTTCTTAAAGAGCCACTGCAAAGGCAGGTATATGCTAGGGGGAACAAAATATGTCTTCGATTTCAGAACGCCTGCAGGCGGTGGAAGGGAGAATCGCGAAGGCACTGGCTTCTCGCAAGTCCGAAATTGAGCAGTCGGGGTCTGTTTGTCTGATTGCGGTGAGTAAAAATCATGCTGTCGATGTAGTCGAAGCGGCTTTGAAAGTGGGAATTACCGTATTTGGTGAAAACCGAGTTCAAGAAGCTTTGCCTAAAATAGAACATATCGGCGCCAAGGCGCAGTGGCATTTGATTGGCCATTTGCAGACTAACAAAGCGAAGCAAATCGTAGGAAAGGTTGCGCTGGTTCACTCGGTGGACAGTGAACGCCTGTTGCAGCAAATTGAGCAGGAAGCAGCCAAGCAAGAAATTTATCAGGACGTACTGTTACAGGTGAATGTTTCAGGCGAAGAAAGCAAATTCGGTATGGAACCGGATGCAGTTTGGACCTTGTCACGACAAGCGGCTCAATGGCCGCATGTGAGAATAAAAGGCTTGATGACGATTGCGCCGTTTGCAGATGATGTTGAGTCAGTACGGCCAGTTTTTCGGGAAGCCTACAGGCTGTTTACAGCTTTGAGGGCGGCAGCATTGCCGCAGTGCGAGTGGCAGTGGCTTTCCATGGGGATGAGCAATGATTTTGAAGTTGCCATTCAAGAAGGCGCCAATATGGTGCGTGTCGGTACGGCGTTATTCGGAGCTAGACAATATGCTCCAAAGGAGGAAGGTTAGATGAAATTTATAGAAAAAGTGTGCGGCACATTGGGCTTGATCGAGCCGGGAGATACTAAGGAACAAGAACAACAATCGCAGCAGCCTGTGGCAGAAGAACGTGCGCCGCGCAGCGCCAGACCTTCTGCAGCACAGAATAATGTAGTCAATTTGCCGCATGCCGCCATAGGGAGCACAGCAGCAGCCGCTTCCAAGCAAATGAAAGTTATGGTTGTAGAACCCGCTAACTTTGACGATGTGCAGCATGTGGCTGATTATTTGAAAAATCGTAAACCTGTAGTTGTCAACTTTGAAACTACAGACAAAGAAGTGGCTAAGCGCATGATTGATTTTATGAGCGGCACTACCTATGCCTTGGGGGGCAGCATTCAAAAAGTGGGGCATCATATTTTTCTTTGCGCTCCTGCTAATGTGGATGTGGCTTACACCTATGATGATCAAGATAGGACGGTTGTACCATGGATGAACAACTAAAACAGGTTTTGCAAGGCAAGACCATAGGCTTTTTGGGTGGCGGAGCTATAGCAGAAGCGTTGCTGCGCGGCTTGTTAGGCAGGAAAATGGCTGCACAAGAAGATCTGTTGGTATTTGATACTTCGGAAGATCGCTTGCAAGTTTTAGAAGAATCCTATGGTGTACGAGGCAGTGAAAGTGCTGCGGCTTTGACCGGTGAAGCAGATGTTTTGTTTTTAACCGTCAAACCGCAGGTCTTGAAGCAAATCATTTCCACGTTGGCATTGACGACAAAACCGACAACGCTAATTTTATCCGTGGCGGCCGGGATTCCTTTAGATTTTTTGGAAAGCCATTTCCGCAAACATCGCGTTGTCCGGGTTATGCCTAACACGCCGGTGGCGGTGGGGGAAGGCATGACAGCATTTGCTTTGGGCAGCCGTGCTGACCAAGAGGCGGACCAGGCCGCTAGAGCCGTATTTTCCGCTGTTGGCCGTGTGGAAAAAGTAGATGAAAACTTGTTGGATGCTATTACCGGTTTGTCCGGCAGCGGGCCTTCCTATGCGTTTCTTATGATTGATGCGTTGGCGGATGCTGGCGTGCGCGTCGGACTTTCTCGAAAAAATGCCATTCTCATGGCGGCGCAGACCTTGTTGGGTGCAGCGAAGATGGTAGTGCAAACCGGACAACATCCGGCTGTTTTGCGTGACATGGTTGCTTCGCCAGGAGGGACTTCCATTGCCGGCTTGCATGCACTGGAAAGTCATAATGTGCGCGCTGCTTTAATCGACGCCGTAGTGGCGGCAACAGAGCGTTCCAAGGAAATGGGGAAAGGCAATTCGTGAATAATCGGGAAAAAATTTTACGGTATTATAAAAGCAGTGGACAGGATATTTTGGCAGCTAGGCTAATCGACTTGGCCGAACAAGCCCTCCGTTCACGCCGCTTTCGAGTTAGTGATTTTTTGGATCCAGCTGGGATTTCCATTGCAGAAACGGTGGCTGCCCAGTGGGACGGTAAAGTTCGCTTGGAATTGCAAGGCGGTTATGAACGAGCGGAACGAGTTAAAGCTGCGTTTGTATCTGCAGAGTATTATGGCACTGTTGATTTTGGCCTGCGGGCGATTGCCGTTTCTTGGGATAAGCGTTATGAGCGTCTTTCACATAGGGATGTTCTAGGCGGTTTGTTGGGGATAGGCGTTGAACGGGAGGTTTTAGGAGATATTCTGATGACTGGAGATGGTTGTCAGGTATTGACTGATGCACCGTTAGGAGACTATCTTTTGCAGCAATTGTCTTTTTTAGGCGGCGCTCAGGTGACGACAAAAGAGATTGCCTTGAGCGAACTAGAACCTAAAGAAGAAACAGTCAAGGAAATTAAGACGACGGTTCCTTCTTTGCGCCTGGATGTTGTGGCAGCTTCAGGATATGGCGTATCCAGGAGTCGGATGGCGGAAGAGGTTAAAGCCGATAAACTAAGGGTTAATTGGCAACCGGCCAAAGGCGGTTCGCAGAGCGTGCAGCAGGGCGATATCCTGTCATTGCGTGGTCGGGGCCGTGTAGAGATCGTTGAAATCCTAGGGGAGACGAAAAAAGGTCGTTTGAGTCTGCTGTTGCGACGATATTTATGAATGCAGCAATTAGGGGGACATGAATCATGCTTACGCCGTTGGATATTCAGAATCAGGAGTTTCGGAAAACTTTTAGGGGTTACAACGAAGTTGAAGTCGATGAGTTTCTCGAGCAAGTTCTTCATGACTATGAAGAACTGTATCGAACCAATATAGATTTGCGCGAAACAACGGAGCGCTTGAAATCGCAGATACAGTATTTTCAGAATCTGGAAAATACATTGCATAATACGTTAGTCGTAGCGCAGGAAGCTGCGGAAGAGGTTAAAGTTAACGCTCGGAAAGAAGCGGAATTGCTTCGTAAGGAAGCCGAAGTAGAAAGCCGGCGGATTCTTGATGAAGCTAATGTGCAACTACAACGTATCCAGACTGAATGTGATGAACAGCGTGCGCAAGGACAACTTTTTCGTTCGCGCATGCGTATGTTGGCTCAATCTCAGCTGGAGATGTTGGAAGAAAAGGAAACGAGAAGAGAAATTGTTGAATAAGGTTCCTCTCCAGCAAACACGTTGCTTTTTTGGTGAAACTTGTGTATAATTTGTTTCAAATATGCACAATAGGCAATGAAGGAAACAGTACGCATGCAGGTGGAAAACAGCGAACCGAGAAAGGTGGAAGCTCGGCTGAAGCAGTGTGCGGAAGATCATTCTGGAGCTGAAGAGGGCTATAGTTAGTCGTTTTCCGTATGACACGCGTTACTGTGTCCGCAAGCGGCCGCCATGGCGGTCACAAGGGTGGTACCACGGGAAAATAGCCTCTCGTCCCTTTCCGGGACGGGAGGTTTTTATTTATTTTTGGAGGTGCAAGAAACAGTGGATTATAGCAAAACTCTTAACTTACCGGAAACTCAATTTCCTATGCGGGGCAATCTGCCTCAACGCGAGCCGGAAATCATTGATTTTTGGCAGAAAAACGATATTGATAAGAAACGCGTAGCGCGGCGTGCAGGCAAGCAAAAATTTATTTTGCATGATGGGCCTCCTTATGCTAACGGTAATATTCATATTGGTCATACCATTAACAAAGTATTGAAGGATATTATTATTAAGTATAAAACATTGCGTGGCTTTCAAGCCCCGTATGTACCAGGCTGGGATACCCATGGGCTGCCTATCGAGCATGCAGCCATTAAAAATTTGGGTTTGAATCGTCATGAACTGGATCCATTGCAGCTGCGTCAGGAGTGTAATGCATACGCTCATAAATGGGTTGACGCGCAGCGCAGCGATTTTAAACGCTTAGGCGTTTGCGGTGATTGGGACAATCCCTATGTGACGCTAAAGCCGGCTTATGAAGCCAAGCAGATTGAAGTTTTTGGCGAAATGGCGAAAAAAGGGCATATTTATAAAGGTCTTAAAACTGTGTATTGGTGCGTATCCTGTGAAACGGCGTTGGCAGAAGCGGAAATTGAGTATGCTGAGAAAAAATCGCATTCTATTTTCGTGAAATTTCCGTTGGTAGATGCTAAAGGAAAGCTGCCTGCTGGTGTGGATGCATCGAAAACGTATGCGGTCATTTGGACGACGACAACCTGGACGCTGCCGGCGAATGCCGGTATTGCTCTGCATCCAGAAATCGAGTACGCTTGGGTGAAAGTGGATGATGAAGTATATCTTTTGGCTGCAGAATTAGCGGAACAGGTAGTTCGAGCAGCTAAAAAAGAAAACTTTACTATTTTAGAGCGCTTTAAGGGAAGCGATGTGGAAGGTTTGGTCTTCCATCATCCTTTCTTGGAGCGGCAAGCTCCTATTGTGCTGGGCGAGCATGTTACGCTAGAGCAAGGTACTGGCTGCGTGCATACGGCGCCAGGACATGGCCCGGAAGACTTTGAAGTTGGCAAGAAATATGGTTTGCCTGTTATTAATCCGGTGAATCCCAGTGGTGTATTTACGGAAGAAGCCGGTCCTTTTGCGGGTATGCAGATTGAAGACGCCAATGTGCCAATTATTAAAGAATTGGCAGGCCGTGGCTTGCTTTTAGCCAAAGGCTCTATTCGTCATCAGTACGCTCATTGCTGGCGTTGTAAAAATCCGGTTATCTATCGAGCTACGGAACAATGGTTTTCTTCGGTGGCTGGCTATAGGGAAGAAGCGCTGGCTGCCATTCGCGATGTCAAATGGTATCCTAGTTGGGGCGAAGAGCGAATTCACAACATGGTGGCGGATCGGCAAGACTGGTGTATTTCCCGGCAAAGGGTCTGGGGCGTGCCAATTCCCATTTTCTATTGTCGTGAGTGCAATGAACCGCTGATTAATGATGACACGATTCAGGCTGTATCTTCACTTTTTGGACGGGAAGGCTCTGATGCTTGGTGGAAGTATGATGCCGAAGATATTTTGCCTTCAGGGACGAAGTGCCTCAAATGCGGACATGATCACTTTCGTAAGGAATCGGACATCATGGACGTTTGGTTTGATAGCGGCTCCAGCCATGCAGCGGTATTGGAGCAGCGGGAAGAGCTTGCTTGGCCGGCGGACATGTATCTGGAAGGCAGCGACCAGCATCGCGGTTGGTTCCAGTCTTCCTTGCTCACCGCTGTTGCCACACGGGGACGCGCCCCTTACAAGGCGGTATTGACCCACGGCTTTGTTGTGGACGGCGAAGGCCGAAAAATGAGCAAGTCCGTCGGTAACGTCATTTTCCCGGAACAGGTGATTAAACAATACGGCGCAGATATTTTGCGTCTGTGGGTTGTTTCTGCTGATTACCAAGGGGATGTGCGCATTTCCAATGATATTCTCAAACAACTGGCGGAAATTTACCGCAAAATTCGCAACACGTTTCGTTATATGCTAAGCAATCTTAATGATTTTGATGCAAATCAGCATGCGGTTGCTTATGAGCAATTGAGCGAGTTGGACCGCTGGGCTCTTTTGCGTTTAGAACAGGTGCGGGAAAAAGTGACGGCAGCGTATGACCGGTATGAATTCCATACGCTGTACCATACCATTCATAATTTCTGCACGCTTGATCTCAGTGCGGTGTATCTGGATATTATTAAAGATCGCCTTTATGCGGAGTTGCCGGATGATGTGCGCCGTCGGGCGGCGCAAACGGTAATGCATAAGATTACCATGACCTTGCTGTCGCTGGTGGCGCCGGTACTTACCTTTACAGGCGAGGAAATTTGGCGGTATCTGCCGCAGCAAAGCGGCCAAGAGAACTTGGAGAGCATTCAGTTGAGCGAGTGGCCGGAGGCTTGTCCACAGTATTTGGATGAAGCGCTGGATAGTAAATGGACTAAGCTTCTCGCAGTGCGTGGCGATATCATGAAGGCCCTGGAACAGGCTCGTCGCAACAAGGATATTGGTCATTCTTTGGATGCTAACTTAGTTGTGTATGCGGCAGAAGAAAATTTGGCGCTCCTTTCCGGACTGACTGCTGGTGAATTGGCTTCCTTGACCATTACCTCCGGCGCGGAAGTACTGCCTTTGGCAGAAGCTCCAGATAACGCCGTGCGGAACGAAGCTGGCGATATGGCGGTGCTTGTGCAAGCGGCTAAAGGTGAAAAATGCGAGCGTTGCTGGTTATATAGCCAGTCAGTCGGGCAAAATGAAGAACATCCGACTTTATGCGCGCGCTGTGCTGCGGTATTGAGTAAATAGACTGAGTTTAAGGTAGAAAAGCAAAAGGCTTGAAAAAGAGCGTCTGGCCCAGCCGGACCTCTTTTTCTTTGCCTTTTGTTTGATTTCCTTGTACAATAAAATAATCAAGGAACCGTTTGGTTTTGAGTGGCAGGAGAGAATGTGTTGAAGGTTTTTGCTTGGGGTATGACACTGGTCATGGCCGATCAATTAATAAAGAAGTTGTTTTCAGGGACTATGCAGTTAGGCGAATCCATTCCGGTGCTGCCTGGCATCTTTCATTTGACGTATATCCAAAATCCAGGGGCTGCTTTTGGGCTTTTGGAAAATCAAACCTTGCTTTTTATTGCTATTGCTGCTTTTTTACTAGCTTTTATAGCTTTTGCCTATAAGGAATTGGCGGCGCAGGGGATATGGGTTCGCTATGGGATGAGTTTGCTGGCCGGCGGTGCGGTAGGAAATCTGCTGGATCGAGTTCGGTTGGGGGCGGTTATTGATTATTTGGATTTTCGTATCTGGCCTATTTTTAATTTAGCAGATATTGGTATTTGTCTGGGAGCGGCTCTGATTGTTTGGGGCTTGCTGCGAGAGGAAGGACGGGAAGCGTCGAATGACCGAAGATAATACAACTCAGTTATGGATGGTGGAGCCGAAGGAAGCCGGTTTCCGTCTAGATGTTTTTTTAACGGAGCGCTTAGAGCAGGCTTCGCGCAGTCATGTGCAAAAAGCATTGACTGCTGGCGCTGCAACAGTAAACGGCCAAAGCGCCAAGGCGAATCTTAAGCTCAAAGCGGGACAAGAAGTTTGCTGGTGCGAACCGCAGCCGGAAGCATCTTCCTTGCAGCCGGAAGCTTTGCCTTTAGATATTATTTATGAAGATGCACATGTAGCGGTGATTAACAAAGCGCGCGGTATGGTCGTCCATCCGGCTGCGGGCAATCATCATGGGACGCTGGTACATGCTCTTTTAGAGCATTGCAAAGACTTATCCGGCATCAACGGGGAAGTTCGCCCCGGTATTGTGCATCGCCTCGATAAGGATACGACCGGCTTGCTGGTGATAGCCAAGGAAGATGCGGCTCATCTTTCACTAGCCAAGCAGATCAAAGAGAAGACAGCTACGCGTAAATATTTGGCGATTGTTCATGGTGCTGTCACCGTAGAACAAGGGATTGTCAAGGCGCCAATTGGACGGCATCCTAAAGACCGTAAAAAAATGGCGGTGACCTTTGAAAACAGCAAAGAAGCAGTTACTCATTTTAAAGTACTAGAGCGTTTTACAGAATATACACTTTTGGAATGTCGCCTTGAGACGGGGCGGACGCATCAAATCAGGGTGCATATGCAGTATATTGGCCATCCGGTGGTAGGCGATCCCAAGTATGGCCGCTTGAAGCCATATTTTAGCCATTTAATTCAGGGGCAGGCGCTGCATTCGGCGCAGTTGTCCTTTACTCATCCTCATACCAAGGAAGATCTTTCTTTTGAAGCGCCTTTGCCGCAAGACATGCAAAGCATACTACAAGAACTGCGGGAGCAATTTGCGATAGGAGGAGTCGAATGATGAGAAAGATTCAAGACAAAGCTGTCATTATGGATGGCCAAGGGGTGCAGAGGGCACTGACTCGTATTGCTCATGAAATTATTGAAAAAAACAAAGGCGTTAAAGATGTTGTGTTGATCGGCATTCGTACGCGTGGCGTGCCGTTGGCGGAATATTTGGCAGGGGCTATTGAAAAAATTGAAGGGTATCGCCCGCCCATCGGCCTTCTGGACATTACTTTATATCGGGATGATTTGTCGACATTAGCGTATCAGCCGGTAGTGCATGGCACGGAAATTCCTTTTGACCTGAATGGGAAAATTGTAGTGCTGGTGGATGACGTGCTGTATACGGGGCGGACCATCCGGGCCGCGTTGGATGCAGTGATCGACATGGGGCGCCCTCAATCCATTCGTTTGGCCGTATTGGTAGATCGCGGACATAGGGAATTGCCGATTCGCGCTGACTATGTCGGTAAAAATGTGCCTACTTCTTCGAGGGAAGTGGTTAGCGTACAACTGGAAGCCTGCGATGGTATTGAGCAGGTTATAATTCGGGAGTTTGTGGATTGAAAAGATATGGGGTTACGGAACTCAGAGTAACCGAGTAACAGAAAAGCAAAAAAAGAGCTGTCCGGCTTAGCCGGACAGCTCTTTTAACAGGGGAATCTGAGAATCAGATAATTACACAACGGAACCCTCTGCCGTACCCTACCTTTACTCTGATCACTCCTGTTAAGGTTTTGTTTCACCGTAACTTCTCTGCGGTTTGGATCTTCTTTTTAGTTGTTTCCAGATAGGGGCGGAGACGCTCTGGATCCGGTGAGACATAGAGCGTAGTTTGTTGAAAATAAATAACAAAGCCGGGTTTGGAGCCGGAAGGCTTTTTGACCTGCTTGCGGTCCGTATAGTCGACGGCCACGCGGCTGGAAGCAGCGCCCTTACTGAAATGAGCGGCCAATGACGCTGCAAGTTCAATGGCTTCTTTGCTGGCTGTCTGGCCTGGAGGCATTTGCAACAGCACATGAGAACCTGGCATATCTTTGACATGAAACCATAAATCGCCTGGTTTGCCGCGGCGAAAGGTCAGTTCGTCATTTTGCCTGTTATTGCGCCCCACCCAAATCAGGCTTTGCTCAGGTCCTTGCAGTTGCAGCGGCTGACTGGGGGGAAGAGCGGCTTGTTTCTTTTTGGGGGCTGCTAAAAACCCTGTACTTGTCAATTCTTGGCGTATTTCTTGAATTTCAGCGGTTGTCGCTGCCGTTTGCAGCATGGTTTGCACGCTGTCCAAATAAGAAATAGTGTCTGTTGTCTGTTGGATTTGTTCTGCTAAAACAATCTGACGCCGCTTACTCTTATTATATTGTCGATAGCAATGCTGGGCATTTTCGGCAGGGGTGCGCGAAGAATCCAACGGAATTTGAATGGTTGGCGTATTCGGTTCAAATAGATTGGGGAGCATGGCCTCGGAAGCGCCTTTGGCTACTAGATGCAGTTGTGCCATCAATAGGTCGCCGTAAAGGCGCCAAGTATCAGCTAAGGAGGCAGCATGGCATTCTTCCTCTAAGATATGTTTTTTACGAGATAACTTGGTTAATTCGTTTTGTGCGAAACGTTGGAGTTCTTGTTGCTGCGGCAGTTGCTGCTGCGCTTCGCGCCGGTGCAGCCAGGCCAAAGCGTCAAGAAGAGAGGGGTAAGTAAGAAAAGTAAAGCCGTCAGGAAGCGCTGATGGTACAAAGGGAAGCAGTGCCTGGACTTTCCCGTTAGGGCGCAATACTGCATGGGCATGCCAAAACTGTGGGTTTTGCAATTCATTTTGCCAGTTTGCGAGAACCTGCCAAAGACGTTGCGCTAGCGGTTCGCTAGTGCCGAGTTCTGCGGCAGCTGCTAGGCAAGTTTCGGCGGTAAAAGGGCCAACACCAGCCAAAGTGGCCATTAGCGAGGTTGTTGGGGTGGCGCCTTGGTCTGATTGCAAAGTAAAACGCTGCTCAAAAAGTTCTTTCTTGAGAGTTGCAAGATTCAATTTTCCCTCTAAGGGGGGTGTTTCATAAGGAATAGTGGGAAGGATTTGTCGCAGGCGGTTGTCGGCGGGCCCGACTCGTCGTACTGCATCCGCGATAAGGCCATTGCGAAGAAAAATCAAATTGCTATGACGCCCTGCAACTTCGAGAACAAGCTCTTTTTCACTAAGTTGCCCGCTTTCTTCCCGGGCGGCGAAATTAAAAATCAGCAGCCGATCAAAGCCTGGCTGGCTGATGTTCAACAAACGCGCACCTTCTAAATGCTTACGCAGCAGCATGCAGAACGCGGGTGCTTGGGAGGGCGTTTCCGGACGTTCTTCAAGAAGCAGGATGGCTGCCGAATTAGGAAGACCGCAGAGAGAAAGAAAATAAGAATGTCCCGGCTGACGCAGGGACAGAACGATGGTGTGGGAATGGGGTTGAAACACCTTGTCTACGCGGCTGCCAATTAATTTGGCGGAAAGCTCCGCGGCAACGGCACACCAGGCAAGGCCGTCAATACTGGCCATGTGCGTTCCTCCTTGCATAATAAAATGTTGAACTCAGTATAGCATTCAAGGGCGTACGGGTCAATTTTAGAGCGATTTCGGGAGGAAAACGGAGATTTATCGGGTTTTTTACTTGCCAAGAACAGCTTCTGCCAGTACAATAAGTAGCAATGGATGACGCTGCTTTTTGTAGCTGTAATGCCGTTACTGAAGGGAATGGACGCGGCTTAAAGAAAGAAGGGATAGGAATGCAATTTTCTTTTAGCAAATGGCATGGTTGCGGAAATGATTTCGTTTTAGTGGATGGAAGCAAGTATGTCTTCCCGGATAATGCACAAGCGGCTAAGGCTGTGTGCGATAGGCATTTCGGCATTGGAGCCGACGGACTAGTACTGCTTTTGCCGTCGCAGGAAGCGGACTTTGAAATGCGGATTTTTAATTCCGACGGCAGCGAAGCAGAGATGTGCGGAAATGTGACGCGCTGTATGGCTCGTTTTGCCTATGAAAACGGTCTGACGGAAAAAAAGGAACTGACGTTTAAAACCAAAGCAGGCTTGATTCGTCCGAAAATTTTGGATGATGGACAAGTTCGGGTTGATATGGGAGAGCCTAAGTTGGCGGCGCAGGATATACCTGTCAGCGAGGGTGGCGAGAAAATTATCAATAAGATATTGCATACAGAGCATGGCGATTTTGCGGTTACTTGCGTATCTATGGGCAATCCGCATGCGGTAATTTTTGTAGACGATGCAGAGCCGGTTCCTCTCGCACTTTGGGGGCCGGTATTGGAAACACATGCGTTTTTTCCCCGCAAGACCAATGTGGAATTTGTCCAGGTTATCAATCGTCAGGCGTTGCGCATGCGCGTGTGGGAACGAGGTGCTGGCGTTACGCTGGCTTGTGGCACCGGCTCTTGCGCAACCGTAACGGCAGCTGTGTTGAATGGATTGACGGAAAGGTGCTGTAAAGTGGCTCTTGACGGCGGCGTACTGGAAGTAGAATGGTCGGAACAGGACAATCATGTGTATTTGACTGGACCGGCGACAGAAGTGTTTCGCGGTTCTTACTGTCTGCGCGGACAGAGGGCAGTCAAATGATACAAAGCATGACTGGCTTTGGCCGCGGTGAAGCGGCCTCTTCCCTGCAAGAAGGCACCAACTTTCGCATGCAGGTGGAAATTAAATCGGTAAATCATCGTTACGGCGAAGTCGTCGTGCGTATGCCCAAAGCGCTGTTAGTGCTGGAAGAGCGTGTGCGACGCCTTGTATCGGCAAAGCTGCAGCGTGGTCGGGTAGATGTCTTTATTTCTTTAGATGAAGTTGGTTCTATGGCCGCTAATGTGCAAGTAGATTATGAACTAGCTAAAGCTTATTTTCAGGCTGGCCAGGAATTGGCAGCGCAATTGGGCTTGCCTCCAACCTTGACGGTGGAACAAGTGCTGCGCTATCCGGATATTATCAAGGTTAGTGAAGTACAAGAGGACGCTGAAAATCGTTGGCCTGTGTTGCAGGAGGCTTTAGAGGCTGCCTTGGCGCAGCTTCTGGTGATGCGGCGTCAAGAAGGCTGTAATTTGCAAGAGGACTTTGTGCGGCGTATCGCTTTACTGCGGGAACGGTTGCAGACGGTGGAAGCGCGGGCACCCCAGGTTGCCTGTGAATACCAAGAAAAGCTGCTGCTTAAGCTGCGGGAGATGTTGGCGGCGGCGGGCATGGTTCCGGAGGAAAGTAGAGTGCTCCAGGAGGCGGCGCTGTTTGCTGATCGCATTGGCATCGTAGAAGAAATCGTTCGATTCCAAAGCCACTTGGATCAGTTTTCCGCCACCTTGTCTGTGCTGGAACCGGTGGGACGAAAACTTGACTTTTTACTGCAAGAGCTCAATCGGGAAGCCAATACCATGGCATCAAAGGCTAATGATTTTGAATTGGGCAAGATTGTCGTGGAAATGAAAAGCGAGCTGGAAAAGATGCGGGAACAAGTGCAAAACGTAGAGTAAACTAGTGTTTTATAGTAGAATTAGTGTATAGGAGGATGTATTTATGGATATCAAGTTGATCAATATTGGATTTGGTAATATTGTCTCTGCCAATCGAATTATTTCTATTGTCAGTCCTGAATCAGCGCCTATCAAACGCATTATTCAGGAAGCTCGCGACAGGGGCATGCTGATTGACGCCACTTACGGACGGCGCACCCGGGCGGTAATTATTGCCGATAGTGATCATGTTATTTTGTCCGCGGTACAGCCAGAAACAGTGGCGCATCGTCTGGTGAACAAGGATAGCGGCAGCGATCCTCAAGACTAAAACAGAAGCGAGGGAAGCAGCTATGGCGCAAGCCAAAGGGATTTTGATTGTAATCTCCGGGCCGTCCGGAACAGGAAAAGGTACTGTGTGCAAGGAATTACTGCAACAGCTGCCTTATATTGAATTTTCTATTTCCGCTACGACTAGGTCTCCCCGAGAAGGAGAGGTGCATGGTGTGAATTACTGGTTTACGCCGAAAGACCGTTTTCAGGATATGATCCAGGAAAAAGAATTGTTGGAATGGGCGGAAGTATACGGGAATTATTACGGCACGCCGCGTAACTACGTATTGGAGCGTTTGGAGGCTGGCAGCGATGTTTTGTTGGAGATTGACACGCAAGGCGCACTGCAGGTAAAGGAAAGCTATCCAGATGGCGTTTTTGTCTTTTTGATGCCGCCTTCGCTGACCGAATTGCGGCGGCGCATTGCCGGTCGCGGTACGGAAACAGCGGATGTAATCGAACGTCGCTTGCAAGCGGCGGAACATGAAGTGACTTTGGCTTCTAAATATGACTACGTACTGGTTAATGATATAGTGACCGATGCCGTTGCCAAAGTTAAGGGCATTGTTATGGCGGAAAAATGCCGAGTACGGCGCAATGCCGGATTGATTGCAAGCATGCAAAAATTTGGGGATATTTCACATACGGGGGAATTAATATGATAAAACCATCGCTAGATGTATTGATGACAAAAGTGGACAGCAAATATACGTTGGTAGTTTTGGCGGCCAAACGGGCTCGGACCTTGCTGGATGAAGAACCGGGAAATCTGGAAGGACGTTCCAAGAAGCAAGTAACCGTGGCGATGGAGGAAATCGCCAGTGGTCGCATTACCTATGAACGGACGAAGCACGGAATCAAGTAAAGGGGGGCGCTACCATGCCGTTTGCGGAAAAGACTGTTGTGGTAGGCGTGTGCGGCGGGATAGCCGCCTATAAGGCTGTGGAGCTTGTCAGCCGGCTGCGCAAGCAAAAGGCGACGGTGCAGGTAATTATGACGCAGCATGCCGCTGAATTTGTGACGCCGTTGACGTTTAGGGAGTTGAGCGGGCAACCGGTAGTTGTCAGTATGTGGGCTGAACCTAAAAATTGGCATGTAGAGCATATTGCCCTGGCAACAGCGGCAGATTTATTTATTGTGGCTCCGGCTACCGCCAACATTTTGGGTAAGCTGGCGGTGGGCATTGCCGACGATATGCTTTCAACGACGCTTATGGCAACTAAAGCTCCTGTTTTACTGGCGCCGGCGATGAATACCAATATGTATCTCAACCCGGTTGTGCAGAAAAACCTGCGGACGCTGAGTGAACTTGGGTATCGCATTTTACCGCCGGCCTGCGGTCAGTTGGCCTGCGGCACCGAAGGTCCTGGGCGTTTGCCGGAGCCGTTGGAAATTGTTGAGGCGGCAGCGGCTGTGCTGCAAGAACAGCAAAGCCTTAAAGGCGTACGGGTCTTGGTAACCGCGGGCGGTACGAGAGAGCCGATTGATCCGGTGCGCTATTTAGGCAATCGCTCCAGTGGTAAAATGGGTTATGCCATTGCCGCCCAAGCAGCGCGGCGCGGCGCGGAGGTTGTACTTGTTTCCGGTCCGGTAGCGCTTGAAACGCCTCCAGGGGTAACGCGAATCAATGTGGAATCGGCGGCGCAGATGCGCGAAGCGGTGTTGCGCGAATTTCCGCAAGTTCAGGTGGTAGTGAAGGCGGCGGCCGTTGCCGACTATGCGATTGAACATCCGGCAGAGCACAAGATTAAAAAGAATGACGAGTCATTGACGTTGGTTTTGAAGAAAAACCCTGATATTCTCAAAGAATTGGGCGAGAAAAAGCAGAGTCAGCTATTGGTAGGCTTTGCGGCGGAAACCAGGGAGCTTCTGGCTCATGCCAGAGAGAAGCTGGAGAAGAAGAACTTGGATCTGATTGTGGCTAACGATGTGACCATGCCTGGCGCCGGTTTTCAGAGCGATACAAATATTGTCAAGATTTTGCGTCGCGACGGCGCTCTGGAGGAATGGCCGCAGCTGTCCAAAGAGGAAGTAGCTGCCCGCTTGTGGGATTTGCTTGAAAAAATGTTGGCCGACAAGGTTGCTTTTTCCTGACGCAGTCTTTATAATTGAATTTGTATTTCCCTATAATTGCATAAGCAAACCATCCAGAGTTGGCTGAGGGACTGGCCCGATGAAGCTGCGGCAACCATTGCTATTGAGGCAAAACGGTGCCAATTCCTGCATCTGTTGATGCAAGATGGGAGTAAGGAATAAGTTCCCTCCCTATTTCGGGAGGGTTTCTTTTTTAGTTAAAAAACAGGAGGCGAAGCATTCTTGAAGAAACGAGTATTATTTACATCGGAATCAGTAACAGAAGGACATCCGGATAAAATGGCGGACCAAATATCTGACGCTATTTTGGACGCAATTCTGGCCAAGGATCCGCAGGCTCGCGTGGCTTGCGAGACGTTGGTAACGACCGGCTTGGTTCATGTGGTTGGTGAAATCACCACCTCGTGCTATGTGGATATTCCGCATATTGTCCGGGAAACGGTTAAGGAAATTGGTTATACTCGCGCGAAATTCGGTTTTGACGGCGATACCTGCGGCGTAATGGTATCCATTGGTGAGCAGTCGCCTGATATTGCTATGGGCGTTAATGAAGCCTTAGAAGCTAAACAAGGCAAAACCGATTTGATGGAAGCCATTGGCGCCGGCGACCAAGGTATGATGTTCGGTTATGCCACGAACGAAACTCCGGAATTTATGCCACTGCCGATCGCCTTAGCGCACCGGCTGTCGCGCCGCCTGGCGGAAATTCGCAAAACCGACGTAGTAGACTATCTGCGTCCTGACGGCAAAACCCAGGTGACGGTGGAATACGAAGACGGCGTACCTGTACGTATCGACGCTATCGTTATTTCCACGCAGCACGGTCCGGACGTAACACGCGAGCAAATTGAAGCGGATCTGCGCAAGCATGTCATTACGCCGGTTGTGCCGGCGAATTTCTTGGACGAGAAGACGAAGTATTATATCAACCCTACCGGACGTTTTGTGGTGGGCGGTCCCCAGGGAGACGCCGGCCTGACGGGACGGAAAATCATCGTCGATACCTATGGCGGCATGGCGCGCCATGGCGGCGGCGCATTTTCAGGGAAAGATCCGACAAAAGTAGACCGTTCCGGTGCTTATGCAGCGCGGTATGTTGCTAAAAACATCGTAGCCGCCGGCTTGGCGGATAAATGCGAAATTCAGCTGGCTTATGCTATTGGTGTAGCCCAGCCTGTATCGATCATGGTGGAAACCTTTGGCACGGCCAAGGTGGAAGAAGCATTGATTACGGAGCTGATTAAAAAGAACTTCGATCTGCGGCCCGCCGGCATTATCAAAATGCTGGATTTGCGCCGTCCTTTGTATCGTCAGACAGCCGCCTACGGTCATTTTGGTCGTACCGATGTCGAGCTTCCTTGGGAGCAGACAGACAAAGCCGCAGCGATTCGCAGCGACGCCGGAATCTAAGAGCAGTAACAGGAACAGCCTTGATCGAGCTTGCTTGGTCAGGGCTGTTTTTTTGTTAACATTCCGCGAACATGTATTCTCTGAATCCATCGGCTTACTTTGTTCCTCTGTGTTTCGCTTTTTTCTTCTATGGCATCTCCAGGCGCTTTCCACTATACTAGATATATAACGACGATGGGTGAAAGGGATGAATTGATGGAAATAGTTGTGGCGGATGTGCTTGTGAATATTGCCGCCAGGCGGGTGGAAAAACCTTTTACCTATGCGGTTCCTGCCGCGTTGCAGGAAGAAGTTCAGCGCGGCTGCCGGGTGCTGGTTCCCTTTGGAGCCAGGCTGGAAGAGGGCTTTGTTTGGCAGGTGCGCAGTTGCCCGCAAGATGAAGAGAGCAACTGGAAAGAGATTAGTTCCTGCCTGGATTTAGCACCTTGGTTTGATGAGGCGGCCTTGTCCACGGCCCAGTGGCTCAGCCGCTATTATTTATGTACGTTGGCGGAAGCGCTGCGGCTTTTTGTGCCAGGTAAGCGCAGCGTGCGTACTGAACGAGTGTATTGTGCCGGTGAAGTGGAGCCGGAAGGGTTTTCTTTGACAGAGCTGGCGTTATGGAACTTGTTTAAAGAGCGAAGCTCCTGGACGGAAAAAAGCTTCTGCCAACAGGCTGGAGAAGATGGAATTCGCATTTTGCGCCGTTGGTGCCGCCAGGGATTGGCGGAAAGCTATTGGCAGGGACGGCGGCGGACGCGAGAGAAAACAGAATCTTTTTGGTTGGCTCAAGAGCTTTCCGAAGAGGAACAACAAGAAGCGCTACGTAGTTTGGATCGTAAAAAAGCCCAGGCGGCGGCTCTGCAATGGTTGTGGGAGCATCGCTGCCTTCAGCGTTCTCAGCTTGCTCCCAGCGGCATCAGTTTAGGAGTGCTGAAAGCGTTGACTGAAGCAGGACTGGTCCGACGAGAGGAACGGCGAGTGTATCGCCAGGACAGCTATCTAAGTGAGGGAGCAAGCGAATTAGAACCGTTGAATGCGGCGCAGCAGCAGGCTGTGGCAGCTATTACTGAAGGGTTGGACAGAGAGAAACTCAAGGAGTTTTTGCTTTTTGGCGTTACTGGGAGCGGCAAGACACGGGTATATCTAGATGCTGTGCGCAAGACGCTGCGCAGCAGAAAGCAGGCTATTGTCCTGGTGCCGGAAATTGGTCTGACAGGGCAGTTAGTACGGCGTTTTCGTGCGGTCCTTGGAGAACAACAAGTTGTTGTTTGGCATAGCCGTCTTTCTGAAGGAGAGCGTCTGGACGCTTGGGACCGTATTCATAGCGGTCAGGCTGACGTGATTATCGGCGCCCGTTCGGCTGTTTTTGCGCCGGCGCATCGCTTGGGACTGGTGATTTTGGACGAAGAGCATGACGGCGCTTATAAACAAGAAGAACGGCCTAGATACCACGCACGCGATGTAGCGAGGGAACGTTGTCGGCAGATGGGGGCGGTATTGCTTTTGGGCAGCGCGACTCCATCACTGGAAACGTATGAGCGCGCTTCAAGGCAAGAAGTGATGTTGCTGGAACTGCCGGAGCGGGCTACGGCAGCTCCGCTGCCGCAGGTGGCCATCGTGGACATGCGGAAGGAGATGAAGATGGGAAATCGTAAAATTCTTTCGCGTCAGTTGCATGCGGCTTTAGACTTAGCTTTAGCGCAGCAGGAACAGGCTATAATCCTCTTGAATCGCCGCGGCTACGCTACATTTGTCATGTGCCGAGAATGCGGCCATACCATGGAATGCCCGCATTGCAGCGTTTCACTGGTTTATCATGCATCCGCCAAAATACTGCGCTGTCATTATTGCGATTATCAAGAGCAGGTACCCGATGTTTGCCCTGTTTGCTCCAGTCGCTATATTCGTTTTTTTGGCAGCGGTACGCAAAAATTAGAAGAAGAATTGCGGCGCAATTGGCCGGAGGCGAGAATTGCCCGTATGGATCAGGATACGGTAGGGCGCAAGCATGCGCACGAAGATATTTTGACGGCTTTTCGCGAGCGGCGTTATGATATTTTATTAGGAACGCAAATGGTGGCGAAAGGCCATGACCTGCCTTTTGTAACGGCAGTGGGAGTAATTGCGGCTGATAGCTCGCTTCATTTGCCGGATTTCCGGGCGGCGGAGCGGGCGTTTTCCTTGATTACTCAGGCTGCGGGCAGGGCTGGAAGAAGAGAAAAAGCCGGCAACGTGGTGGTGCAAACTTATAATCCGGAGCATTATGCTGTCGCAGCGGCGCAGCAGCAAGATTTTCCGCGTTTTTGTCATGAAGAACGGTCTTTTCGTAAAGCTTTGGGGTATCCCCCTTTTTCGCGTTTGATTTCCTTGACGATTGCCGTGGAAGAAGAACTGCCGGCCCAGCGTAAAGCTGCGCAGGTAGCGGCTGTTTTAAAAGCGGAATTGCCTAAAGAGGCTGCAGATATTATGGGACCTTGCCCAGCTCCGTTAGCGAGAATTCAAAATTTATTTCGGATGCAGTTGTTTTTAAAATGTCGGCAGCCGGAGGTCGTAAAAGAAGCTTTATGTAGACTGTCTATTGAAGGAGATCCTCAGATTACGATTGATGTGGATCCATTGCATGTATTATAAAAGCAGCTTGAAATCAATCCAATTTGATAGAGATGTCATATGCTGTTCATGGAGTTTTTAGCTTGCTTATGATACAATAAGATATTGCGAAGTACTATCAAGTGTAAAAAGGAGGGGGCCAAAATGGCTACTCTAGAAATACGCAGAGCTGGCGATCCTGTTTTGAAAAAACAGTGCCAGGCGGTGGAAAAAATTACTGGGAAAATAAAGAAATTACTGGACGATATGACGGAAACCATGAATGAAGCAGATGGCGTTGGTTTGGCTGCGCCTCAGGTGGGCGTGGAGTTGCGGATCGTTGTTATTGATGTGGGCGAAGGGCTCATTGAGTTGATTAATCCGGTGATTTTGGAAAAAGAAGGCTGTCGGAAGGGGCTGGAGGGCTGCTTAAGCGTACCCGGCGTTTTTGGAGAAGTGGAGCGCTATGAAAAAGTGGTAGTGGAAGGGTTGAACCGCTCCGGCCGGAAAATCCGCGTAACTGGCAGCGGCCTTTTAGCGATAGCGTTGCAGCATGAAATAGACCATTTAGATGGTGTGCTGTTTGTGGAAAAGGCTGTTTCGTTGCAAAAAGAGGGGGCTTCGTCATGAAGTCTCTTCGTGTTGTTTTTATGGGAACTCCGGACTTCGCGGTACCTTGTTTGGAAGCGCTGCTGGCGGCAGGACACGAAGTGGCGGCGGTCATTACGCAACCGGATCGGCCTCGGGGGCGTGGACGCAAGTTGGCTTTTTCGCCGGTAAAAGCTTGCGCGGTTGAGCACGGTCTGGAAGTATTGCAGCCGGAAAAAATTAAAACGCCGGAATTTGAGCAAGTACTGCGGGAGTTGGCGCCGGATGTGATGGTGGTTGTGGCGTTTGGGCAGATTTTATCTCCCGCTATTTTGGCGATTCCACCGTGTGGCTGTATTAATGTGCATGCTTCGCTGCTGCCGTATTATCGAGGCGCCGCCCCGATTCACTGGGCGATCATGCAAGGAGAAAAGAAGACCGGCGTAACCACCATGTATATGGATGAAGGCCTAGATACAGGTGATATGATTCTCAAAAAAGAGATTGCTATTCTACAAGATGCTTCTACTGGAGATATCCATGATGAGTTAATGCAGGAAGGCGCTCGCTTGCTGCAAGAAACGCTGGCGTTGATAGCGGAAGGCAAGGCGCCTCGTACAAAGCAGGACCATGCGGTATCAACGTATGCGCCGCTCTTAAAAGCGGAAATAGAGCAACTGGACTGGAATCATTCGGCGCAAGAATTGCATAATCGCATCAGGGGGCTTTCGCCCTGGCCGGGAGCGTACTGCCGATATGCAGGGGGGCGGCTGAAAGTTTGGAAAAGCCGCGTTTGTGAAGAGGCTGCTGCCAAAGGAGCGATCCCCGGGCGGATTGCCCGCTTGTCTGTAGACGGTTTTGTTGTGGAAACAGGCAATGGTTTATTGGAATTACTGGAAGTGCAGCCGGAGAATAAGCGTCGTATGAAAGCTTCGGAATGCGCCTGCGGCTATTCTCTGCAGCCTGGAGACAGGCTGGTATAAGGAGGAAGATGGATGGAGATGATGCAAGTCATGACCAGACCTAAAAAACGCTTATTTGTGGCCTTACTTTTGGCCAGCCTGGTTGTGGCGGCTCTTTCTACCTATGGTTTATGGAAGGTCAGCGCTCCAGGATTGTCGTCCATCAGCCAGCATTTGCCGCTGCTTTTTGGGGCGCTGCTGCTGCTGGTGCTGGCGGTGGGCGCTTTAAGCGTTATGGGCGTGATTCTAGCTTTAGTCGGGCTGCCGACCTTTGGCGTTTTTAAAGGTGTGGCTTGGACGGTTATTAATATGCTTTTTCCCTTGGCGACTTTTTTGGGGCGTTTGTTGGATGTGAACAAGGAACGAGTGGAACGGTCTTTTATTGAAGTCAGCAATCAACTGATTCGTCAGAAACATGTCAGAGTTAAACCAGATCAACTGCTGATTCTAACGCCCCATTGTATTCAACTGGATACTTGCCCACATAAGATTACTCGCGATATTGCCAACTGTAAGGACTGCGGAGGCTGTCAGGTGGGCGACTTGCTGCGGCTTTCTCAGAAATACGGCGTCCATGTGGCCATTGTTACAGGCGGAACCTTGGCTCGTAAGGTAATTAAGACGTTGCGGCCTCGGGCGGTGTTGGCCATTGCTTGCGAACGCGATTTGACCAGCGGCATCCAAGATGTGTTTCCTTTGCCGGTCATCGGTGTTTTGAACGAGCGTCCCTATGGACCCTGCTGTAATACCAAGGTGCAAATGTCGGCTGTTGAGCAGACGGTGCTGCATTTTATTGATACGAATGGAAGAAAGGCCTGAAAGACAGCATGAATGCTAGAGCTATTGCTTTAAAAATAATTCAAGACGTTACGGTTCGCGGCGCCTATGCCAATATCGCTTTAGCGAAAGAACTGACGAAGCAGAAAGAACTGTCTGCACAGGATCGGCGTCTTGTAACTGAACTTGTTTACGGAACCCTGAAAGCACAGGGAACGCTGGACTGGGCGGTGAGCCATTTTCTGAATCGTCCGTTGAGCAAGCTGACCCCGGTTATCCGGGATATTTTGCGTATGAGCGTTTATCAACTCTTGTTTTTAGACCGCATACCTCCCTCGGCCGCTTGTAATGAGGCGGTGGAGCTGGCAAAACGCAACGGCCACATCGGCGTGGCTCGTTTTGTTAATGGCGTGTTGCGGTCTTTGTTGCGGCAACCGGAAAAAATAACGTATCCGGATGCGGCAGAGGATGCGGCAGGATACCTTTCTTTGCGGTATTTGCATCCTCGCTGGCTGGTAGAGCGTTGGTTGGCGCAGTTGGGGTTTGAAGCTACAGAAGCTCTTTGTCGTTTTAATAACCAGCCACCGCCGCTTTCGGTGCGAACCAATCTGCAACGTATCAGCCGAGAGGCGCTGAAAACTCGTCTGGCAGAGGAAGGCGTGCGCTGCGAACCGTCATTGCTGGTTCCAGAGGGGCTGCTGCTCGTGGAGGCGCCCTCGTTAGCGTCGCTGGCTTCTTTTCGCGAAGGGTTATACCAGGTGCAGGATGAAAGCTCCATGCTGGTAGCGCACGTAGTGGCGCCGCAGCCGGGAGAGACGGTCATTGACGCTTGTGCTGCGCCAGGAGGGAAAACGACGCATTTAGCGGAACAGATGCAAGACAAAGGAACGATTTGGGCTTGCGATGTTCATGCGCATAAAATGGATTTGCTGCAAGATAATGCTGACCGGTTGGGTTTGAATGTCATTCGCCCTCGATGTCTGGATGCACGGGAGATTGGTAAGACGTGGCCGGGGCAGGCGGATCGGCTATTAGTGGATGCGCCTTGCTCGGGGCTCGGCGTGCTGCGCCGTCGGGCGGACGCTCGCTGGCGCAAGGAGATTGGCCAAATTGAGGAATTGACGATATTGCAGCGCGAGATTCTCGAAGGCGCGGCTCCAGCCCTAAAGGTTGGCGGTATTTTGGTTTATAGCACCTGTACCATGGAGCCAGCGGAAAACCGTCAAACTATAGAATGGTTTTTGGCGCGGCATCCTGAGTTTGAGCTGGAAGACGCAGGCGCGTTGTTGCCTGTGTCGCGGCAAGGAGAATCAATGGTGCAGTTTTGGCCGCATGTCGACGGCACGGATGGTTTCTTTCTTTGCCGGCTGCGCAAGATAAAGGATGTGGATGCATGATTTCTTTTTTAGGACTGTCCCGGCAGCAGGCGGAAGCGGCTGCCGTTTCCCTGGGATTGAAACGGTACAGGGGCAAACAGATCCTGGAATGGATATATAACAAAGGTGCGGCTTCTTTTGCAGAGATGACCAATATCTCACAAAAAGAGCGTGCTTTTTTGCAAGAGCAGGCACAAATTGGCTGGCCGGAGTTAGTTACGCAGCAAGCCGATGCAGCAGGAAAAACGCGCAAATATCTTTTGGGTTTTGCCGATGGCATTCGTGTGGAAACGGTGTTAATGCACCATCCTTACGGCTACAGTCTCTGCGTTTCTTCGCAGGCTGGCTGCGCCATGGGCTGTGTGTTCTGCGCTTCTACCCTGCATGGATTGGAGCGCAATTTAACAGCTGCGGAAATGTTGGCGCAGGTTCTTTTTGCCCAACGCGAGTTGAATCAGCTGCAGGCTGGACGGCTGCACAGTTTTGTTATTATGGGTTCCGGCGAGCCACTGCACAATTATGAAGAAGTTTTGCGCTTTGTGCAGTTATGTCATGATCCGGAAGTGCTGGGACTGGGATATCGGCATATGGCTCTTTCCACCTGCGGTGTTGTCCCGGCGATGGAGCGTCTGTGTCAAGAAGGGCTGCCGTTGACGCTTTCGATTTCTTTGCATGCACCTAATGATGAACTGCGCTCGCGAATCATGCCTGTGAACCGAACCTATCCGTTGCAGTCCCTGCTGGCAGCTGCCGATGCGTACGCGGCAGCCACAGGACGTCGAATTACGTATGAGTATACGCTAATGAAAGATTGGAACGATTCGCAGCAGCAAGCGGAAAAGTTGGCTGTATTGCTGCGGGGACGCTTATGCCATGTGAATTTGATTCCTGTCAATGCCGTAGCAGAGAGGGGAATTGCTAGGCCGTCTCCGCAGCGTATCGATGCGTTTGCGCAAGTTTTGCAGGCTCGCGGCATTGCTGTTACGGTCCGCCGGGAACGGGGCGTAGATATTCAAGCGGCTTGCGGGCAGTTGCGCAACCAAAATCGCAACGAAAGCGCCAAGGAGGAAGAAACGTGAAACTAATGCGCCGTTTCGAAAGTTTTCTGGAAACTGGCATTGAAGGATTTTTCAACCGCAAATTAGCCAGTCAGTTGCAGCCGGCCGAATTGTTGTTAGCATTGGTTAAACGCCTGGAAGAAGAGCAGGCGCAAGGCTTTTTATTGGAAGAGGTTCAGATTCAAGTTTCTCAAGAAGATTATGAACAGCTGCAAAAGCCCAAGAAACCAATGGCGGAAGGGGTAGAAGCTTGGCTGTCTAGGCGCTTTTTAGAAGAGGCTGTCGAAAGAGGCTTGGAAGCGCAGCGAGATATGCCTATTTTTTTGGAATCTGCCGAAAGTCTATCTTCAGGAATGTTTAAGCTGGTCGTACAAAAATCCGCCCAAGCAGAGAATCGGGAGGAAGAAGGGTGCACCAGGGTGTTTCAGACGCTTTCGGGAGCATCGCTTTTAGCGCCTGGAAAAAGCTCTTCGCTTCTGGCCTCTTTGTGTATACACGAGGGTCCTGGCGTAGGTAAGCGGTTCCTCTGCGCTGATGGCCGTGTCAATATGGGGCGGCGGGAGCAAAACGAAATCCCGCTGGAAGATCGCAATGCCAGCCGGTTGCATGCGTATGTTCAATGGGAAGACAAGCGTCATATTCTTTATGACGCTAAAAGTCTTAATGGTACCTTTGTCAACGGCCATCGCATTATGAGGCAAGTGTTGGAACCTGACGACTTAGTTCGCATCGGCCATACGGTGCTGCGCTATGAGGTGGAAAATAATGACCGCTAATTTACCAGCCTGGCTGAAATTCGATTGGCAATCTCTGTTTCAACCTTCTGTATGGGGGGCGCTATTCTCGACGATACTGCAATACGCTTTGCTTTTTTTACTGCTGATTTTTCTCTTTAGACTGCTCCGGCTGATGGGAGAGTTGGTGCGTGGCAGCAGGTTGCGTACCGGCGCTTCTCTGGAGAAAGAAAGAGCGTTTTCTGGCGGGGCGCAATTGCGGGTTGTAGAGGATGCGCAGCAGCTTCTTAGGCAAACGGTATATCCTGTTCGCGCGTCGCTTTCCATTGGACGAGGGGAGCATAACGATATTGTTGTCAATGATCCGTTTGTCTCTTATGAGCATTCTTCCATTACTCGTTATCCGGAAGGTCGCTTTGTGTTAACCGATTTAGGCAGTACGAATCAAACGCGTGTGAATGAGCAAACCGCACAAGGAGATGTGGTATTGCAAATAGGAGACCGGATTCAGGTTGGCTCCGTGGTCTTCCAGTTTGAGAGGTGAGCAAGACGTGAAGGCTTTTGGCAACAGCGATATCGGCCTTGTACGGGAAAAGAACGAGGACAGCTTGTTGGTAAGCGCTCCTCTTTTTGCCGTAGCCGACGGCATGGGTGGGCATGCTGCAGGAGAAATCGCCAGCCGACTGGCGTTGGCTTCGTTTCAAGAGTTTTTAAATCAAGGCCAAGAAAACAGTTCTTGGTTGGAAAAATTGACTGCCGCAGCTTGCGCCGCCAATGAAGCTGTGTATGAAGAGGCGCACAAGAGGGAGCGTTTAGCCGGCATGGGCACAACGCTGAGTGCTGTATATTTGGAAGGGCTTCATGCTTACTGGCTTCATATCGGCGACAGTCGTATGTATCTATATCGCGCGGAACAGCTGCAGCAAATCACAACCGATCACTCGTTGGTCTGGGAATTGGTACGCGCCGGCAGCATCAGCGCGGAAGAAGCGCGACATCATCCGCGGCGTAATGTCTTAACGAAAGCGCTGGGGACACAAGAAAAAATAGAAGCCGACGTAGGCATGGTAGAGCTAAAAGCAGGAGACTGTCTGCTCCTATGTAGCGACGGTCTCAGCGGCTTAGTTGACGAAAAGCAGCTGCAGCAAGTGCTGTCTGAACATAAAAGTGAATCTTTAAAAACAAGAGTGAATTTAATGATCTCTGCAGCTAACAACGCTGGCGGTCACGATAATATCAGCGCCATCCTAGTGGAAGTCGGACAGGTTGATGCGTCATGAAGCAATTAATGCAGGCCGAAAGTCGGTTGTTGCTTTTTAACGCTCTATTTTTGCTTTGTGGGTTTTTACTACTCTGCCTGTATTGGCCTGACGGCAAAGCCAAACTGCCGCAGATGCTGGGGATCGGCGCAGCGGTATCCGGTGCTTTTTTTCTTTCCCAGCGTTTTTTGCGCTACTGGGAGGCGTTATATCTCATTTTTCCTGCTTTTTTATGTTCTATGGGGTTGATTTTATTAGGACGGCTCAAGCCGGCCTTGGTTACTTCTCAGGCTGTATGGATTGGCTGTGGGCTGGCGGCGTTCTTTCTTGCACGGTACAGCTTTCAAAAGATTCATATTTGGAAGCGCTACAAATACACCTGTGGTCTTATTGGGCTGGTTTTGCTGGCCTCTGCCGTAATTTTCGGCGTGGATATCAACGGGCACCGCAGTTGGGTGGTGCTAGGCCCCATCCGGTTTCAGCCGGCAGAGTTTGCTAGACTGTTTTTGATTATCTTTTTTGCCGCTTATCTGTCGGAACGACGCGAATTGCTCTGCCAAGACTTCGTTCGCTTCGGTCCCTTGCGGTTGCCCAGAGGACGTATTATTGCGCCTGTATTGTGCGTATGGCTGATGTCCATGCTGGTATTGGTGGTGGAACGGGATTTAGGTTCCGCGCTGCTCTATTACAGCATTGCCTTGGTTATGTTGTATTGGGCCAGCGGCAAATGGGACTGGCTGGTAGTAGGCTTTGCTTTGTTTATGCTGGGTTCGGTTGCCTGTTACACTTTTTATGGGCACATTCAGACGCGGGTGGACATTTGGCTGGATCCTTGGGCTGATGCGACAGGGCGCGGCTATCAGATTGTGCAATCCTTGTTTGCCTTAGGGTGGGGTCATATTTTGGGAACCGGTCTTTTTCTGGGTTATCCGGCGATGATTCCCGAAGTGCATACCGACTTTATCTTTGCCGCCATTGGCGAAGAATGGGGCTTGGTCGGCGCTGGCGGTGTATTGTGCGTCTATCTGCTGCTGATTTTCCGTGCTTTTTGGACGGTGCGCGGTTCGAGGGAACCTTTTGTGCTGCTTTTAGGAGGCGGTCTGGCTTTCAATTTAGCCATACAGGTCCTGCTCATTTTGGCTGGCGTTATTAAAGCGTTTCCTCTTACCGGGATTACACTGCCGTTTTTAAGCTATGGCGGCAGCTCTATGGTTTCTAACTTTCTGCTTTTAGGCATTTTGGCCGCTCTGTCGGAAAGGAGTGGCAACCATGATGAATGACGACTTATTTCGGATGATTCGCAACACCTTTTTCTTTCTGTTCTTTTTGTTTTTGCTGTTGTTAGGAAGATTGGCGTATGTGCAATTGTTTCAGGCAGACGAATTGTCCGCTCATCCGCTGAATCGCCGCGGCGGCGAAACGCAACTGGAAGAACGAGGGCGTATTTTGGACCGTCATGGTGAAGTGCTGGCGGAATCGCGGCGTCAGGATGACGGCTCTTGGTACCGGTATTATCCTTATGGGGCTGTTGCCGCCCATGCTGTCGGTTATACGCATCCGCGCTATGGACAAAGCGGCGCGGAATTGCAGTATACCAATGAGCTATCAGGACACATGACGTCTGATCGCCGTTGGGAAGGCTTGTTAAAAGCTATACAGCACGGCGGGGCTCTGGGAAATGATGTGCGTTTAACAGTGGACGTCCGCTTACAAGAGGCGGCCTATGAAGCCTTGGGCAATCGTCGGGGGAGTGTGGTAGTTCTTGATGCGCAAAGCGGTGAAATTCTTGTTATGGTCAGCCGACCATCCTATAATCCGAACCGCTTGGATGAGCAATGGAGTTCGCTGCAAAATCAGGAAGAGACGCCGCTTTTAAATCGGGCCCAATACGGACAATATCCGCCTGGATCGATTTTTAAAACCGTAACCGCTTACGAAGCATTGGCCTCCGGCAAGGCGACAGCCAATACCGTTTTTCAATGCGATGGTCATTTGCGTATCGGCAGTGATTATGAAATGACGGAAGCTAATGGCAAGGCTCATGGCAAATTGACGCTGCGGCAGGCGATGGCGGAGTCTTGCAATGTGGCTTTTGGCTCATTGGCTCTTTCCTTGGGCCGAGATGGTATGCGCCAGGCGTTGGAACATCAGGGCTTTTTCCGGCCTTTAGGCAGTTTTTTTGAGGAAAATGCGCCGAGAACGCCAAATTTCTCAGAATTGACGCCAGGTGAGCTGGCGCAGACCGGAATCGGGCAGGGAGATCTTGTGGTGACGCCGTTGCGCATGGCTATGCTGGCCGCTGGCTACAGTAACCAGGGCCTGCTGCCACAGCCGCGGTTGTTGTCGCAGATTATTGCGCGAAACGGTCTACCCTTGTCTTTCATTACGGATAAGGTATGGCTGACGTTAGAGCAGCGTGCTGCCGCTGAGGAAGTGCGGCGGATGATGCTGCTGACGGTTCAAGATGGAACTGGCGGTGCAGCGGCTGTCAACGGGTTGGTCGTTGGCGGTAAAACCGGTACGGCTGAGAACCCTCATGGAAAACCGCATGCATGGTTTATGGGATTTGCCCAAGAAGGCAAACAAACGTTAGCCATTGCTGTAATTGTAGAGAATGGCGGCAGCGGAGGCGCTGTTGCCGCACCGATTGCGCGACAAGTATTTCGCGTTGCATTTCGCTAAGGAGGTGGAGCTTCAATGGTGAACCGCATACTGGCTCATCGTTATAAACTGTTGGAGAAAATTGGCGGCGGCGGCATGGCTACAGTATACCGTGCGCAGGATGATCTTTTGGAACGCCCTGTTGCCGTTAAGGTGCTGCACCAGCAATTTACTCATGATCAGGAATTTATCAGTCGTTTTCGCCGGGAAGCGCAGGCTGCGGCTAAACTTTCCCATCCTAACATCGTTAATATGTATGACGTGGGATGTGATCAAGATACTCACTATATTGTTATGGAATACGTTTCCGGCGGTACGTTGAAAGAAGAGATTCAGCAGCATGCGCCGTTGCCTTTGGCGCAGGCGCTGCAGGTGGCATCCAATATTGCTGAAGCTCTTGATCACGCCCATCAACATCAATTGGTACATTGCGACATTAAGCCGCACAACATTCTGATTCAGCCGGGCGGTCGGGTGAAGGTAACGGATTTCGGCATTGCCCGCGCGGTTACATCGACAACGATGAGCCATACAGGGACGGTATTCGGTTCAGTACATTACTTTTCGCCGGAACAGGCTAAAGGGCTGCCTGTCAGTGCGCAGTCTGATATTTATTCCTTGGGTGTTGTTTTATATGAAATGCTTACAGGCACTTTGCCTTTCCAAGGAGAATCTCCGGTAGCGATTGCCTTGCAGCATTTGCAGCAGGAGCCGGATTCACCCGGCTTGCGCCGAGAGGATCTGCCGCCTATGGTGGAAGCTATCGTCTTGAAAGCCTTGCGAAAAGTACCGTCGGAGCGTTACCAAAGCGCCGGACATATGCTGGCTGACTTGCGGCTGGCCCTGGGCCTTTTGGAGCGGGACGGCGACCGTCCTGCCGATGAATTTGCTACCCAACTGCTGACACCGATGGACTGGCAGGGACCGCAGGATCGCTCGGCGACAGTAAAACAAGATTTGGGCGCCTTACATCGTAATGAGACGATGCGCCTCAAACGCGGTTTTTCGGAATCTTCTGGCAAGCCGCCGGCTAAGAAACGAACGCCGTACTTGATCTTTGCGCTGGTCATGCTGCTCCTGATTGGCTTTGGTACCGGGGCTTTTATGGCTTACGGAAAATTTTGGAGCAGCAGTGAAGTTACTGTGCCTAGTGTAGTGGGGCAACAGGCTGATGTGGCGAAAAATACTCTTATGAATTTGAATTTGCGCGTCAGCATTTCCGAATCATATGATCCCAAAGTGCCGCCGGGACAGGTCATTTCGCAGTATCCAGAAGCCGGAGCGGTTGTTAAGGAGCAGCGCATGGTTACGCTTCTTGTCAGCAAGGGCGGCGATATGGCCATTGTACCTGATTTACGAGGCTTATCCCGCAGCGATGCGGAACTGCAGATTCGTAACGCCGGTCTTATAGTAGGGCGTATTACCGAACAGGCCAGCAATGATGTGCCAACCGGCTCGGTTGTATCTCAAAACCCACGCCCACCGGCGCAAGTAGCCAAGAATACGCCTGTGGACATTGTTGTCAGCAAAGGCGATGATAAAAAGAAAGTCAGCGTGCCTGATATTCGTGGGCTATCTGTTCCCGATGCTACGGCGAAGCTGAGTGCCAGCAAATTGTCCTTGGGCAAGGTAGCTGAAGAAAGCGGCTCCTCCGGAGTTATTACGTCGCAGAACCCGGCGCCTGGAAGCGAGGCTGCGGAAGGTAGCTATATTGATGTGACGATGGGACGAGGCAGCAGCAGCAACCATCGCAGCGCAGTGCAGTTTACTGTGCCCAGTGGGCCGCAGCGTCAAGCTGTGCAAATTGCAGTGACCGACAGCGGCGGCCGACGTATTGTTTATGAAAGCGTGCATAAACCGGGAGACCGGGTTGAGAAAACCGTAGAAGGCAGCGGGTCTATGAAGGTGCAAATTTATGTTAATGGGAATTTGTTGCAGGAACAGACTCCGTAGGGTCTAAAGAATGAGGAGGGCTTGATGAAGGGCATAGTGGTTAAGGCCTATAACAGTTATTACTACGTGCAGGTGGAAGATGGCAGAGAAGTTCCATGTCGGTTGCGAGGGAAATTTAAAAAAGGACGTTTTTCTCTTCTTGTAGGCGATCATGTTGTATTTAAGGATGTGCCAGAAGACGGCAGCGGCGTCATCGAAGAAATTCTACCGCGCCGTAACTGTCTAATTCGCCCGCCTATAGCTAATGTAGATCAGGTGGTACTTGTTTTTGCAGCCACCAATCCTGCGCCAAGCCCGGTTTTGATTGATCGTTTTCTTGTGCTATGCGAGCATGCGGGCTTTTCGCCGCTTTTGTGCTTTAATAAGGTAGATGAGCCGAATATTGAGCAGGAACTGCAGCCGCTATATGATTTGTACGCCCGGCAGGTTGGCTACCGGGTGTTTGCCCTTTCGGCGCAAAGCGGCTATGGACTGGAGGCGCTGATGGCATGCCTGCAGGGACGTATTACCGCTTTTGCAGGTCCTTCCGGCGTTGGCAAGTCCACACTGCTTAACCGCCTTTATCCAGGTTTTTCGTTGGAAACAGGCGGGCTGAGTCGCAAAATTTCTCGGGGACGTCATACCACCCGCTTTGCAATGCTCCTTCCGCTTGAGGATCGGAGCGGCTATGTAGTGGATACGCCGGGATTCAGTCAAACCGAATTTGCACAAATTGGCGAACGCGAATTGGAGGATTGCTTTCCGGAGCTGCAGCCGTATTTGGGACAGTGCCGCTTTAACGGCTGTCTGCATATGGCAGAACCGGATTGTGCGGTGAAGCAAGCTGTGGCGGATGGCGTTATTGCCGCCTGCCGTTATGAATCGTATCAGCAAATTTTCGGCCAAATTCGCGAGGCCAAGAAGGGATATTGATAATCATGAAAAAAACAGTGCGTATAGCTCCTTCAATTTTATCCGCCGACTTTTCCAAACTGGGAGAGGAAGTGGCGGCCATTGAAACGGCCGGAGCGGACTGGGTTCATATTGATGTGATGGACGGACATTTTGTGCCGAATCTGACCTTTGGCGCGCCGGTGGTGTCCTGCCTGCGTAAAGTGACTAAAATGCCCTTTGACGTACATCTTATGGTGGAAGCGCCTCAGAATTATATTGCTGATTTTGCTAAGGCGGGCGCCGATATTTTGACGGTGCATCTGGAGACAGCGCCGCATCTTCATCGCGTGATTCAAGCCATTAAAGAAGAGGGTATGAAAGCGGCGGTTTCTCTCAATCCCAGTACGCCTTTGTGCTTAGTGGAAGAAATTTTGCCTGAGCTAGACATGGTGCTGCTTATGAGTGTCAACCCGGGTTTTGGCGGCCAAGCTTTTATTCCGTCTAGTCTGGAGAAGGTGCGAAAATTGCGGCAAATGCTGAATGAAAAAGGCCTCAAGATCGACATTCAGGTGGACGGCGGTGTAACGCCAGACAATGCTTCGCAGTTAATCGCGGCTGGAGCTACGGTATTGGTAGCCGGTTCTGCCGTCTATAAGGCTCCGAACATGGCAAATGCGATTCATTCTCTACGTGGGGCTTGATTCTTAACGCATTTGGTGGTACCATAAGACAAGAAAAGTTCATACAGGCCTTTGGGGCAAGGTGAGAAGGAATTTTCCTTCAAATCCTGACCGGCGGTTGAGCCCGCGAGCCATTTTGGCAGATCCGGTTGTATTCCGGAGCCGACAGTATAGTCTGGATGAGAAAAGGCGATTATTTCCAGGAAAGAAGATGCGATTTCTTTCCCGGATTGTTCTCTGCGCTCAAAGGTCGTAACCGGATTTCCGGTTTGCGACCTTTTTCTGTGCAGAAGCGCCGGAGGAGGGATTTATTTGCGAGATGAAGACTACATGCGTCACGCTCTGACGCTGGCATCGTACGCCAGGGGGAGGACAAGCCCCAATCCGATGGTTGGAGCGGTGCTTGTACGGGACGGCGAAATTGTGGGCCAAGGCTGGCATCGTCAGGCTGGCACGCCGCATGCGGAAATTCATGCCTTGCGGCAAGCTGGTGAATTGGCGAAGGGAGCGACCTTGTATGTGACTCTGGAGCCCTGCTGCCATCAAGGACGCACGGGACCTTGTACAGAAGCGATTATTCAAGCCGGTGTACGTCGAGTGGTTATGGCCATGACCGACCCCAATCCTCTTGTGGCGGGCTGCGGCAGTCAACGCCTGCGTGAGGCGGGCGTGGTGGTTGAAGAAGGGCTGCTTTCTTGCGAGGCGGCGCTTTTAAACGAAGTGTTCATTAAAGGCATTTCTACAGGCATGCCCTTTGTGGTCATGAAGGCGGCGATGACTCTGGACGGAAAAATTGCCAGCCATACTGGTCATTCTCGCTGGATTACTGGCGAGGCGGCCCGACTAGAGGTACATCGCTTGCGTAACGAGTATGACGCCATTTTAGTAGGTGTAGGCACAGCCATTGCCGACGACCCGCAGCTGACGACGCGTCTGCCTGAGGGCGGACGCAATCCGATTCGTATTGTTCTTGATTCAAAGGGGCGTTTGCCACTAAATTCCAAGCTGCTCTGCGACGGCGAAGCTCCTACTTGGATCGCTGTGACCCAAGCGGCGCCGCAAGAGTGTGTAGCCGCTCTGCAGGAGAGAGCAGATGTCCTTGTGCTGCCTGCAGACGAACGAGGCGGTGTTGATATCCGCGCACTATGCCTTCACTTGCGGCAGGAGAGGCAGTTGACAAGCATTTTTGTAGAAGGCGGTTCTGCGGTGCATGGCTCTTTTCTGAGCGCCGGCGTTGTAGACAAAGTGCACTTCTTTATGGCTCCCAAGTTGATTGGCGGCTGTGACGCCCCTGGCCCTATTGGCGGTCTGGGCTGCTCCTTGATGGATCAAGCGGTGCCGTTGGAAGAGGTAACTGTAAAACATATAGGTGAAGACTTATGGATTAGCGCATATGTCGCCACGAGGGAGGGCCGCGATGTTTACCGGACTTGTGGAAGAATTGGGTAAAATCAAATCCATTACCAAGGGAACTAAGTCAGCGCGTCTGACGATTGAAGGACAAGTTGTAATGAAGGACGTAAAGCTGGGCGATAGCATTGCGGTTAACGGCACTTGCTTGACGGTTGTGGGGTATACACAGCGTTCTTTTACAGCGGATGTCATGCCAGAGACGGTGCGCAGCACGGTTTTGGCAGAGCTTAAGCCTGGAGACGTTGTGAATCTGGAGCGTACGTTGCGTTTAGGAGACCGCTTGGGCGGTCATATTGTGAGCGGCCATGTCGACGGCGTCGGCGTGATTCGCAGCAAGGAGCGTAGCGACAATGCGATTGTGGTTACCATTGAAGCACCGCCGCAGGTGATGCGTTATATAATCGCGAAAGGCTCTATTGCTATCGACGGTACCAGCCTGACGATCGTTGATTACGGAACGGACTGGTTCAGCGTTTCCTTAATTCCCCATACAGCATCCTTAACAACCGTAGGGTTAAAAGAAACCGGCAGCAAAGTCAATCTCGAAGCCGATGTGCTGGGTAAGTACGTGGCAAAGCTATTGGGTTTGCAAAGCGGTGAAGAGAAGAAGCAAGCGGCATCTGGATTGACGATGGAATTTTTACAACAGCATGGTTTTGGCGGATAAGCGGAGGAGGTAGAAAAAGATGGATATTCATTTCAACACAGTAGAAGAAGCCATTGAAGACATAAAGGCTGGAAAAATTGTGGTGGTCGTTGACGACGAAGATAGAGAGAACGAAGGCGATTTGCTGATGGCGGCCGAAAAGGTCACGCCAGAAGCCATTAATTTCATGGCGACCTTTGGGCGCGGGCTTATCTGCATGCCTGTACACGGGGAACGTTTGGACGAATTGGGAATTTGTGCCATGGTTTCCGAAAATACGGACAACCATTGCACCGCTTTTACAGTATCGATTGACGCCGTGGAGACGACAACAGGCATATCCGCCCCCGAACGAGCTCAAACGGTGCTCAAGGTTCTTGATCCGGCTACCAAGCCGGAAGATTTGCGCCGTCCTGGCCATATCTTCCCGCTGCGAGCTGTTCCTGGCGGTGTACTGCGCCGGGCCGGCCATACGGAAGCTGCCGTTGATTTAGCGCAAATGGCAGGGTTGTGTCCTGCAGGTGTAATTTGCGAAATCATGAATGAAGACGGCACTATGGCTAGAACTCCCCAATTGATGGAATTTGTGCAAAAGCACGGCTTGAAAATTGTCACCATTGCCGACATGATCCGTTATCGTAAAAAGAATGAAGTTTTCGTGGAGCGTGTAGCGGAAGTGAAAATGCCCACTAAGTATGGCGAGTTTGAATTGATTGCTTATGAAAGCTCCCTGGATCAGCAGTGTCACTTGGCACTGGTTAAAGGAGATATTAAAGGGAAAGAAAACGTACTCGTAAGAGTGCATTCCGAGTGTCTGACAGGGGATGTGCTAGGCTCGCTGCGCTGCGATTGCGGCGATCAGCTGGGAGCTGCTATGAAAGCGATTGAAGCAGTTGGCGAAGGCGTACTTCTGTATATGCGCCAAGAAGGGCGTGGCATTGGCTTGGCTAATAAAATGAGAGCCTATGCCTTGCAGGATCAAGGAAAAGACACGGTGGAAGCCAATCTACTTTTAGGCTTTAAAGCCGATGAACGAGACTACGGCGTCGGGGCGCAGATTTTGTCCGATTTGGGACTTAGCAGCATGCGCCTATTGACCAATAATCCTCGTAAACGCGTTGGTCTTGAAGGTTACGGCTTGACCATTACCGAACGGGTTCCCTTGGAGATTCATTCCAATCCTTTCAATAAACGGTATTTGTCTGTAAAAAAAGCAAAATTAGGACATATGCTCAAACAATTCCAAACGAAAGAGGAGGCACAATCATGAAGACAATAGAAGGACAGCTTTCCGCACAAGGGTTGCGGGTAGGTATCGTGGTGGCCCGGTTTAATGAATTTATTAACTCGAAATTGCTCGCAGGCGCGATCGACGCTTTGAAACGCCATGGAGCTGATGAAGACGCCGTTGATGTGGCCTGGGTTCCAGGGGCGTTTGAAATTCCAATGATTGCGCAAAAAATGGCGGAAAGCAAAAAATATGACGCTATTATTTGTCTGGGAACGGTTATTCGCGGCAGCACGAGCCATTATGATTATGTTTGCGCTGAGGTTTCCAAGGGCGTGGCCCATGTAGGTCTTGCCAGCGGTGTACCGACCATGTTCGGCGTCCTGACGACGGATACTATTGAACAGGCGATTGAGCGCTCAGGAACCAAAGCTGGCAATAAAGGCTTTGATGCCGCTATGGCCGCTATGGAAATGGCTAATCTGATTAAAGCAATCTAAGTAAGGTTCTGGATATGGCAAAGGAAGGGAAGGAAAGGGGCGAATCCCTTTCCTTCCCTTCCTTGCCCCTAAAAGAAGGGGAGGAACGCATATGAAAATTGGCATAGTTAGTGATACGCATGGCTGTGTGGATACATGGCGCCAAGTATTTTCTTATTTACAGGATGCCGACCTGATTCTTCATGCAGGCGACGTACTGTACCATGGTCCGCGTAATACGATTCCCTCGGAATATCGGCCTGCTGAGTTAGTAAAAGAGCTGAATTCCTGTCCGGTGCCGTTGGTGTTTGCCGCCGGCAATTGCGATGCAGAAGTAGACAGCATGGTATTGGAAGCGCCGCTGCAAAATCCGTTTGCTTTTGTCCAGTGGGAAGGACTGCGTATTTTGCTTTCTCACGGACATCGGCAATCGCTTGTGGAAAAAGAAGCGCTGGCTAAGAAATACAAAGTTCATCTTTTTATTGAAGGGCATACTCATTTGCCGGTGCTGGAGAAAAAAGGCGCTTGCATTTTCTTGAATCCAGGTTCAACGTGCATGCCTAAAACAGTGGAAAAACGCGGCACTTTTGCAGTGTTAGAAAATGATGTCATCTCTATTCGTTATGTAGATTCTGGGGAAGTTTATCAGACCATGGCTTTGTGAGCCAGAAAGGAACTAGAAAAAGTTATGACAGATTATTTATTGCGGGCCACTGCCGGCGGCATTCGCCTATTTGCGGCAGTAACTACTGGACTAACCGAAGAGGCTAGACGCCGCCACCAACTGTCTCCTGTAGCTACTGCTGCCTTGGGACGATTGATGACAGGAGGCTTGCTTTTAGCGGCCAAACTAAAAACCAATGAGGCCATTACTGTACGGGTCCAAGGCGACGGCCCTTTAGGAGAGCTGGTGGCTGATGCCTATGGTAATGGCAAGGTCCGTGGCTATGTGACGCATCCCCAGACCGATCTTCCTTTAAATGAACAAGGCAAGCTGCCGGTAGGCGCTGGTGTAGGTCAAGGACAGTTGTTTGTGACGCGCTTTACCAATCTAAAGCAGCCTTTTACTGGCACAAGTCCTTTGGTGAGCGGTGAAATCGCGGAAGACATTACCGAGTATTTGTATCTTTCGGAGCAAACCCCATCCAGTGTGGCTTTGGGCGTGCGTATTCAGCCTGACTTACAGGTGGAAGCGGCGGGCGGCTTTTTTGTAGAGCCAATGCCGGAAGCGACGGATGAGGAAATTTCCCAATTGGAAGAAAATCTGCGCAAGCTGCCGCCAGTGTCGACAGTGCTGCTCCAAGAAGAAGGAGCGGAAAAGCTGTTGCAAGCATTGACAGAAGGGCTGCCTCTGAAAATTCATGACCGTCAAGAACTGCAGTTTTCCTGCCATTGTTCTCGCGAGAAGGTCGAAGCCATGCTTATCAGCTTGGGAACGGAAGAATTGGCATCTATGGAGCAAGAAGGGACCACCGAGATTGTCTGCCACTTTTGTACGGAAAAATACAGCTTTGACAGTAAAGCGTTAGCAGAGCTGCGCCTTGAGGCCGCCGGAAGCGCGGAGTCTTGACTTAAAAAGCAGATAAAAAATAAAAGCAGAGCTGGATTATCCAGCTCTGCTTTTATTTAAGGCAACAACACCTTAGATGGCGCGTTGCACCTTTCCGGAACGTAAGCAACGAGTACAAACGTTGACCCGTTTAATGTCTCCGTTTACTACAGCTCGCACACGTTGAATGTTGGGTTTCCAGGTGCGCTTGGTTTTCAAGTGGGAGTGGCTGACGTTAAAGCCGCTAACTTCACCCTTGGAGCAAATTTCGCAAACATTGGCCATCGTTTCCACCTCCTTTATGTCAAGAGACAAATTTTCTATAGCTATCTATAACAAAAATATTGTATCACAGGGCTGGTTTCATTGCAAGCTGTGGAGCAGAGAAATGTTGTTAAGGTGCTGCTGCTTTGATCTTGCTCAAAAACGCCTATAATGAAAAGATGAAATATGATAAGATAAGAGAAGCAAACGATATGGAAAGAGCAGGATAAAAATGGGGAAAATTATAGGATGGTTTATAGTCGCGGCCATGACGGCAGGCGTTTATTTATGGCAGCCTGAATTTTTTCAGCATGCCTATGGAATTATCGAAACAGGCGATATTGCGGCGCTGGCGGAGTACTTGCGTTCTTTCGGCACGGCTACGGCGGTGCTGGTGACGCTGGCCCTGTTTGTGGTAATGACTTTTACGATTGTATTTCCGTTTATGATTTTGTCGGGTGCGGCGGGGATTGTTTTTGGTCTCTATTGGGGCATCTTGCTTTCCTGGCTCGGTGAAGTGCTGGGCGCTGTAGTTATGTTCGTTTTTGCTCGTTACTTTTTTCGAGATATGGTGGCGGGCTGGATTTCTAAAAGTCCTTATTTAAAACAGGTGGATGCGTATAGTGCCAAAAATGGCTTTAAAGCGCTGCTTGCGGCTAGACTCTTGCCGTTGGCGCCTTCCGGCATCATTACGGCTGTGGCCGCCATTAGTGCCATGTCAGTACGAGATTTTTTCTTAGCCACGGTCATCGGCAAACTGCCGCCGGTGGTTATTAAGGTCTTGTTAGGTCATGACTTGGCTTTTGCCGGTGAGAACATGGGCCGGCTTATCGCAGTAATTTTGCTTGTTGTAGCTGTGTATGGAGCTTTGTGGTGGCGTAAGCGCCGTCAAAGAAAAGCAGAACAAGAAAAGGATATTACTGTTCCACAGCGAATAGAATAATCTATATTTGCTGATACTATTCGGCAAAATTAGCAGAGGAGGGTTTTATAATGCCTATCGTACAAATTGATCTGATTGAAGGGCGTACAGTCGAACAGAAACGGGAATTGGTCAAACGGGTAACGGAAGCCATTTCTGAAACCG
Organism: uncultured Anaeromusa sp.; assembly: GCF_963676855.1. Lineage (NCBI taxonomy): Bacteria > Bacillati > Bacillota > Negativicutes > Selenomonadales > Sporomusaceae > Anaeromusa > uncultured Anaeromusa sp. The sequence continues at coordinate 2,311,379 of NZ_OY781460.1, forward strand.
CGGCTTGTCCTACTTCGGCAGTAACCATCATTATGCGGGATATGCCGAAAGAAAACTTGGGCCAAGGCGGTAAACTGCGGGCCGATCAATAAAAACGCTGTGAGCGAAAGGCCTTTTCTATAAGAAAGGGCCTTTTCTCTTTATAATCGGTCCATGTTTATTTTACTAGTGCAAGGAGAATGTAGTTTATGAGTGCAAGTACACGCTGGCAAGTAGCTAAAAAATTGGAAAAAACATGCATTGCAGCCTTGGAAGAAATGCTGGCTCCTGGCTCGTCGGCACAGGAACTGGAAGTCTGGCGGCATTGTCAGGCGATCCAAGAGCAATACCTGCAATGGCTGACAAGTGCAGAGCGTTCGATTCTTCCGGAAGTTGAGGTAGAAGCTCTGGTTGAACGGCGGCAAATTTGGGAGAGCCTGTCGCAGGAAGACAAATCGCAAAAAGTGGAAGCTGACTATTTTTGGCTGGGACGGTTGTGGCAATACCTGGCTTGGTTGGAACGGTTGGAAAGTTTGTATAAGCAGTTGGCTGCTCATACGATTTTTCCGTTGGAGCAAATTTTTTTCAAGAGTTTAGCCCATGGCCAATGGCTGTTGCAACGCCGCGTGAGTGCGTTGGCCCAGCGGCAGCATAATTTACTATGGGAAGAGCTTGGCTTCGCACCGTTTGAAAAACTATAATAGAGCATTGTACTTGTGTAAATTCCAATTCCGTCCGATAAGTATAAATTATCGGACGGAATGTTTATGGAAACTAGAGAGGGCCTTTAGTCCTCCGCGAACGCCTGTTCGACTGGCCCTATGGGGACTCTTTGTTGCTTCCGTTTCGAACGGATAGGCTTTAAATATTTTTACCAAAAATTCTATTTAGTGCCCACAACAAGGCCCATAAAACAAGGACTAAAGACATAAACACAGACCACCTCAGGACTCCATTAGTTGAACTTTCTACCGTACTTTAATTCCCCACCAGAAAGACGTTTGTCCTCCGTGGGTGCTACGTGTAGTTCTAATGATAAAGACTCATCTTTGTTATAGTTTCTCTTGAGTTCTACCGGAATATACCAATGGTTTTGCTCCCGGCCTAATCCTGTGGACACCTCCCAATTACCTCGCCCATAGGTTTCCCTAGTAATCCTCATCGCCATATCCACAACCGGCGTAAGGTCCACCTCTTGTTTAATAACCCCAGTTGTCCCCAAGGCTGTTCCTTTGGTTACCGGAACTTTCACCTGTTGACCGTTAATGTCTGCCGTGTAGGTCTGATTGAGTTTGACATCCGGGTCGGTTGTTTGTTGCTTACCCACCGCCGATACCTCGGTTTTCACAGGGTATTTCTGAGCGGGTACTAAGGTACCTGTAGGGACTGCTCCAGGGTTTACTTTAGTGGACTGATAGGATGACCAAAGGAACCACCCAAGAATTCCACAGACCCCTACTAAGGCCACCACTAGGATGGTCTTAAAGTTTTCTTTAGTTATCGTCACGTTTGACACTCTCGCTATCTCATTACCTTTATCAGGTCTCTCCTAACACACCTACCTACCAGGAGGGCCAGAGGTGGACCTGGAGGAATTCCTACGGTCTTCTACTAAGGAAGGACCTAAGGTACACAGGCCTCTACCTAAGGTATACCTAAGGTAAGTAGGTAATTAAGTAGGTCTTAAACTAAGAATATAGGAGTCTTAACGTTAACCTTAGGTTATACTTAAGTTGACGTTAGGTAACCCCCTTCAGAATCTATAAGCTGATAGTCTAGCCCCCCTTAATACTAGACGTCTTATAGACCTGGACGAACTATGCTTTCATTGGGCTGCTCTCCAGCCGCACGGTTCGAATACGTTGTGTGTGTCTGCATATCATTTATAAACGTACAACGCTGACGTTTTCCCATTCACTATATGGACCAATTAGAATTTATGCAGGATTTGTGCATAAGTATGCCCGCGGCAATTCTCAAGGTTCACCCGTAGAACTCCCGCAACTTCAGCCTTCAGCAATCCCGCAGGCGTTCTGTATCATGCGCTCAATGGTTGCATAAGGCTCCCTGACTTTAATCTGGAGATCGTTCCATAAGATGAGCGTGAAGTCTTCCTCAGGTTTTCGTTCCAGTACAACTATTTGACCCACTGGAAGGAGTAATGAGGCTGTTTTATCTTTCGACCCTAAGCGGCGGGTTAACTTCAGGTATCCTCTACGCATTACAGTAAGTCTTCCTCTTCTACTTCTTCGAAACAATCCTCCAAATGACAGTTCTTTTCACTGTGGATACAATCACTACAATAAATCCCTTTATTAACACAAGCACTACAATCAGCCATTACCATACATCCTCCTCAGGTTCTTCCTCAAGCGGCCTCACATCTTCATTCAAACTATTCGGTGTAATGACCTTATAGATGTTCACAAGCACCCACTCTCGGAAAGCGTGAAGTTTATCGCAGCTTGTTTCCGCAAGTGCACCAAGGAAATAAAGGACTCCCAATAACACCCAAGGAATGATTAGTGGTACTGTGATAAGCCAGAAAAGGAAGCGGAATCGTTTGGTGTGCTTCTCGGTATACTTTATGAATTTTACTCTCATCTCTTACATAATGCTCCTTCAACTAAGAAATAAAGAAAGAGCCTCAGGTAATCCCAAGGCCCTTCTCTGAAATAACCTACCGTCTAATTAACGAACCGAAGAAACTATCAAGGACATTCCCAATAACACCTGAGTTTCTCGCTGAGGTCTTCTTGGGTTTCGGGTTGAGTTCCTCCACATACAAGACACCCCGGTCCGGGTCCATCCAGACTTCTAAGGCTTCCTCAAGACGTGCCTCTGCCTCCTGATCTTGGTCAACCGCTATTTGCTCAATCCAGTAATAGCAGGACTCAGCGAATGCCTCAAGGCGGTCATCATGGCCCAAGGCTCCTCTTTCAGCACATAAGCGGGTGAGTTGGTAGATCAAGGAATATTGAGGGTTGTCCTGAAACACCTTATAATCCTGGTGAATAACTGAGGTGTTCATGATGATACGATGACGAGCAAGCAGAGGTTCTAAAAGGTCTATGATACGTTTTTCCTTCTGGCCTACAGCTCTCTGTCCCTCCTCAACCTTACACGGATAGTTCTTCATGAAGACCGGCTGAATCAACTTAGTAAACATACCGTCCCCAAAGTTGGGTTCTATTCGGACAACATTAACACCCCAGAATTTCGCCTTCATGACCAAGGCTAGAAGGGTGGTGTCTGTATAACCTTCCCGATAACCACCCACCTCCATGCAGAAGATGTATCCATTCAAGAACTTCGTAACGGAATACGCAGTTTCATCCTTGCCACGGCCTGAGGGGTCGATAAACATCATCCCCCCGGAATACGGCTGGACATCCTCAGAGCGCGAGAGAGGGCCGTAGAAATAGTCTCCCTTTAGGGCTACACAAGGAATCTCCTTGAGACACTGCCCAGGTCCGCTTGCCCATGACCATAAGACACTCGATTTGTCCATCTCAAGATCGGTCACAATGAAATCGGAGACCCGCAGCGGATACTTCTCTGCATCACTAAGGTTCGTGTTCAGCATAAACTGAAGCATGAAACCGGCCTTGCCATAGGAAAGTTTACGCTTCGTAATCTCTGCTATAGAGAACCTTGCGGGGTCTGTGGGTTCTCCTGCCCATCGCTTAGGGTCTGCATCGTAACGAGTCGCCAGGAGTTTCCCTAGCTTCTCACCGTAGAATTCCCGCTCCACAGCATCCTGAGGATACAACACAGGGTAAACTATGGTGGTATACCCACGTTCTGCCAGGCGTGTGTAAAGACTCTCTTCGCACTGAGGAGTGCCTAGGTAGATGATGCGACCACCTGGCTTCAGGATAGCGTCAAACTCCTTAACGAGTTCGTTGAGTTTGTCCCGCTGAATCTGCGTACCGGAATTACTGGGTACTTCCACATCATCTGCAATCAGCACATCAGCACGGGAGCCGGTAAGCTGTCCTGTGATACCCACAGACTTGACGCTAGGTGAAATATCAGGTACAGCCCCATGAACGTCGAAAAGGTCGTTGGTATCCCTAAGGCCTGCCCTGCGGTCTTCATCGGTCAATCTCAGGGGTTCCAGAAAGGGAATAATTAAGATCAACTTCTTTATGAAGCTGGAGTTAAGAGAGGCCTTCCCTCCAGATGCTGAGACCATCTGAACCTTAAGAGTAGGGTCTTTCCACAACAACCACACACAAAGGGCACACGTGAGGAAGCTTTTGGCAACCCCACGGAATCCCTCAAGAATCATTCGGTCACTAGGGGGATGCTGGAGGTCATGCGCCATTGCGAATTGTATTTCGGTTGGTTGTGGGAGGCTGATACTTTTCCAAACGATATACACGAAATAACGAAAGTCATTCCATGCTTTCTCAACGGACTCCTTAGACCACTCAAGCATTAGTTACAAGTCCCAAAGTCAAACTCAGGGACCTCCTCAGTCCGCTTCTTGACTGCAGCCATACCTGGGGTTTCCGGTTGGGTAATGAGTTTGTTGTCTTTCAGGAAGCGGCGTACAGCGCCTAGGAATGCAGGGTTGCCTCGATTGGAAGGGTCATTCATCCCCTCAAGGAGTGCCTCCACCTCCAATTCTGCAAGAGTATCCAGGGTCTCCTGATCTACTTTGCCCATCGTTCACCAATTTTCTCCCATAACCATCCTATAAGACCTGCTAAGACAAAACAGGACGTAAACATAAGATGCACCAGGAAGGCACCTGCAGCGAGAAAGCTTACGGTAATTATCGTCCAAAAGAGGACATAAAAGAAACTCATGAACCTCTCCGCCTCCCCCGTAATGTAGGGAATCGGTCATAGACCCACAAAGCCGCTAGGTTGAATGCAAGAATTTCTGCATCCTCTCCTGGGGCTGTGATAAAGGGGATGTTGTGAATCTTAAGGTACTGAAGAATCTTCGCATCCACTGCCTTTCCCTGTTCCACATCCCCACTACGGCCCACAGGTGAATAAGGAATCGTCCGGGTGAGTAGGATATTTAAATTATTGAATCCTTGGAAATCCTCCAAGACCTTCACCCGGAGTCGGGAGTCGTAAGGGTCACTATAGATAGCGGACAGAATCAAAGGGGAGTCTGTGACCACCACGCGAATCCTAGGGTCACTCAGAGGCTCCATGAGGAGTTTCCGCTGTTTTGCGTAGGTGTACGTTTGGTCTTTGAATCCCCAGGTGGACCCTGCATATAGCTGGCCTTTTATCCATTCAGGGACATATTCGGTTTCGATACCATTCCGTTTAAGTTTACCGGCTGTGAGAAGTGCGTTTGTGGATTTACCCACACCTTCACCACCAAGGAAGTTTACGACGAGTTGGGTCATCTAAAGGTTAGCCTTCATTCTCCGCCTTGTATCTGTTTCGTATATAGAAGTCCTGCCATACGCATTCATTACAATTACCTACCTGCATACAAGTATCAGCGCAATCAGGCATGGCGTATACTACTACTTTCTCAGGGGGATAATTTCCATAGCAGCCTTGGGAATCTTTTGTAGTAATCTTCACAGTTTTGGGATTGACCTTCTCTACAACGCCTTTATTGAGGCGGACAGTACCGGTCCACGAATCTCGGTCCATGAAGACCACTTCACAACCCACTACCAACTCATTCCCCAGGAAATCCTTCATGCCAAATTCTCCATAACCCAAGCCATTGTAGCGTTGGCGCGATTCTGCGTCCCGGCTTGGTACTCCCCTTCGTAAGCCGCATCAGCGTATTGCTCGAAGAAGAGACCATTCAGGACACCAAGGTCATTCACATCGTAACCCCGCTCGGCTCTCCGTCGAATGAAGTTACGCACCACCACATGGCTTGTGGGGCACCAGACACCGGCGTAAACGATACAAGCCGCATTCGTAAGGCCTGCCTCGAGGAGAAACGGAAGATACATGTCTCGGATGTCCTCACGCAACCGTAGGTCCTGTGCAGCGTGTCCCTGCGCGGAGTCAAGGAGTTCCTTGAGTGCAGGGATGTCTCCAGAATTCCTCAGGTCACTGTAAGCCCTCCCTGCGAAGGTCTCCCCGCCTTCGATGTAAGAGAGGAGGAGGTCAGATCGTTCACCCTCCCATTGGGACATTCCAAGACTTGGGTAATCACCACCTGAGGTTGTGCAGGTGACAGCATCATAAGGACCCTCCACACCAGTATCCACCAAGGCTTTTGCTATAAGTTCTATGAGGTCTTCTTGTGTATATTCTTTACTCAATCTACTACCATCCACTTCTCCGAAAACAGTTCAATCATAGTCTCCTTCCAAGGTACACGTCCAAAACGACTCTCTGAATATAAATAAGGTGCGGTCATCTTGGAATGTTCATCCGGGAATTGTGCTCGAATTACTACCTCAGGACTCCATTGAGGAAGCCTCATGCCTTTGCCCTTCTTTACCTGCTCGAAGGCTCTGCCAAAATTCATTTCTCATCTACTCCTTCCTTTGCTTTAATATTGACGATAGTTGTGGTCTGTTGTGTGTTGGCCTGAACCTGCTCTTTAGACTTCCCAAAGGGTGTATTCAATCCTGAATCAATTCCATGGAGGGCCGCTACATACATAGCAACCCACCCAATAAACTGACGAAACTCTGGCATATCGAAGTGATACCCCTTGATACCATCTAAAACCCAGCAGGCCACATAAATAACTACAAGGATAAAGACCATCATAAACTTGGAGGTTACTAACCATTGAATTGCCTTAAGAACCACGTTGCTTCCACCTCCGCAGTTCTCGGAGAACCAAAAGGAAAATCTGGAGGAGAAGATAGATGATGGTAATTATGGAGACCCAATCGGGTATTGAGATACCGAAGACCGGATTAGCGGAACTTACAGCAATCCCCGGAACAGTTCTGGTTATCTCCAGTTTTGCTTCATTATCCACCAGCCACCTCCAGGATTGCTTTCTTCCATTCCTCACGGATTGCCAGGAGACTCGCATGGTTGATTGTAGGGACCCCAGCGGTGGTTAGCTTGATAGCTTGCTCCCGGACTTTCCCGGAGTATTCCGCATTGATAGAATCATATGAACGCTGACGGATTACCGCAGGGGCTTCCGTAGGTTCCCAAGAGGCTTCCACGGGGGTGTACCCTTTAGAGATAGCTTCTTGAGGGTCTATATAGGTATAGCCTAGATCTTGTGCGGATACCTTGCGATTATTGAGGATATCCTTGAAGTATTGCATTTCCTTAAGCAACGTCAGGCACCTCCTCTTCTGGCTCAAGGCAAGTCCATTCTGGTTGTACATAAGCAGGAGAAAGCCAAGTAGCTTCACTAACGGCCCACCCGCCTGTTCCTAAATAACAGCCTACCTTTCCATTAACTGCTACGTTTGACTGTGCACCATAGCTGGTTGTCGTAGTGTTAAAGTAAGGGTGACAGCGCATTCTTCTGGTCCCAATAGAATCTATAGCAGTAAACCATATTAGATCATAAGCGGCATTATTACCAAAGGGGGAAGCAAACTGTACAGAGGCTTGAGACGCTACAACGGCGGCTTTATAATCTTGAATTACCCTGCGATTTCCTCCAGCAGCCCCTTCTCGTCTCGCCCATTGCCATTCTGCGTCATTGTAGCTGATAGTTGTAGCCGTGGTACGAAACATTCCCAAAGAAATACTTCCCGTTGGGACAAGAGACGCTAGATTTTTGCGCGTAGCTTTTGGAGCATATCCATTAATAACCATTTCTGCTACGTACGTTCCATGCCCTCCGGTTACTGCTGAATCTACAAGGTAGGCTACAATACGCTTATACTTAGTGGTTCCTGCATAGCTCAGTGTAATGCTATCACTTCCCACGTTGGAGGACACGTTTTTGGTATCCAAGATGTCGTAAGTAGCTCCATTATCATTCGAACCTCGTAAAGTGATTGTGACTGAGACTCCGGAGGAAGAGAACCCATATTCAGTGCTACCTTTTAGCGTAACCGAAGACACTTGTACGGGCACTTCAAAATCCTTACCAATCCATGCGGTGTATGCCGCTGTTCCTTGTGATGGATAGCACGCCCCTTGGGCGGATGTTTGAGAAGTAATACCATCAAAGGCTACTGCTATCCCACCGCTGGATGTCATATTACCAACTGGATAACCAATAGTAATCTGAGAAATTATTCCATCACTGTTAGCAGTAAATCCATCCCAGCATACAGGAAATAGAAGTTTCGCAGCTTTTTCTGTAATTTCTAGGCGTGTCCTCCATTGCTTTCTGTATTCCAGATAATGGATAGCGCCTACAGTTCCTGGATAACTAGAATTGATTTCACGGAAAATTGCAAGAGTGCCCGCAAGGGACCATGTGCCATATAATCCCGTATAGATATTAAAGCCGTTAACATATACAACAGCATTGCCACTATATAACCCTACAGCAAACTCATACTCTCCCCCAGTCACTACAGTAAAACCCGTGTCCGCTATAGTTGTCATATCAAAAACCACTATGTTCCCGGTAGCATTGATCCCTATTTGAAATCCATATTTAGTAGCTGCAGCAGAACCTATCCAGATAATACCTTGATACGTTCCTAACGTTCCTGCTGTATAGCTGAACTCCCAGCAGAAGTCAGAATTCCCCGTGGTGGCATTTGTGTTGTTAGACGTATTATATCCATTTCCTACACCTCCACCACCTTTCACCACATCTTTTCCATAAAGTCCGGGGATAGTGGATCCTAATGTGCCAGCCTTAACTAAAGGATTGACTACCGCTATTGTACTCTTTCCGTAAGCCTGGTTAGGAATAGAAGCAGACCCATCCAACTCCCAGAAACCGATTGTGTTGTTATCTACAAAGTCCAAAGGAGAAGCATTTAGCAAAGTACCTCTAGTTCCGCTTTCGTCAATCGTGAACAGTCCTCTGCGTTTTGCCGGGAGTGTCTGCACATCCCCAGCGGCTTTCTTGTAGAGCTTCCGACGAATGACGCTTTCGATAAACCCATGCGTCATATCAAGACCACTGACAGAAGTCACCTTCCCACCCTTCACAATGTGATTGGGTAGGTTTATAAGACCTCCATTAGCTGTTGCGATATTCGCAGAGATAGCCGCTGCGGTCTCAGAAGCCTTGGCGTTATCTTCGGATACCTTGGCGTTATCCTCGGAGATTTCTGCGACGTTCGCTGAGGCTAGGGCTTCGGAAGCTTTGGTGACTGCTTGAGACGCTGAGGTCCCTGCGTTGGTCTCTGAGGTTTTCGCTGCAGTCTCAGAAGCCTTGGCAGCTAGTTCAGAGGCTTTGCTGTTGGTCTCTGAGGTTTTCGCTGCAGTCTCAGAAGCCTTGGCAGCTAGTTCAGAGGCTTTGCTATTGGTCTCTGAGGTCCTGCTGTTCGTCTCTGAGGTTTTCGCTGCAGTTTCTGAGAGAGCCGCTGCATTCTTGGAAGCTAAGGCATCATTAGCCGCTTGAGCAGCCTGAGCAGCCGCCTCTGTAGAATCATTTTGGACTGCATCTGTGACCTCTTCTTGTATATGCAACATCTGTGCCTGCTGGAGGGTGAGGTCATTCGCGAGGAATACTGAGGCATCCACCCAGGAGACAAGAGGGTCTGTTGCGGTTTCCCTTTTGATCTTAAGTTGAGTTCCTGGGGGTAGGGAGGTTGTCAGAATAGCCTCCATTTGCGAGGTAATACTATAATCAGTGAGGTAGTTTAAGGCCACCTCATTCCCCCCGGCATATACTTTAATAAAACCAGCGCGGAGGAAAGGAATCCCGAAATTGAATGTTGTTTGACCTGCAAGGGTCGTAAAGGTTCGAATTGTTTTAAAAGATTTAGCCAAACGTTGGCCTCTATTCTCCTTGGTTCTAATTGACTCGTTTTTCCGGTAATTTACTGTTATCTTTCACGTACTGCTGAATAAGCAGCATCGGAATAAAGTTTCGAAGTGGGAGGTTATTCATAACATTTTGAAGGTCTCTTTTGTCGGCTTTGGCGCGCGCAAGATCGTAGAGAGACCCGACACCTTTCCCCATATCCACAAGGCTTCCTACAGCCGGGACCTGTTGTGCCGCTCGACCGACTTTTTCGTCCCACGTAAGTTCTCGCTGAGGTTTGATAACGTCCGCATTTACAGAGGTTCTGAAGGTTCCTGAACCTGTAGCCGCTTCATAAATGTCTGTACCAAAGGAGACTGCTGCGCCTGCGGTGGACCTTAAGAAACCCGCCATAATGACGTTGCGATTTGTTAGGCGGTCCTTGAGGTATTGATCACGCTTCCCTTTATCGGTTGGGTAGTACGCCCATGCTCTCCCATAAGTCAAACCACTATAAACCAACATGTTTCCAGCGATTGAATAAAGGAGGGAAAGGACTCCATCAAGTTCCCTGTGTGTCATAATTCGCGCAATCTGGGAATTCATAACCTTCATAGAGAAATCTTTGAATTGGAACAAAAGGCGCATCTGGGGACTAGCACTTGCAAGCACTGAGCGGTTGCCTATGGTATGTTGGGTAACTGCGGACTGCACCACGTTGTCGATGTAGGTCTTGAAGCGCCAATATGTGGCAGGGTTTTCCTCTATCCATTTGTTAATATCCAAGGTCCCTCCCTCGGAATACTTGAGGATGTCCGCTTTCAAAACCTCTGCGTCACTTATACCTGCCGCCTTAAGTTTGGCTGACGAGAAAGGTTTTCTCAAGAGACCGCCCACCTCCTCACCTGAGGCCCACTTAAGGGAGTCGATAAGGGCCTCCTGACGTGCCCCGCGAATCATGAGGTCTGTTAGGCGGGTTAACTGAGAGGCGCTGGAGGTCACCCTACCGGCTAAGTTTGTGACACTTTGAAGACCATCTAAAGCAGAGGCCCACTTGCTTCCACCTTGCATAGCCTCAGAGTACCCACGACTCCTAAAATCGGTCTTCCACATGTAACGCTCGGTATTTTCTCCGAACATTTGACGCTCTGCAGTGCGGACCATCTCAGCACCGTCCTTAGAGAATCGAAGGGCTTGAATAGAATGCGCTACATCTGGAACAATGTGGGTTAAACATTTCCAACCAACGGACCCCATTGCGCCAAAGGCTTCTGCTATTTGATTAATACCAAACATTGCACCATTCTTTGCATAGGTTAAGGAGCGTATGGTATTACAGAGTTGGGCTGTAAGTGTGTTAGAGTCTTTAAACCGTGACACACCTCTGATTTCATTTATCCCTTGTTCCCACCCTTCGAGAATTCTCCGGGCTTCCTGCGGTGCCATTCGGTCATACTCCACTGCATGCTTTAAGGCGGACGTAATTTCCGCAGTGACTGTGCGAAGATCATCAAGACCGTTGAATTTGTTGTGGAGGGCTAATTCTCCAGAAGCGCGGTCTATGGAGGAGGGAATAATTCTATCAAGGTCCGTGCTTCTGAGTGTCTTATCAAAAGAGAATTCCTCTCCCCAAGGAGTGTGTAGAACACCTGAGGTGTCTAAAGGGTAACGATTAGACATAAAACCCTCAGCACCTAGGTGGTCCCACGCAGAAGAACCTTTAAGGAGCGCAATATTGGAAAGGTTCTGATCGCCTATACCCATTGCCCATTTCTTGGCATAGTCTTGAACTTGCGCCTCAACCATCTCAGGGGTTATGATTTTTTGCCCTGGTTCGTCAAAAAGTGTCCCTTGGTTTATAGCCTTTGCTTTAGAGTCCTCAGCTTTCCAAAGTGCCTCAAGTTCCATCTCTCGTTTTATGGCATCCCTCTTAGCGAAAGCCTTATAGTAATCCTCAAGAAAAGCAACGCCTTTCTCAGGGCCTACTTTAGACATAAAATTTGTCCATTTGTCATCACTCACCCGCCGCCATAGTTCGTCATGCATCTGCTCCCACTCAGGGCGTATTACATTGTGATCTGCAGAAAGACCAAAGATTTCACCGGACTTCTTCCCGAAGGTAATCTGTTTATCCCTGAGTTTTTTCAGAGCATCCACAGCCTCAAGGACTTCCGAAGGCCAACCTTCAGTGATTCCACCGGCAATGTTTTTTCCGTGTATTTGGTTGTATGCTTCGGAGACCGCCTCATTAAAAGCGTCCAACCGTTCTGTATTAACTACCCCAGCCTTTCCTAGGTACTTCTCACGGGCAACTAAGAAATTGTTATAGTGTGGAAGTAGTTGATTTTTGAAGAATTCCTTCTGCTTTTCCACTGTGATGGGCATGGCCTCTGAAGGGCGCTCTCGCAATCTAGCGTCCTCGAATAAGTCCATAGCATATTCCCTCGCTTTTCGCACAGGGGACCACCGCAGTAGCCCTTGTGGGGTTTGGAAGAATCCACCAGCTTCCGCCTTCTTTGAAATCCAACCACTCACACCCTTAGGACGTACCACATCGAGAATGTTATGGAGGACATCAGGATTCGCTGCGGATTCTGCAGAATACTTAAGACCACCTACAATTGCACTCCCATCAGGAAGCAGGCTGTAACCTCTAGTCTTATCCAATTCATTTTGCACTGCACGTGAGGCAAAATCTCGAAGGTCGTCATTCGTCATCCCTTCAGTTCCGCGCATTTTATTGAAGACGTACCGGGCTTGCTTAAGAATCCTATTTCCTTCCTGGTCGGCGTTCGTCTCAATCCAATGACCTAAAACTTCCGACCAATCACCAGAACCTTGGGCTTTCGTTATGGCCTCCCTCCAAGAATCATCAGGTTTGTTCATTTTTTTCTCAACAGCATCTTTTAACTGCTTCAGCGCCCTGGGGTCCGCATTAGCAAGACCTCCATGTACACCTACTTCATGCGCTATCAGGTTATCTATATTGGTATCCGCTGCGAGGTTGGAGGTGTTCAGAACAGTTATTCCCTCATCTGGACTATGGAAGGCTTTAAGAGTCGCCAGTTTCTCTGTAGGTATCCCCAAGCGACCTGCAACCTTCGCTAAGGTTTCCCCATTAACAGCCAACAACTTTCCCGATGCTGCAAGTTCAGACGCTGTAGTATTTCCTAAGGCATCTATGGATTGTGGGTTGTGATATTCCTTTAAAACGTTTTCAACGCCTTCTATTTCCCCAGGAGCCTCCAAGCCTAGCGTTTTTGCAACCGCAGATTTTTGGAGACCATCAAGGGAACTCTGCATCTTTGCTGCACCCCTGTAACGAGAGAATGCACCTAAGGCATCTCCAAAAAGAGCGAACCCACTCCCAGCAAAAGCACCCATCATGGCTAACGTTTCATAATCCTGTTGGTATCCCCCTTGGTCCTCCCTGAGTTTTCCCATGCCTGTGAAGAGACCAGCCTGTAAAGCGGCGGCCTCTCCATACCTCATGAGAGTCTGAGGAGCAACGCCAGAGAGGGCCTTAGGTCCAAGCCTTGCAATGGTCCCCAGAACATTAGAATACCCCAGGAATGGTGCGGCTAACTTAGCACCTACTTTCCCACCAAAAGACACTGCACCCATCGGGAGGAGAATGGTGGGGTCTGTTAAAGTTGCCGCAAGGAGACCCGCAGCAAACCCAGGGACCTTCTGAAAGAGAGACCCTTGGAATTCCTCAATTCGTGCCTCACGTGCTGCATCGTCTTGTTTACGTTGAATCATTCGGTCCAACTCAGCACGGGACCCAGCGTTAACTAAGGCCCACCTTTGGGCTGTTGGGTCTCCAGGGAGGGCTTTTGCAACATACTGAATGAGGTCGTTATCAACAACCAAAGGTGGTTCTGTAGCCATACCAGACCCACCCATAGCGTTTCTCACAGCCATACCTACAGGAGACTCATATATTCCTTTGGTGAACTGGTCCTGTACATTTTCCCATACTGAGGGGGCTGTAGGGGGTAAAGCCTCGCTACCTGGAGTGGCTCCATAAGAATTCTGGTGGACATTCCCCCATAAAGCGGTTCCTTGGTTTGGTTTACCAGCGTGACCTAAGGCGGACCTAATGTATTCCCTTACACTGGGTTCGTCTCCAGCACCTTGTGGTGCATCCCAAGAATAATGTCCATCCCCGCTCATTGCATCAGGAGCACCCTGCGCCCACCTAGCGCCGTTTGTGGGTCCTGCATACCACGCAGCTAAGGCACCTTCAGGACCATAGGCATTAAAGTATTCCTTTAACTTATGTTTCGCCACAGCGTCTTGCGTTGCGGGGTCGGAAAAATTCCCCACCTGGCCTAATGCCTCTGTACTCCAGGACTCCCAATTATCAGGCATGATCTGGAAGCGTCCTCTTGCTCCTGTCCGGGCATTGACTGCTTCATAGTTTCCCTCAGCAGAGCCAGATTCTTGAGCAGAGACTGCGCGGTAAAATGTTTCGAAATCCACTGTGTCTACTCCTTTCGTTAATCAACAAAGAATATTTGAGTTGGTTCATTAGGTGGGTCGTTTTGGGCACGTTGGGCCATGATCTCAGCGAGGGTTGGAGGTGCTGGCGTATTCTCTTGTGCCTTCTGCGCTCTCCATTCTTGTTGTTGTGCCACATAAAATGCTATATCGTTCATGGTGTAGGGCTGTTGCTGAATCCCTCCACCTGCAGACATCACTATAGTTTTCGTTTGTGGTTGGTAAGTGATCGTGGAATTAAGAGTACCGGTTTGAGATTCAAAATCCGCCCTAAGGGCATCTAAAGCAAGCTTCCCATATTTCACCTTATCTTCAGGGTTTACTGCAACCATATCAAAAAAGTTGAAAGGAATTAAGGTATCCCCATAGGCACCATAATGATTCTTCAAAACTTCCTCTGTAGAGGCTCTTGCGGTTGCATCATCTAAGCCTGCGGCCTTTAAAAAGAGAATATTGGTCTCCGCAAGTTCCGAAAGGTAGGCGTTCACGTTACTTGAGGTATTACCTCCGGTACTCGCTCCGTCTAACGTTGGAAAATCTGTGATAGGTGCGTTAAGGAGGTCCTTGCGAATTGTTGAACCTTGCGCCTCTTTCCATGAGGTATCTCCAAGACGCTCCCGGCCTATCGCATATTTAGACAAACCGGCTGCATAGTCCCCACCTGAGGAATCCGCAAGGTTTTGAATAAGACCGGCCTCCACAGACAACTCAGACCCAAAGGCCTTCTGGAAGAGTGTGGGGCTTGTCCGATACCACTTAAGGGTGGAGAGGGTAGGTTCGTTTGCATTCACCCAACCTTCCGGGTCCGTCTCGATTTCCTTTGCGTTGACTCCATTAATTGCATTCCTGAATTGATTCTTTACGCTTTCCTGAAACTGAGAGAACCCAGGGAAGGCAATTGTTTGGATGGTCTGCATCATCTTTTGATCATCGGAAAGGTCCTGCCTGGACTGAATCTTTCCCACCTCATTGACGCAGATTGCCGTGAGTGTGGCTTGGTCATAAGGAACACTTTTGGTGTACGTTCGCCCATTCTCATCGGTCTCTGTGACGCTGATCTTAGGGAGGTCCCCTGGTCCAGTTGCTACCCTATTTCCGCCTACATCGAACAGACCATTCACACGCCATGCTGCTAACTGGTTCATAACATTAGGGACAATTTGAGCATTCGCTGACTGTTGTGCCTGCGCTCTCAAGGCCTGCGCCTGGAGTCTCTTCTGTTCCGCCGTGTAGTAGTCCCATGCAGGTTGTCGGAAGTTGGTCATCGTTTCAAAGAAATCCGGTTCGGTCTTCTGGAGGTTCGCGAAGTAGGCGTTCTGTTGTGCATGGTTCATACTGCGGAGTTTCTCACGGTCTGCGGAGACTCGCTCCCCGAAGAGGTTAGCTGTCCTTTGGTTGGCAAGTTTGTATAGTGGGTTCATATCTAATAACCCACCCTCACCACCTATTTTTACAGGGGTTCCGTCGGGCTGCGTCCCTACTTGAATGTCTGCCAGTTTGGTCAAAACAGAGGCTTTCCCTGGACCTATAGCAAAATCCTGAAGGGCTTCTTTAACTAGATCAATTCGAGAAGTCGGGTCCATCCAAGTAATCCGGGCCGCATTCATGGTATCTTGAAACTTCTTAAGGAAATCATCTTCAGACATTCCGTTGAAATCCCTGACTAGTGCTGTGAGATTTGCAGAGGTAGTTCCTTTAGCAATCGCTTGAAACTCTTTCGCTTGCTCCTGGCGTTGTTCACTGGCAACCATTAGAGAATTGGCGAGTTTCTTCTCATCGAATCCTTGGAGGAAAGCCTCAGAATTCGTGGTGGTGTCCATGTAGTTAGCCTGACGCTCCGCGATGAACTTCTCATAGCGCTGTACTTCTTCTTGGGGGGTCTTCACTTTCGGTTGGGTTGCTCGCCAGGTTTGATATTCGTCCGCCGCTTGGGTCCCTAGATAAGTCCCTCGCATGTGTTCTACTGTCGATACTGCATAAGGATTATCCTGAAGGTCCATGCCGGGTACAGCTGTACCGATCATGTCGATAGCGTTCAATTTGTGCATGTTTTCGTCAGTCTGACCTTGGACAATCTGTTGCGCTGCATAGACACCATATTTTTGTTGACGTTTTTCTGCATCCGCATTTGCTTGCTCCAAGGTTGCACTTGCAAGACCTAGTGCTCTCCCAAGGTCTTGTAATCCACCACCTTCAGACGGTGTGAAGGTAGGTGTAGCAAGGTGCATAGCTGTAGCACCGAGTTCGGATTCATATGGATTTGTAGCAAGTGATTGAGAAACAATATCCGGTTTTGACATTTATAGTTACCTCCTTTCTTCTAGGTGATCTCATCTGTAGGCAGGTCCTGCTCTGACACACTAGAGACACGGGTAGGGTTAACCGCACCGCTTCCCTGCCAGAGCCATTTATTCCAATCAAAACCCATACCTTGGGTATACGCTTCTGTCCGGGCGTTCTCAGCTTTGTTATTCAACCCCACCAAGGAGGAACCAATACCAACCAACAACGCACTGGCGGAAGGCTCTTGGATAGAGTCTATATAACTTTGAGTTGAGACCCTACGTGCATCCAGGTTTAGCGCTATTTCATTGCTGCGGTTGTCGTAATTATTCCGAATGGTCCCCTCTTTACGAGCCACAAGACCTTCAGCGGCCCTTCTGATAAGGTTCGCAGAGTTTCCGCTCATGGTTTCGCCTAGAGCCGTGTCTACAGTCCCTAATTTCGCCTGCCCTTTTAACTGTGTTGTGGTGATTGCATCTACAGCCTGATCAAACGCAGATTGTCTCTCGATAGTTGCATTCTGCGCCGCATAATTGTAGCTTTGGATTGCTGCCGTTTTCTTAGCATTCGCTGCATCCATCTGAGCATTATAAGACATCACCTGTCCGATGATACCTAATCCACCAACTAAAGCATTACCCAAAGGACCGCCCTCCTCTCGATGTCTTTCGACCGAACCACGTAAACCCTATAAGACTCACCTGAGAGGGGCTTATGGAGTTGTAGGTAATTGTTACATCACGGGAGTCCCCTCCTACAGGAACTGCAAAAGAGCCTGAGTTGACGGGGGTCTCTCCGATAATATTTCCAGAAGCCCCAAGGACACGCCCCGGTGCTGTATATTCGAACGTCTGTTTTCCATCGTGAGCACAACGAATCGAATAGAGACCACTATCAGCGTGTTGAAATTCTATTTGAGAGACCTTAAGAGTGCCTGAGGCATCCGCTTGAATCCCGCCTTTACCATCATCGTTTTTCACCATTAATTGACTAATAGCACCCCACCAGTTTATTACCTCTCCCACAATTACTGTCTGTCCTTCGCGGTTTCCATTTACCCTTATAGTTTGTGTAGAGGTCCCATCCGCTACTGTCGTGTAGAAACCATCGGAGAAGCATGCGCCATAGGTCTGGGTGTTGGGCACATCTGCACCATAAGTTGCCTTAACCGTGAAGACTGTTTGATAGGTGAGTGGGTCAAAAGAACCCACAGGGATTGTATAGGTTTTCTTACGGTCCAAAAAGACGCGATAAGGTTCCGCTGGGAGGTCTTTGGTGTTAACCGTAAAGATTGCCTGCTCCACACTGAATTTACCGTTGCGCTTTGTGATGACGCTTAGGGTGGACCCAAAGAATGCTGCGGAAATGATCTGGGCGGAGCCAAAATCCCAATAAGACCAAGAGGCCTGTACTCGCTGTTCTTTAGCCCAGAAATATTTATAAACATAACAACGCGAGGGGGTAAGAGTTGAGAAGGCTAAAAGGATATTTTCAGAATTACTCCCAATTATCTTATAGACTGTATTAGGTATTAACTTAGGGACGTGTCCTGAAATATCCTGAGCGTCTTTGACACTGCTTACATCCTCCACAATGTAATATTCATAAATACTGCTTTCTGTTGCGCGTTGATTCGCAAAGTAAACCCTTCTACCGGCTGCATAAGGCTTACATGAGGGAATAGAATCGAAAGATGTCACTTTGTCAATTCGGAAATTCTTAGGACTGAATACTGTATCAGAATGACCTACAAACTGCGCTGTATCAGAAAACAACAGGAGTTCCTCAGCGAAGGTGCAGGCAAAGTTAAGATTAGCCACAGACTCATCAGGGACCGCCTGGTCAATCATGTCGGAATCCAAAACGTTTGTTGCTGTGGTCATCCAGAACTTAAAGAACTCCCCAGTTTTCGAGAGGATGCAATTCTCACCCGCGAGGAGACCTAAACGATTCCTGACGAAAAAGACATCAGTTATTTGTCTCCCAACAAAAGAGGCCTGTGGGTTGGAATCATCATCCCCTACCTCTCTCTTATCCCAATTAGCCGCTGAGAAACTAAAGGTTCCATTCGCTTCCCTAACGAGAATGTGGGGCATACTAACGGGGTCGTAGGTGCTGAGAATTCCAGGTTTTGCACACTCCTTCCAAAGCCCTTCAGCAACTGAGTACCTCACATAATAATCATCTGTATTACTTTCGTTGTTACCTTTGACTAATACCGTGAAACCATCCGGTGCAGTTTGTGGGAGATTGGAAAACTTTTGAGTGGCCCGGAGAAAACCGAACATTGCTTGATTGTTGTACCCATCACGGGTTGAGAGTTTGGTAATGCTGGCCTTAATGTATACCCAGCCTTCCCCTTTTTCTGTGGCGTACCCTGCATTGTTTAGATCACTCGCCAGTTGAGACGCAATGTAATTTGTGTCTATTTGGGTGATGTGGGAACTTTGGGAACCATCAGGGGTTGTAAAATCGGCCACAACTACATCATTAATAAGCACTTGATAGGTTCTACCGTATTGCCCGGATTTGACATTAATGAGACCACCTTGGGTGTCCCATGTCGTACTTGTTTTATCCGCTGTGAGTGTGGTAGTTTTGGCAGTATTCAGAACAAAAGTATAGTCGGCTATAGTCACCGCCTTGAGGGTCTCCGCCGGTGTGGGCGTTTGGATGTATCCCTGCGCCGCTCCTGTGTAGGTGACCACTTTTACAGACCCATCTTTGTGAACTATCTTTATCCCGGTCCCATCGAAAACGACATGATACCGCTCGGTTTTATCTCGGTCTATAGAATGCGTAAAGGGTACAACAGAAGCCCCTAGGAAGTCATCAGGGAGAGACGCAACATGCACCAAAGGTGGGCGCTTTTGAAGACCTAACGGACCATTGGAAAGCCCATTGCATTGCTCCTCTAATTGCTCAGGAAATCTGAGGACTGCCGGTTGTTGTGAAATCCCTTGAACCATGTTTTTAACTTGTTGTTTTACTAAGCCCATAAGTCAGGTAACCCTCGCAATCGCCTGAACATCTGGGTTTTCGAAGATGTTATAATCATTGGTCTCTGTTTCATAATGTTGTAAGTCTACCCAGGCCTCTACACGTTCCCGCTTTAATTCCTCATCCAACTGAGGGTCCCCTAATACACGCCGTTGAAAACGTTCAGATGCCAGAGCAATGACATAAGACCGCGCTGGAATAGGGAGGTCTTCAAGGGTTATTAATTGAATCAGGTCCACGATTAAGGTGGTCCCTTGGAATTCATAGGTTTGATCTGTGAGGTTGTATACATAACCATTCCTACGGACCAGCTTCAGACTATGTGAAGGGTCTTCCAAGCGTAGAAATGAGGAGTTCCAAGGGATTCGCTTGGTTTGTGAGTCGATGTTCAATACATAGCCTTCAGTGATGTTGAAGGTAAAGCCTTTGCTTTGAACCTCCAGTAATGCTTTTTCCAAGATACTACCCGCAAGGATAACATTAACATTCGTGGCTTTTTCTAAGGTCTCAACAGGGGAATCCCCAATAGACCCAAGGACAGAGTTAACTGCTTCAATGTTTGTGGGGTTGGAAATTAACACAAACTACTCCCTCCTTTCAAATAGGGTACATGCAAAAAATAGACCGAAGACACCATCACGGCATCCTCGGTCTATTCTTAAACTCTATTTATTCAAATTCAATTCTTTGTTACTAGCTGCTTATGCTGCGAGTGTCATCGTGATCGCGCCACAGGCTTCTGGGCGCAACCCTTTATGACCAATTGCATATTTTGCGACTACAAGGTCACCTTGGAACTCAATACGACGTGCGTGTTCGAGGCCCATGTTCCGCAAGGTCAGCGTACCGACTGCCGAACGATGAATACAAAGAGCTACACAAGTATCCTTCAACGCTGAGGGGAATACATGACCATCCCCTTGGAGAATGTCGGTTGCATCAGCACCGCCTTGGGTTAGCCCTGGGACACACACAATGTCAAACCCAGAGACCCGCAGTACACGTCCTTCCTGAATATTTCCGTTGGTACTATAGTCAGAGTTAATTACTAACTTAGCTGCAACCAAGGAGGCCGCAAGGTCCGGGCGAGCAAAAGCTGTCCGGTCCATCTCAGGAATAAAGTTTAGATCGAAATGGTACTGCATTTCCAAGAGCGCCTGCATATACTGTAAGCCTTTCGCCTCGGACACCACAGGAGAACCTGCCGTATTCGTGAGGGCAATCGTGGTGGGGCGGCCTAAGCCTGTGGGGTTGCTTGCATCTTCCAGGTGGCCTGTACCTGCTGCTACCATCTTAGCCACTTCCGCCAATACTGCACCATCCGCAGCAAGGGCCAGCGCTTCGCCTAATTGAGCGGAGTATTCGCCAGAGACCTCGAAGTGACTCATAGCATCATCAATATCTGTAATCATCGCATCAGCCACCAGAAGACCATCAATTAAGATTGTTTCTTCCGCACTCTTGATATTCGTCCGGCCTTCATCCAGGGACTTCCCAGGAGCCAAATAACGCGCCTTAGTGCGGCCCAATACGGGGAATGCTGCGGATTTACCACTCTCAATACTGCGAGTCATGTGTCGGCCTGTGGTTTTACTCATGCGCCGGTAGGCTGTGATGATTTCACCACCAAAGTTCTTCAGGAAAATCTCAAGGCGGTTTCCTGTACCATTTACCTGTCCTGGGGCTGCTACTGTAATCGGGTCTGCCATTGTTTAAATTACCATCCTTTGTTGTTATTTGTCATTCATAAATAAAGGCAGGAGGGTCTTCCTCCTACCACAACCTCACTGAAAAGAGAAAGGGGTCACTTGAACACGGGCACGAACGGCCTCACGATAGCCTTTGTCTTCCCGATATCGTCTGTCATCAATAGCCGCACACATCTCTGCCTCCGTTGCGAAAGGCTTAGGGCCACCTTGAGGAGCACCTGAACCGGTTCCTAAAACGGAAGGCTTCACGGTTCCTTTGGTTACCACACGGCTTCCTTTAGCTGCATCAAGCATTAACTCAATGGTTGCTAGGTCTCCGCTATTGATTACCTTATCATAAGCCTCGGCATACTTAGGGCCTCGTTTGGCAATCTCAGTGAGGAGGCTTTTGTATTCCGCCTCATCCCCACCAGCAAACCCCAGAACCTTCGTTCGGTAGACCTCGCCGTCCGCTTGAAGACCTCTCAAATAAGCGTCTACCACGGACTTAGGATACCCAGCCTTTTCAAGGGTTTCCAAAGATTCAGGAGAGAATGCGCCTTTGGCTTCATACTCAGCCTCAAGGGCTTTGAAATCCACGCCCTTTGCTGTGAGGTCTTTTTCAAGAGCTGCTGCGGCCTGCTGCTGATTTTGCAGGGATTGTACTGCAGGGTCAACCTCAGGCGGGTCTGTTTGCTGCTCCTCTGTCGATGTCTCATCACCGTCGTTAGGGTTCTCCGGGTCCACATTGGTTTCTTGTTTGGCTGCTTCTTCAGTGGCCTTTGCGGTTGCCTGGTCCTCTTGGGAAGTCCCTGCTTGGACCTGAACACCATTAGACTGAATTGTTACTGCCGCTTTATCTGCGTCTGAGATGACCGCAGCAGAACCATAGAAATCCTGAGGTGTTCCTCCTGTAGGTTGGTTTGTTGTGTCTGCCATAGTTTTACGCTGTGGCTCCTTTCATTGCACCCTGCACAAGTTGTGGGGCTGCATTTTGTACCAGCATTTGCTGCTGCTCTTGTTGCATCTTCTGCTGCACTTCAGAATCTGAGAAAATAAGACCACTCACATCCAAGGCCAGAGAAGTCGCGACTTGCTTTAAGAGGCCTCCAAGTTTCATATAGCGGGAGGCCTCTGGTATCCTGGTGAGATACTCTAGGAATTGATTGATATTATCAAGGTCATGCCCACGTCCTAGCGCTTCAACACCTGTTATAATCGAGGGCACTACAGTACCTGGCGGGAGATCGGGAAGCAGACCTGCGCGTGACATTTGATTCATGGCACAGTTAACCAACGGAAGTTGAAGGTCTTCCGAAAGGAGCGAATAAAAGCCTCCTAAGGTTTCCTCAAGTTCCCTTGCAACATAGCGGATTTCCTCAGCAGTTACACGCTCCGCCTGCCTTTGGACTGCATTATTCAGCAGAAAGGCAAAACTAAGGTCAGACTTCAGATCACGTTGAATTTCCTTGATGGTCTGGAAGTCTTGTGCTTTGTCTAGGTTGAGTGTAGAAATATCATCCCGGTCTCCGGTGACGAAATCCCCTGTCTGTGCCTTTTGGATTGCACGAACCTTAGTAGTCCCGTTAGGGCGCACTAGATGAATAATGCGAGATGCTACCCCGGCATATCCTAAGATTGCCTTTTGAATAGCCTCCACACTCTCCAGGTCCCCAAGGTATTCCTCTACATACCCTCTTCCATAGTCCTCCCCTTCAACCTTAACGAGGCGGACAGGAGTCCACGGGAGAAGATGAGGAGGGAAATTCTGGTCAGTGTCTGGAATTCGTTTACCGTCTAACTCCTGATAGGAAAACCATCTACCATTCTCAAGATATGCATGAGTATAGATGTCCACGACATCCTCAGGTTTATGCTGCTGCCCTGAGGCATCCGCCAGGGTTTTGAGGTTCTGAGGAAGGCCTGCATAGCTGAAATGGTCCACCGTAAGGATAAGATAAGGCTTTCCAAGACCATCACGCTTTACAACATAATTGTGTAAGCGATACGCTTTAATTCCGCCTTCGGCTGGGGGTTGGAAGTAGCACACATTACCGGCGACTATTACCTGCTTAGACCCCTCAGTAAGAGTAGGTCTATACTGCTTCGTTGCCATGTACTTCATGATTTCCTTTTCTTCCTGACTCAATGCATATTGAATCTGGTCGAGTTGGTCTTGAGCGCCCATTCGAAGTGCTTCCTGTTTTAGATGGTTCGCTACATCCAACCGCATAAAAGGCATATTAGGGGGCATTATTGCAAGCATGATCTTTGCAGCCAAATTGTTTACGCCACGTGCTCCTATGGAGGTCTGAGGTGTAACAAACTCACTACTGCCATTGTGTCCATCCTTAGGGAATAGACTAGGAATCGTGACTAAAGCGCATCTCTCCGCACGTTGGACGTAAGGAGCGCGTTCTGCTGCAAGTCTGTCGTAAATACTTTTTGCGGTTTCTGTTTGTTGAACTTCCATTTGTTTAGATATTCACCCCAGTCCCTCCGCCTGAGGAAGTCTGATTAATCGTTAAAGAGGATTTACCTAAAGACTTCCGTTTCAATACATTTTGAGTGGAGCCTGCGGTTTCCTCAGTGGGCTTTGGAGCATCCACAGGTGCAGCAGCAGGAGCCGCCGCTGATTGAGCAGCCTGAGGGGTTGAGTCCTGCGTGAGTCCGAAAATTGAGCCAATACCTTTGAAAATACCGGAAACGATACTACCCATACATTTCTCCTTTGGTCTTACTCTTGTCCACCAATGAACAAGGTCGAGCGAGAACTATAGGAACCACTTCCGGTGTCCTTCTTGTCCTTCGCAGCGGAATCTAGGCCGATAGTTAGAGATTCCTTACCGGAATTCTTACGGTTATCGTCAGTCCCGCCTAACTCTGGGGCCTGCGGGTCTAATGTTTTTGTTTCTGGGAGGATGTCACGCGCTGTTAAAGTTGGGCGAGAGTTTGACTGTGTGAGACCTAAAAGGCCTCCTAGAATTTGTCCCGTGGTTAATCAACTCCTGCCTGAAGTAAAGTTAGCATGTATTCGATTCCCTGACAGAAGCCTCGGAGTTCCTGAGAGGCAATGTTACGCCGCTCTGCTTCTCTGAAGACTGCCTGGAAACTGAGGTAGTCCCTGAGTCCGTCTACTTGTATCTGGTGGAATCTAGGGACAGTTTGATTATCTAGGTCCACTCACTGCACCACCTTTATAAAGTTGTTTGTCTGAAGCTGGAAACCCATTTTACCTACATATAAATTCTTAGTCATCACTGGGTTACATCCTAAGAAATTCCCAGCGATAACTACAGAAGCGCCTGAGGTTTTAGCCATTTGCTCCATGTACTCCACAGCAAACCGACCAAAACCAGGCACCCGACCGATTACAAATTCCTCATTGAGGGCCTTCAGGTTTTTCTGCCCGGACCACCAAAGAGGAACGATTGTGTACCCTAAGGCTCCCGCAAGGACAGCGGTCTGTGAGTTTGGTCTGTATTCAACAAAAGAAACCACAACGCCGCCTAACTTGCGAATAGCCCTCAGGAAACTTAAAGTAGACTCAGGGTCCACTAAAGAAGACAAAGGGTGACCTTGCTTCTGCATCCGTTGAATTTCACGGGTTAGAAGTTCAGCCACCACACGGTTCTCCTGCTCTTTACTTGGGCAGGGGTCTAGGAAGAACTCACGGGTTCCCATAGCTTAACGCCTTCCTTTGCGTTGAATTCACCGTAGCGCAGGATTCGCGCCACACGTGCCATAAGGAGGGCCTGGGATTCCGGTAGTTTTGCCTTTTCAAAAGCACCCGCCACCTCTACCCAAGTCCCTTCCTTGAGTACCTTTTCGGCCTTCACAGGTCCAACCCCAGGACACCCTGGGTAATTATCGCAAGTATCCCCTATGAGGGTCTGATAAAGATGGAAGCGGTCTGCCTCCTCTTCAGAGACCTTCTTCAGCTTTCCTTCGGTCATACTATAGAACCACCCAGGGATACAGTTGAAATCTTTATCCTTGCTGATAATAACCGCAGGACTTCCTTCCGGTTCCTTGGGTCCGGTTGAGAGGATACCTAAAAGATCGTCTGCCTCCAAACCTTCAATGGTGAGGGTCTGGTAGTGTTGTTTTACCCAATCCACCAAGGCTGTATAGCAGAGAGGTTTTCGTTTGTCCGCCCGGTTTGCCTTATAGGAAGGGTAGATGTGTTTTCTGAAGTAATTGCCAGTTGGGTCTGAGAAACAAACCATGATTTCATAAGGACCCTCCCACTTCATCTCTTGGAGGACCTTCAGGGCCACCTTGCATACATCATCATCAAAGGTTGTGATGCATTCGCCTTCTTGAGACCAAATAGAGTGAAGGCCATTAGGCCACGTCCACTCCTCTTCAGCCTTGGCGCAGGCAATATATGCAAACATATCCCCATCAAAAAGCAGGGCAAGTTTAGGCTCCTTAGGGTTGGCCTGTTGCTTTACCATAGGCACCCTCCAGAACCGACAAGCCTTCCTGCGTAGGTCGCCAGAAGTTTGTAGTCTTTCCACCTACTAATGAGGTGATACACCCACGGGAGGCCAACTCAGCGACCAACCAGGCGTTTTTCCGGGCGAAGTCGCTCTGAAGTGCCTTAGGTTGCCGCTGAATCTCCCGAAGGACATTTAAATATTTATCCAAAGTTACGCTGTTCTCGCTTCTCCAATGCCTTTAGGAACCGGGAAGGAACCCAAGGCAGTTGCTAATCGACCCATTCGATTCTCAAGATCGACATCAGATTCTACTTTGTCATACCGGATAGCTTTAAAACGAGGTTCCCGAAGTTTGCCCTTTGTAGAGTCTCGCATGGCTTCAATCTCAATAATGGAGCCTACAATTTTCTCAGGCTCCTTAAAGAAGGTATCGCGTTGGGAATCGTCCAACCCGGAACCTACAGAGATAAGTTCACCATCGAAGAACTCTACAGTTAAAGCCCCGGCTTTTCCTTTAAGCCTCCCTATGCCTTCCATTACACCCACCACCTTTAGATCATAGGTGAGGGTGCCTTTCATTTTTACCTTGGTGTGATTACGTTCCCCAGGTTGATAGGGGGCTGTAGGATCTGACAATACAATACCCTCGCCTCCGTCTTCAATAGTCTGAAGGAACATGCCATAGGCAACTTCAAAGGTGGGACAGTGTTTTTGTTCTACCACCACCACATAGGTTTGCTTCGGGTCAATCTCATGGAAATGACACACAGAGGCGTAGCGTATCCCGAAAGGACGACACTTCGAACTACCTAGGAATTCACCCAAGGTCAGCCAATCATGCACATACGCTTTCAGGTTGGTGTGTTGCTGTTTGGTATCCCGTGCCTGTCCGCTGATAGTCGGGAAGGACAAGGCAGGGTCGTATACCTCGAAGACAATCAAGCTATTAACCACCATGACCGGGCAAAAGAACTTCTCAAGGTGCTTCATGGAGATGTAAGGTTCGCCTGTGGCACTACAAATGCGCACCGTTTTGTTATCAGCTTTCCAGGCAATAGCGAACACTCCATCATACTTACGACTTAACCAGCGCGGAAACGTTAGTTTTTCAGGCTTGGCGTTTCGTATATCCAAGACCCGCTGAATGAATTTCTTCTTTTCACGGCCTACAATATCAATCAAACGTTTGGTCATAATTAATTGGTCATCCTTTCTCTCTTACGCTTTCCTTCGGTTCCATGAAGGTCGTGGGTATAAATGATTATGAAAGACATCACGCACCACACAAGGAACCCTGTGAGAACAATAGGAATCAATGACATTCTGCCCAATTCTTCCCAATCTTGCCCTCAGTATCTAATTGTACGTTGAATTTAAAATGAGCCTGAGTTCTTCTCATGGCTTCTTGAGCAACCTGAATGATTAACTCAGCGATTTCTTTGGTTCTCGCTGCGGCCTGAAACTCATCATGCACCCAGGCCATCATTGCGAAATCCCCATCCCATCCATGAGTTAACCCATGTTCTTCTACAAGCATTCTTTCGGTTTCTACTAACCACCACTTACAAATAAGAGCACCACAGGACTGCAAAAGGGAATTTAGTGCTGCGTGAAGATGTCTGATTGGAATTCTCCGACCATCCAAACCACGCAACCATTTCCGCTTCCACGACTTAACACGCCCTCGGAACATCTCTGCTACTAATTCATTTTGGATTGCTTGACGTAAAAGCATGATACCAGGGGTTTGCTTTAGGAATGCCTCTTTAAGGCGCTTTCCGTCTGCTTTTGTACCCTTGACTATCTTGCCAATCTTGGCATCCCCGGCACCATATAGGAATCCGTAGATGAAGGTCTTGGCGTTGTCGCGGGTAGGAAGGCCTGCGGCCTGTTGGTTTTTTGTATGGACATCACCATGGACAACCTCATGGGCATATTCGCCGTTGTCGTAAGGATACATATAATGAGCCAAGCACCGCAATTCAAGTCCACTTGCATCCACACCCACCTGATACCAACCCTTAGGAACACCAAACAGAGACCGGCATTCTTTGCCGTAAGGGGACCCAACTTTTGGAACTTGGGCAATGTTGGGGCTGGTATGGGAGGCCCTGGAGGTCACGCAGCCCATTGAATTAATGCGCCCGTGGATTCGCCCGGAGTCCTTAACACACTTAAGCCACCCTTGCTTTCCGTCTACAAGCTGTCCCAATCTCTTGGTAATCGTGAAGTATTCCTCAAAGGTGTCTACAAGAGGCAGGAGGTCTGTGGGGCAGTCTTCATCTGTTTTCATGTAGGTGAAGGTGTCTGCATCCACTTTTAGGTTGAACTTACCGGCCTGACACATTACCTCTAAAGTGTTCCCATCGAATTCTCTTTGAGTGTCTTTGTCGATGTTATAGAGGTCAGTATCTACAGGACGATAGTTGTAATGGGTGGTCATAATCCAGTTGACCTGCTGCCTGCTGTTGGGGTTGAATGGCTTGAAACGTTTCACCGGAACACCTGTAATGTAACCCTTTTTTGCGTTATTACGCTTAGGGATAAAATCAGGTGCAGGGATGGGCGGTACAAGTTCCTCAAGTTTCCGCCTGAGGTCGGCCTCTCGCGCCCTTAAGGTACACTCAAGTTCCTCTGCCTGCTGCACATCAAAAGGAAAACCATTACGTTCCATCTGAGCCAGCAACCATTGCAGATCATGCTCTAATTCAATAGCCTCCTGAGAATACCCGTGGTTTAAGAGGTTTTCCATAAGTGCGGTCCCGACAACTACATCCTGTTCGTTGTAAGAGAGCATCTCAGGGACATATACAGCCCATTTACTTGTGGAATCTGTATCGTCCTCTGCTACCTCACCCACAAACTCACCTTTCCGCTTTCCTAGGCGATAGCCATAGGCTTCCAGCTTATGAGACTTATAGAGTTTCTTGGGGAGGACTCCACGCCTTAAGAGAGGCATATCCATGTTTGCCAGGTCCGTGTAAATTAACCGACCTAGTACCAAGGAGTCTTTCACTTGTCTTCTCTGGGACCGCTTAAGCCTGAACCCTGTGGTTTTCTCAAGGAACGGAATGTCAAACATGATCACGTTGTGTCCGCTAATTTCTTCACCAGCCGCAAGGGCTTCCATGAGTCGGTTTATCCCATCAGGGACCTTTTCAGGTGGATAGGCAATTAAAAGAGGGTCTCCTGAAGACCCCACTTTACCTACCGTAATACAATGGACTTTTGTTCCCTTGTCAAGGAGACCATCACTTTCTAAGTCAAAGTTGAGCAATCTGTTTGCTCCTTAGGCTCCTTTGTGCAATTCCTGCAATTCGTTGATTTCCGCCGTTAGATTATCCTTGCAGACCTCAAGAGCAAGTAAGGCATCCTGTCGCATTTGAATATGTTTTGCAAGATACGCCTTATGCTTCTCTTCCCAATAAGATGCAACCTTAACTGCAGTCTGAATAGCAGATTGACCTAACCAATATGCAAAGTTTCGCAGTACTGCTGCACCGTCCGCAATAGACGTACCAACAACTACAATCCCTTTCATCTTCACTTTGTAGAAACGCCGCGCTCTCCGGGCGGACTTAATGGAAATACCTTTTACATTTACCGTCATTGTTTCTTACCATTTCCTCCTTGTTGAATAATAGTTTCGAGCTGCTCCAAGGCAGTGAAACCTCGGGTATTCTCTACGTTGTGGATAATCGAATCACACTGAGCGATTAAGACATCAATTTCAGACTCCGCTAGGTGTCGCTCCATTGTCTCAAATTCTTCCCAGGTGATTCCATCGCGTTCTGCAAGGCGTTCATAACGAACACGCTCAGGTGCTTTAATCCCCACAAGGTAATACCCAGAGTCACGTAGGGCCTTAAATTCAGACCCTCTTCGGACATCCGTAAATACAACCTTAGGAAACCCACCGGCCTTCATAAGGCCTGCGCGAATCCATACGCCTTCTAGGGATTTATTGATAAGGGTCCCCAGCTCTTGCAAACCTTTGCGGTCCTTAGGGCCTTCCTTAGGTATAGTTGCTACATGACCTATAAGAGTCCGAAGGTGTACACGGGTTAACATACCGGAAGTAAGTTGTTCGAGCATTGCAAGTGCCATTCGTGGGTATCCCGCACGTAGTGTGCTGAGGACGAGGCGAATAGGGTCACCAAAGGCAACCCGATTGAAGTCTAAAAGCTGGGAGGCAAGGAAGTCCTTACCGGACCCGCTACGCCCTACTAGGGCAATCCTTGAGTGTTTCATTTCGTTATTCCTGCTGTTTCGAAGAAGACCACAGCCGCCAGATACTCTTTGTAATACTGTTCATGAGGTGTGCGTCCTTTCACACCATAAATTTGTTCAATGCGTTCCTTAAATGCCATTAAGGTCCCGCCTTTGTAATCGTTCCAACATCCACAAAGAATCAGATCATCCGTCACACAATAGGTGGTTATACCGCGCCTACTCCCAATACAAGAAAGTTGTAAGTATTTCTTATCAAGATATGCGCCATTGAGGTATGCGCCATTGAGGTATGCGCCATTGAGGTATGCGCCATTGAGGTCTGCACCCCTGAGGTCTGCGCCACTGAGGTCTGCGCTACTGAGGACTGCGCCACTGAGGTCTGCTCTACTGAGGACTGCGCCACTGAGGTCTGCGTCACTGAGGTCTGCGCACCTGAGGTCTGCGTCACTGAGGTCTGCGCATCTGAGGAGTGCACCCCTAAGGACTGTACCCCTGAGGTCTGCGCACCTGAGAAACACACCACTGAGGTCTGCCCGTCTCCCCTCAGGTTCGTCCCTCAGCCACCGTCCGTGAGAGTCTATAATTCTTTTAATTTCATCCTGTGTTAACATTAAAAGGCTCCTTCTGAGGAGTATGTTTGGTTCTCGTTGTGGCCTAAGAAGGGATTCCCTGGGTAGGTAATCTCTCCCGCAGCCCCTAAGAACTCCTCAACATTAGGGACCTCCACAAACTTCATTGTGTCCTTGTCATACCAGAGGTGACCTCCCACCCCGGTATTCCCGGTTTCTCTGCACTTCAAGACTCTTACAAGGATTAGCGACCGTTCGAGTTCACTCTGCGCCTGTTGATTTCTCTCCAAGGCTAGTACAGTCCAAGAGAGCTGCTTCAGGGCACCTGAGCCCCTCAGGTCATCCAAAGTAATCCTTCCGCCTTCTTCATGAGGCTTTGACTTTCCACCATCGGTTTTCCTCAGGTGAGAAATAGCGATTATCCCCACGCCCGTTTCCTGGGTAAGGACCGCCAATTTAGTCATAAGGTTGTCTATAATGCGTCTTTCGTTTTCCCCTTCAATACCACTAATGGCAATAGAGATATGGTCTAGGATTACAAACTTGCAACCCTCCGCTACCGCAAGGTACCGAATGCGACTAATTAAATTATCACTATCGACGGACCCAAAATGGTCATAGAAAACAAAATTCCCACTACCAAATGTTTCCGTAAATACCTTCTGGCGTTCCTCTTTTGTCATGGTGAGGCCTTCGAGGTGCAGGGGTTTGCCTGCTGTAATAGACCCCAGCCATTGCACGGTTTTCTTAGGTGCTTCCTCAAGGAAAACGCAGCCAACCTTAATATTTTGTTGAGTTCCCATGTGGTGACCTATGAATTTTACAAACGTGCTTTTGCCTATGCCTGAGCCAGCGGTTACTAAAGTGATTTCCGCCGGTCTCACGCCATTTATCATTGTATTGAGTGGTATCTTTTTCCAGGGTAAAGGAGTGCCTTGGTTGGCCTCCTCATAACAAGTTTCAGACTGCTCGAAAAGATCATTGCCTTGAACAATACAATCCGGTGCATACTTCTTGGCGTTCCAGATTGCTCTGATTAGTTCTTCGGTTTTGCCGCTTAAGAACATCTCATTTGGGTCTTTAAGTGGGATTGTAGCGTGTTTCAGCTTCCCCGGACTCAAGAGACCTTGGATGTCCTCAGCCGCTTCCCTTCCTGGTCCATCGGAATCAAACAATTCGATTACTTCTTCAAACTGCTCTAACCATTCAAGGTTTGCCGTGAAGATTTTCTTCGCGCTGCCTGCGCCCATCGGAAGGGAAACCACGGGATACTTATTACCTTTGACCTGACTCACCGTAAGGGCATCAATTTCACCCTCGGTAATGATAAGGATTTTCCCACCACCCGGCCAAAGGTGCTGCCCAAAGAACGTAGAGGAGGCCTTGCCGGTCCACAGGAACCTTTTATCCTTGGTCCTGAGTTTTTGACCGACTACATCCCCACCTTCTCGGTAATCAGCAATTTGTACAGGCTGTCCATCCACAGTGCCTACATGATACCCATATTTAGCGCATGTTTCTGCGGTAATTCCACGGGCAGGTAGGGCCACTGTTTGCATTTCATCAGGTGGAACCACGGGTTTGTTGTGTTTGGATTTAGGTCTGCGTTGCGCCCCCATGTCTTCGGTTTGTCCTCTCCCTGAGGTGTATTTTTGACAGGCATAACAATAGGTGTGCCCATCGGAGTACACACAGAGACCGTCTGACGAACCACAATCAGGACAACTTACATGCATCTCAGTAACGAACGATTCTTCCATTCGCTATTGTTGCAACCTCCACAACTCCACCGGAAAACGAAATAGATAGCTGGTTTACAGCCTGCTTTTGTGCCTCCGACATCTGATTTTCAGAAGGTGCATCCACATAACCCACCCACAGAGTCCCTGTAGGGTCTACGTCTGGGTGCGCCACTTCTGAAAACTTACGGCCTTCCTCTATGAGACCATCTTCATGCACTAGAAAATGCATGGGAACGGTAAGGTGCCCTTTGCGCCTCAAGTCTTTGAAGAGATCATCCATAGAGTGACCTTTGGTGTCTGCGAAGACCACAAGCATCCCTCGCCATTCCTTGCGTTTGGGGAGTTGGAGGTTTTTGTTCAAAGTCTTAAGTAGACTCATTCGGCCTCTCCTTTCTTCCTAGGGATGAGGCCTGTAGTGTCCTTTTGAGGTTCTAACAGCCAATCTTTGGGTACTTTCTTATTCGCCCACTTAAAGCCGTGCTTATCGGCCCACATTGCGTATGTGGTAGGCGAACCTTTATATAGTTTTTGACGTGCGTTCGAAAAGACAAACCGGATGTCTAAATTAGGATACTGAGCCTTTATTAAAAGCTGCTTTTTCCTGTCTTCACTTTCGAATAATCCTTTGCCTTCGATGATAACGCCATTGGGTAACACGAAATCTGGTCTATATTCATGTTTAGATGCTGGGATGATGTATACTACTTTGTCTAGTTCATATCGATATGAGACACCGGATTTTGATAGCTCATTAGCGATTTGAACCTCCAACCCGGAGCGGAAGGAGTCTTTAATTGGAGAACTCCACCCACCCCGGCGTGAAAAGGTCTGCTTCAAAGGTTAAAACCCTGCTGCTCCCGTGTTTTCTTCTGCGTCTGTAGGACCGGACAAAAACGGATTTTCCTGGCCCATCTCTTCGGTGAAACCTTCGAATCCCTCTTGTTCACTAAAGCCGAAATTACCGGCCTCTTGAGTACCACCAGAGAATTCCTTGAGTTCCAGAATTTGGATAGCATTCAACCACAAGGATGTACCATAGTTGGTTGTTGAGGTGGTCTTAGGCGCAACTGTATAACACACTAAGCCGATGGAACCATTACCGATAGGGCCGGTGTATGGTTTGCCTTTTGCGTCAAACACAGGGACAACCTTAGGCATTTCCTCCCCTGCCTTGTTCTTCCAGGTGGACTTTGTGGTGAATTTAAAGGTAATTTCTCCTTTATCATTCTCACGCTCTCCAAAAGAGGGCACGGACTTGGCCTTAGGCTTGAACTCTGCGAACGCCGGTTCTTTTGCTTTGAATACCTCATAGACACCCTCAAGCTGCTGAAGCAGTGCGTTAGTGTCCGTGATGTCTTCAAAGCGTCCTGTGATCGCAA